>JAOQIN010000002.1 GCA_026134085.1 Candidatus Methanoxibalbensis ujae
AGAAAGGAGATCCCCGATATACGGGGAAATGAGAAATATCAGAGGCTGGTTAAACACGGACTATGGTAGGATTGAAACGACTTTCATATTCACATTTCAACTCTTCCTCTGCTAGGTTAAACACGGACTATGGTAGGATTGAAACTTATTATGATTGAGTTAGATCTCACGCTCGCAGGCGCTGGTTAAACACGGACTATGGTAGGATTGAAACCCATGATGTCCTTGAAAAAGCGAGCAACCTCCAAATCAAGGTTAAACACGGACTATGGTAGGATTGAAACCTTTGTCTCAGAAGATAGTTCAGCAGCCAGAAGAGTTGGTTAAACACGGACTATGGTAGGATTGAAACGTAGAGCTCTAGCCTGAGCGATTCAAGCTTACAGAGGTTAAACACGGACTATGGTAGGATTGAAACGATACTTAGCTGGCTTTCTCCCATAATCATTGTCATGGTTAAACACGGACTATGGTAGGATTGAAACCGTAGTTGATCAGACATGCTTCGTATATAGCGTCTAGGTTAAACACGGACTATGGTAGGATTGAAAGCAGGGAACTCTTCGGCGAATGCTTTCAGTTGACAAAGTTAAAGTTAAACACGGACTATGGTAGGATTGAAAGCAAGAGTTATGTCGTGCTTCTCAATCTCACTTATGAGTTAAACACGGACTATGGTAGGATTGAAAGTTGGTGTTACAGGAAAATCTGTTGCAATATCACCATCTGTGTTAAACACGGACTATGGTAGGATTGAAAGCCCCAGTATCCCTTAAGAACCTCCTTCAGTATCTTATGTTAAACACGGACTATGGTAGGATTGAAAGGACTACTTTGTCATCACCTGTGAGTAGCTTGCTGACTGTTAAACACGGACTATGGTAGGATTGAAAGGCCATTATAAAGTTACATGAAGGGAAATCCCTTGCGAGTTAAACACGGACTATGGTAGGATTGAAAGTTAGGTCATCCCTATCTATCATGAACTTGAGCTCTTTTCTCGTTAAACACGGACTATGGTAGGATTGAAAGCATACAAGACCCTCCTTTGTTCGGCCGGCACGAATCGTTAAACACGGACTATGGTAGGATTGAAAGCTTTTCTACTTCTTTTTTATTTTTTCTATTTCTTAAGTTAAACACGGACTATGGTAGGATTGAAAGGGCAAGGAGCTTGTGGGGGAGGAGGATTCATCGCGTTAAACACGGACTATGGTAGGATTGAAAGGCTGCTATTGTTTCTATCTTAGGTATCATCTTAACTTGTTAAACACGGACTATGGTAGGATTGAAAGGACTGATCTGCTGCTCTCTTTTTATGACTTCTAAGTGTTAAACACGGACTATGGTAGGATTGAAAGAGACAGTAAGCGCGCACATTGAATTCAATGTCATCAGTTAAACACGGACTATGGTAGGATTGAAAGAAGGACTTCTTCTTTGTCTATCCCTTTGCGCTGGTACTCTGTTAAACACGGACTATGGTAGGATTGAAAGCGAGGCTTCCAGCTTGAGGCTTTGTTAGCATACATGAGTTAAACACGGACTATGGTAGGATTGAAAGCACCTCCTGGGCTGGCAGCTTATTTCACTGCCAGCGTTGTTAAACACGGACTATGGTAGGATTGAAAGTAACGGAGGTCCAACATTCATGGCTATTCAGATCACATGTTAAACACGGACTATGGTAGGATTGAAAGATAGGCAAGTATTTTCAGATAGTGAAAATATTTGAAATGGTTAAACACGGACTATGGTAGGATTGAAAGCTCTTTTATCTCTTTCAATACCTGTTGCTCTCGCTCGTTAAACACAGACTATGGCAGGATTGAAAGTCAAACACGAGCTATGGCAGGATTGTGCAGGCATTCTTGGAGTTCTACGAGCACATCTTCAACGTTGCTTGGGTCTGCCGATATAATTGTTGTTGTTTTATGGAGGAGGCATGTGAGATGCTCCTCGTTCAACCGCTGATATCCCCCGCCTGTTATGTTGAGCAGCACATAATCATTTTTTTTCACAATTCCGCGCTCAACAGCATTTACAAGCGCTGCGACTGCGATTGATGCGGCGGGGTCTATATCAATGCCCTCCACACATTCAAACAGTTTCTGTGCAGCCCTTGCCTCGCTGTTTTTGATTCCATACATCTCGCCATCGGTCGCACTCAGCACATCATAGACGCCTCCTTTTATTGAATAAGGGGGGTTCTTGTTTGAGAGCACATCTGCATACATCTCTTTTATGCACGCATCCGCGTTCCTCATATCATCAGCAATTATGACATTTCGCCGTGCTCGCCATGCGCTGAACATTGGTGCGAAAGGCAGGTTTTGAGCGAGATGCATGTGCGGAATGCTGTTCTCCGTAAACCGACGACATGCGCGATAAGCCATCTCGTACACACCTATCGCACCAACGCCGCTGCCGACAGCCTGAAAATAGTGATCGGGCATCCTTCTGATTTGCAAAAGCGCATCCAGTATTATGATGCCGAGACCATCTCTGCGTGCGATATTCCGCACTCCTCCCTCATTTATCAAATCACACGCACTGCTGCATTCTGTGAGGTGCGATGCGAATCTTATGGCATCCGTGTAATCTCCCCGCAATGACACCAGTATGACGGAAGAAGGCACTTCAACTGTCGTCCAGACCCTTCTTATGTTTATTGAAGGGACCACGAGAACAACGGGCTTTCGTGCAGCTGAGAACACCTGCGCGAAGCTCCTTGCAGTGTTGCCTGCTGATGCCAGCACGAGCGTTTTTGAGGTTTGTTCTTCCACTCTCGCAAGTGTGCAGATGGCCTCAAGCTCCTTGAATGTGCACGAACGCATAAATGCACATCGCTCAGGCCAGAACCCGTTGAAACTTATATACAGGTTTCTGATTCCGAGTTCCTTTCCGAGACCATCACTCAAATATGTCACAGGTGCGGTATCCGGGACAATTGTCCTGATTTTTCTGACAGTTTTCGTGTCTCTGACAGGTAACCAGTCATAAAACTTCCATATCCCAATATCCTTTCTTATTCTGAGATTGTCAGCGTATACAGACATAAGTAGTGCATCACATCCTCTCGGACATCTGTTTGTGTATGTATCCTGTATTCTCATACCACATTCCAGACACCTCAACTCATATTCTCCCATGCCTCCTCACTCCTCTCAGTCACTCACATCCATCAACTCCTCACATGCCATGCATCAACTCACATCCATCAACCCACACCGCACATGCTGGTGTGAGCATCAAGAAAGTCGCTTCATATGCTGCATCATCATCGCTTTCAACGCTTCCTGGCGAAGTTCATCAAGCACGCATGAGCGAATTTCATTGAACTCCTTGCTCGTCCTGTTCCTCATTCTCGGCAGATCAACATCTATTTCCTTTTTTATTTTGCCGGGTCTCGCAGTCATTATGAGTATTTTATCGGCGAGAAATATCGCTTCATCAACACTGTGTGTCACAAAAATTATGGTTTTTGAAGTTTCATACCATATTCTGAGGAGTTCCTCCTGAAACAGGTTTCTTGTTTGGGCATCAAGCGATCCAAAGGGCTCATCCATGAGCAAGATGTCAGGATCTATCGCGAGCGCTCTTGCAATCGCTACGCGCTGCTTCATCCCACCTGAGAGCTCATGAGGATATGCGTTCTCAAACCCCTCCAATCCCACGAGCCTTATGTATTTCCTTGCTATCCTCTCCCTTTCATCCTTCGGAACGCCAGTGTTCTCAAGTCCGAATGTGATGTTCTTGAGAACAGTTCTCCACGGGAAAAGTGCAAATTCCTGAAACACAACGCATCTGTCTTTTCCGGGTCCTCTCACAGGAACGCCGTCAACAAGCACTTCACCAGATGTGGGGCTATCCAGTCCAGCTATTATCCTCACAATTGTCGTTTTTCCACATCCTGAAGGTCCTAAAATACATACAAATTCTCCTTCTTCAACACGAAAATTCACATTTTCCACAGCAATCACACACTCATCATTGCAGATGTGCTTATTTCCGATCTTATTTCTGATATTGTGCCGGTATATTTTTGTGAGAGACACCACTTCAAGCTTCAAGCACAACCCCTCCTCTCCATTTCATCAGGCTTCCTGTGATATATCTGAATGAGGCGTCCAGAACAAGCGATATTATGCCGAGCAGTATCATGTATGTGATGACATAGTCTATCTGGTGATTGTAGAAGAACTTTGTGAACATGCGAAAACCGAGACCGTTCGTGCTCACGCCGAACATCTCAGCAGCGACGACACACATCCAGCCAACACCCATCCCCACCCGCATGCCGGTAGCGATCATAGGAAGCGCGTGAGGCAGCGCAACATACCTCATAAGACGCACATCACTGTCGCATCCGAGCACCTTAGCCGCTTCTATCAGAGTCTTCGGCGTCTCTCTGAACCCCATATAAGTGTTTATGAGCAGTGGGAAGAAGGCACCTAGAAATATGATGAATGATGCTGCGATCGGAGTAAGATGAAACCAGGCAATCGCAAGAGGTATCCATGCAAGTGGAGGTATGGGTCTCAGAATCTCAACAATGGGATCAACAAATCCGAAAACACCTCTGAACCATCCCATAAGCATTCCAAGTGGAAATGCGATGAGAAATGCAAAAGATATTCCCATGCCAAAATGTATGAGACTCTGAATGATATCCAGTGGTATATATTCCTTCAGCTCGTAAAATGATATCATAACCTGCGAAAATCTTGGCAGAACCCTCTCATTTCCTATCAATGTGGCGACGATCTCCCACACGACAGCGAACACAGTCAGCGATATCGCACCCGGGACGAATGTCCGCATAATCCGCAGCAGGCGCTCACGCACCTTCATTACGCCTCCCGCCTCGCATATACACGATCACAGCGGCAAATGAAATCATCACAATCCAAAATTCAAATCCCGGCACAGGGGTCGCAGTGGGAGTTGCGGTTGTTGTCGTGGGTGTCGCAGGCGCAGTTGTAGGCGCAGGCGTGGTTGGTGTCGCAGGTGTCACATTGAATTCAGCAATAACCTCATCATACAGCGATGTGTCAAATATGTCGTCTGCCTGCAGCAGATGTATGCCACGAGCTTCATATCGCTTCCTGTTGAGATCGTAAATAACCTTCGCATACTCAACACCCGAGTCTATCAGAACATGAGGGTCGTGAATCCACTGCATATCAGATATATTCAGCGATCTCAGGATGACAGAAACATTTTCATGCTGCCATTTTGCGAATATTTCTGCTGCTTCTTCCGGATGTTTCTTCACATATTCGGTTGCGTTTATATGAGTTCGTATTATCTGCTTTACAAGCTCGGGATTCTCTCTTATAAGCTCTCCTCTCACCACGAGGCAGCAGCATGCATGATTCTTCCATATGTCGCCCGACCACTCAACGATGACTCCGCTCCCCTCGGATTCTATCTTGGCAGGCCACGGACTCGGCAGGAAAACAGCATCAACGCTCCCGCTGCCAATTGCTGATGCCGCTTCTGAAGGTGACGCCTGAGATATTATCTGAACATCCTTCTCGGGGTCCATGCCGTTATCGGCGAGATATTTTGAAAGTATGGTGTGCTGGATAGAACCCGCTGGATATGTCCCTATTTTGCAACCTTTTAACGCCGCAATCCCTTTCTCACGGTATTCATCCGCCAAATCACGACGCACAACAATGGCGGAGCCCTGAACCTGCACACCTGCAACAATCTTCGCATCCAACCCCTCATACATCGCTGCGATGGGAGGTGCTGTCCCGACATACGCGACATCAATATCGCCTATGAGCATGGCATCCATCTCAGGCGGCCCCGTTGCAAATTCATTCAGCTTGACATCTTCAACGCCAAATCTCCTCAGATCCTGAAGCCACCACCCCTTCTCAGCTGCAACCATCGCAGCAACCTGATGCGTGCTCGGCTGGTAACCAATCACTATCACACCCGGATCCCCATCGTCTTCAGCAGCAGCAGAAACAACGGAAAAACTCAGAAAAAAAACAAAAACAAAAACAACAGCAACAGCCGCAATCACAGATGTAATCCTCATTTTCCATCCCCACATGACTCCCTGCATTCTTCTGAGAATTCACCACTTTTAAATTTTACTGTTTTGTGCATTAAATTGCCTAAAAAGGAAAATTTCTGAACATCAGACACGCTTAAATCGCGAGGCTGCATTCATATTGTCTTGAGAGGCAATATATTTATCACAGATGAGTGGGCACAGAGAGCACAGCGCAGAGCACACAGCGCTGCCACTGAGACAAAACAATGAAGCAATGAGACAGTAAACTACTCCCAGCTTTCGGAGGGAGCTTTATGCCTTCATCACGGCTCCGGCAATGGCTTGTTTACACAATAGCCCTCCTCAGAGCTATCCAGCCTCAAATCATCGCCAGAAACCTTCTCAACATTCCATTGGCAAAAGTTAAATACCTTTCCTCAATACCTTTCCACTCAACGCTCTCGCATGCTCCTTGGGGCGTTTGAGATGTAACAACCGAGACAGCGGAGATGAATCTTATGAAAAGATGAAAGAATTATTAGGAAATCGTGTAAAATTCCGAAATGTGGATATTCATCAAACGGAAAGAGAATGAGATGGACAGGAGGGCAAGGAGGATATGGGAGTTGCAGACGACATAATCAGAGAGGTTCTGCTGAATGAAAAGGAGTTATCTGCTGTTTTTACGAGAAGGCTTATAAAACACAGGCTCGGTATGACGATAGAGGAATTCAGCAAGCGCTCGGGGATACCTGCAAGCACTCTTTATAAAATACTTTCGGGCAGAAGAGATCCAAATCTGAGGACATTCAGGAGGATAATAAACACGATAAGGCATATAGAGGGAGAAAACGAGAGGAAGAAGTTCATCGCTGTCATATCAGCGAGAGGGATCCTTGATGAAATTGACAGGCGTCGTGTGTATGTTGATGGGGATTTCATGGAGATACGCGAGTATGCTGTGACGACAATGGAGGAGGCGATAATAAAAGCGATAAAAGCGGAGAAGGACGGTGCTTCAGCACTCGTCTGCGCACCCATCCTCAGTCCGACGGTGGAGAAAGTTGTGAGCATCCCTGTTGTGACGATAAAGCCGAGAACAAGTGTGTTGAGAGCAATAGATATCGCAGTCAAGAAAGTCAGGGATTGATTTAATGGAGGCGACGGAGGTTGTCGCGGATATCACGCAATATCTCAGCATCTGATCTGAGAGGAAGAGGGCATTCCACAATTTTTTTCAGTTTCAGCGGGAGGCCGTCCATGCGATATGCGATGTCCTCCGCCTCAACACCTGTGATTGCTGATGGTATGAATACCGTTGCAAATTTTGATGTTATGCTCTCAAATGCATCTATCACGACAGTCGGTATTTTCAGCAGTGCGCTCGCGAAACGCCGGGGGAGTGATGAGAGAGGATCAGCACCAATGATGAGCGCGGCATCCACATCTCCTCGCTCAAGACTTCTCAACGCTGCTCCCGGTATGAAATCGGCGTCTGAATTATGAAAATCAACACTGAAGGGACGGCCTGTCTCACGCATGAGCAGCGTAACTGCGCCTACCACATTGAAGTGTCCCTTCATCGGAAATATGAAGAATCTCACACCATCTTCATTAAGCGTTTCAACGAGCGAGAGGAGTGCGTCCACGCATTTCAGCGCATCATCGCAACCGGCATCGTCGCAATTGCGGGGAGCTGATGAAAGCACGCCGAGACCTATGAATATGACGCCTGACGATGCGCTCTTCATCCTCTCCGCGATCGTGCTTATTGTTGCGAAGTCAAGTCCTTTCGCAAGCGTCTTCAATCCCTTAAAATCACCACTCACGATTTTACGCATGATTTCGGCAACTCTCCAATCCTCACCGCATGGAACTCGCAGGAATATGCTCGCGATTTTCTTGAGAGGTGTCTCAACAGCGTCTATCACAATGAGCTCCCTGTCCTGAACTCCTTTCATCGCATAAAGACCAACTGGATAAAGTGAGAACTTGGAGAGATGGCGTGGATGTCCAGAAACGGGATTTGAGCCCCAGTATATGATGAGATGCGCCTTGTCCCTTATCTGCTCAAGTGTCGCAAAATACAGCCGACCACCGGAGACGCCACACCTGCGCAGAATCGCCTGATAGAACAGATTATGACATACAGATTCGGAATTCTCAATTATCCCGGATTTCATGCGTGCGATCTCCAGCGCGATGCGCTGTGCGTTATATCCAGTGTTGCTCAGCCCATACACAAGAGGGTGATCCGCACATCTCAGAATTTCAACTGCTTCTCTCACCGCATCCTCATATTCAACTTCCTCACCTCGCAACCTCGGCTTCTCAGCTCTGTGCTCAGCACTTCCTTTCTTAAAGCGATTTGCACACATGAATTTCCTGACGCCGAGAACGCAGGCATTCCTCACCTCGGTTATCATGCCATCCCCGTTCACTGAGACAACAATGTCATCACACAGACATGCACAGAAAGGACACACAACATCCTCAATTATCATGCGAAATCACCTTCGTCTCCTTCTCCCTCTATCATCCCTTCTCTTTTCAATCTGAAATCAATAACCACATGATATTTTCGCGGGCCAACTGAACGAACGACGCGCATCTCCTCCACACACACGCTCACGCTCATATCTTCCGCTCTTATTATGCTCATCGCTCTTTTATACGGCTCTCTGAACAGCTCATATCCTCCTTTTTTTCTTCTGTCCGCTCTCTCTTCTCCTCCAACCTTTCCCGCTGCTTCCATCAGGCCAGAAGCGCATTTCACAGCGTCCTGCACACGATCAGACACTCCGTCAGGGGCTCCTCTCCCCACCGAGGAAAAAGCAACATCATAATAATGTATTGCATTAACATCGGGCAACTTCACAACATCTGCGAGGAATTCATGTGCTTTATCAGGTAGAGGCATAAGAACCCTTGATATTTCTCCGATATCCTTCAAAACATCTCTCGCATCTCCCAATATTGGTACGACTCTGTCTTCAACATTGTTCAGGCGTATGTTCTCACACATATAGTGATATGCAACGGGATTGATATCAATTGAGTAAATTTTTCTGACATTTGGTTGAACTTTTGCAATGATTATGGAAAAACATCCGACGCCTGCGAACATGTTTACGACTGTTTCCCCCTCTCTCACTTTCCTTGCGACTCGCATTCGCTCGTAAGCCAGGCGTGGAGAGAAGAATGCATTGCGGATATCTACCTTGAACACACATCCGCTCTCTTTATGTATTGTTTCAGTGCGCTCCTCGCCGAATATGATATCCAAGTCTCTTGTTCTGAATGTGTCATGAGTTCTGCCGAACAGTGGAACGGCGGCAATCACCCTCGCATGCGGAAATGCTTTCTTCAGTGCATGTCCTATCTCACTTTTCCTCTTTCTCAGATCAGGATGCAGCTTCACCAGAAGAACATCTCCTATCATGTCGTAAGAGCGGACGAGCTTCTGCATCTCCTCATCAGTCAGCACTTCTCTCAACGCACGCTTGATGAGCGACACTCATCTCACCTCCCTCTCAGTTATTTATCATGAGGAGAATTCTTTCATTGTGAGCGCACGAATAACAGATGTGAGGGGCAGGGAAATTCTTGACTCAAGAGGTAATCCGACGGTTGAGGCGGAAGTTCGCACTGAAGACGGTAATCTGGGCAGGGCATCTGTCCCCTCAGGCGCATCAACAGGTAAAAGAGAGGCGGTTGAGCTGCGAAATGGTGGAAAACGATACATGGGCAAAGGGGTTTTAAAAGCAGTTGAAGCGATTAACACTGAAATAAGAGATGCAATCGTCGGAATGGACGCTGCAGAGCAGATTGAAATAGATAAAACACTCATATCCCTCGACGGAACGGAAAACAAATCCAGACTCGGCGCAAACGCAATACTCGCAACCTCGCTCGCCGCATGCAGGGCTGCCTCTGATGCTCTGAATAAGCCGCTGCACAAACACATAGCGGACATCCTCACGCAAATCAGCGCGGCATATGATGTTGAGAGGAATGATGATAATGGCCTGCCGACGCCCATGTTCAATGTGATCAACGGAGGAAAACACGCCGGTAACGATCTCAGCATACAGGAATTTCTCATAATACCTGCGGGATTAAAGCTTTTCAGCGATAAGCTGCGCGCTGGTGCCGAGATTTATCACACATTGAAGAAAATTCTTGAGCGCAAATATGGGAAATCAGCAACAAATGTCGGTGATGAAGGAGGTTATGCACCTCCAATGCGCACGACAGCAGATGCTATGGATGCATTGTCAGATGCCATTTCTGAATCTGGCTATGAGGATGAGGTGAAAATGGGAATAGACGCTGCTGCATCAACATTTTATGATGAGCACACAGGCAAGTATGCAGTTGATGGCAATATGCTTGATGGCGGTGAGATTATTGAGTTCTACAGGGAAATCACGCTGAAATATCCCGTTATACTCATAGAAGACCCTTTTGAGGAGAATTCATTTGAATTGTTCGCGGAACTGACTGCGAAACTGGCGAATATTATAATCGTTGGAGATGATCTTTTTGTCACTTCCGTTAAGAGATTGCGAGAAGGTATTGAGAGAGGGGCGGCTAATGCCATTTTGCTCAAATTAAATCAGGTTGGAACGCTCACAGAAACGATAAATGCGGCAATTCTCGCTGAGAAGCACGGATACAAGCGAGTTGTGAGTCATCGCTCAGGGGAGACGGAGGACACATTCATAGCCGATTTTTCCGTCGGAATTCACGCTGATCTCATAAAATCAGGAGCTCCCGCAAGAGGAGAGAGGACATGCAAATACAATCAGCTGCTGCGCATAGAAGAGCAGAAAATGGAGGTATAATGGTGATAAACAGATAACAGATAATAAAAACAGATAATAAAATAAGAGGGTAAAATAAGAATAAGAAGGAGGAACCTCGCTCCGCTGTTCTGAGTTGCGAGTTGCGTGTGAATGCTGCATGCGCTGCGCAGAGGTGTTCAGATGATTGACTGTGTGAGCAAAATCGCAATCATATTTTCAGTTATTGGTGTAATATGCATGTATTTCATTTCCATTTTATCCTTTCCGCCGCTCGTTCCTTTGGGGGAGGTGCATATTCATGAGGGTTCTGTTGTGAGAGTGCGAGGATTTGTTGATGATATAGGCATAACACGCGCCGGAAATGCTATTTTGACACTTGTTAACTGCTCTGACAGCATCAAAATATTTGTTTATGATGCGAAGCGGAGTTTTGACTTGAGGAGAGGGGATGAAGTTGAGGTTGAGGGCACTGTTGTTTTCCGCGGTGATTATGAGATATCAACCACAATTGAGCGCATCCGCAGGGTTGAGGAGAGCGCGTGCATCGTTTTTTCGGTATCGCAGATAGCATCAGAACCGCTGAAATTCATGGGCAGGAGGATACGCGTCTCTGGATTTGTCTGCAGGTTATACAAGCGTGTGCTCTATCTGTGTGATAACAGCAGTGGTGTCGGAATGCTCCGCGTAATTAAGCAGGAGGAAAAAGAAATCTCTGTGGGAGAGCGTGTTGATGTTGAGGGATATCTCACATATGATCCGGAGGGCATGCGTTACGAGTTCATAGCGACATCCTTCGTTCGCTGAGCGATTGTTGTGACTTATTGCCATGTCCTTATTGCCATGTCTTGACATTTGATATGATTATTGCTCCTTCTCTCGTGCGTTTAACCGCGTTGTCAAGCGCTTCATCCAGGCTTTTCACAATAATCATTTTTTCCCGTTTACATGAGATGACATCACGAAATTTCTCACCCACAACAATTATCGAGCAAAAATCGTCATATTTGCGCTCTATCACACTCCTCAGCTCCTCAGCATCCACTCCCTCACACACATATTCAGATTCCTCGCCTATGATCAGCACACGCTCACTGTCGCCTGCGCCGCGGCACTGTTCTCCCTCTGCAACATGCACAGCAGCGGTATCTGCAAGAGCCTCCGCATGATGCAGAAATTTCAGGTTTGTGCCCGAGTTTGAGTTGTCAATGAGTATCCTGCCTCTGAATTTTTTGACGCTCATTCTGTGGTCAACTGCTCTCAATCTTCTGCTGAGATTTTCAGGTTGCACTCCCAAAGACAGTGCGGCAGTGATTGCAAGCTCAGCAGCATTGCGATAAAAATCGTTCTTCATCTCGCATTTAAAAGTGAAATTCCCTTTTATTGTTCCTTTAAGCGTCCTCAAATTGAAAACTGCTTTTAAATCATCTTCAGCGTTATCGTTCGTTGCGTTTGTTGCATTTGTTGCGTTTGTTGCATCATCGAACAGGCGCAGGTGTTTTGATGCTATGTTGATCACGCCATCGTAGGCGTATTCGGGAAAAGATTCCGAAGTAACCAATATGCCTCTGAAATTTCTGAGGGATGAGAGTTTTGCATCTGATGCGTTTTTTGTGTTTCCCGCAATCTTGTAGTCTGGATGGAGTGTTGTGATGACGCCAACATCGCCAATGCCTGTGAGACCGAGAGAGACCTCAAAAATTGCGTTTTCAACTTCTAATCCCTCAGCCTCCGCATATCGCATCGCTTTCAGAATTGATGCCGGTGTTATGCTAAGTCGCAGAGGGAGTGTGCGGCGTTCATCGCACCAGTATCTGAAACCAGCACTCGTGAGTGAAAGCACTCGATTTGGAGAGAGGAGCTGGGATATCATCTCGCATACAGTTGTTTTTGCAGTGGTTCCTGTGACTTCAACAACAGCACTCACACACTCAAACACGGAAGTTGCTATGGCTATCTCGCGCACGGCGTCATGATGTGTTATGACAGCTACACCATCTTCCTCTGTGCCTCTGCTTCTCTCATCGCCCTCATCGCCCTTGTCCGCTGTGCGGGTGTCATGAATCCTCGTGCCACGAATCCTCATCAAGATCTTCTGAAGAAGTGAGGGATTCAGGTGCACGGGCGAGATGATGAGGTCAAATCTGCGAGGTGGTGGATACAATGTTCTGTAAGGATTCATTCCGACCGCTTCCTTACCGAGAGATCGCAACTCCTCCTCTATTATCCTGCCGCCGTGAATCGTATCCAACACCAAAATACTCTCAGCATCTTTTATCACACCGCGCATCTTTCTCTGTTCCTTCTCCTTCTATTTGAAGGTGAGTCGCTGTCTCTGCGTGAGAGGTTGGACTGACGGTAACCCCAGAAGAACAGGCATCAGATGATGAATGATGACCGTGATGATTATGATGATTGTGATGAGATGATGAGATGATAAGATTATGATGTTGATGTGATAATACGAAAGTGAGTATGGAAAGGGCGATGAGCACGGACACATATAAGGATGAAGCGAAGCTGATGAGGGGCAGGCACTCCACAGTATTTATCACAGGCGACACTGTCATAAAGATATTTCCACAATCGCTTTTCCAGAACTTCTGGAAGGAAGTGAAATATCTTTCAATGCTTCAATCATTTGGGTTTGTTCCCAAATTATACGAATTTAACGCTCTGAATCTTGAGATAAAAATGGAGTATGTCAGGGGTGTCATCATAAAAAAGTGGATAAACACAGCGGATTATGATGAGATTATTGATGTGCTCCGTTCTTGCATGGATATATGCAGGAAACTTGATGAAATGCGCATACAGAAGGAGGAGATGAACCACCCCGACAAGCATATTATCGTGCAGCCTGGCAGAATTGTGTTCATAGACTTTGAGCGTGCACATTCATCAGTGCATCCCAAAAATGTCACGCAGTTCCTCATGTATCTGAGCAAAATAGGAATTGTGCGCATATATCCTGATATAATTGAAAAGATGCGTGAATACAAGCGAAAGCTCGACAGCAGATCATATATGATGCTCAAAAAGAGCATATTCCCAAAAGCGGGAGAGGGGTGATATGTCATTCGCTGCATATTTGTGATGGATCTGAAGGATGGCATAGTCGTGCATGCACGCAGGGGCGAGCGTGTCAAATACGCACCAGTTCACAAATTCAGCTCAATAGTGTCATCCTCAGACCCTCTTCATGTGATAAGCGCAGTGAGACCTTCGGAAGTTTATATTGCCGATTTGGACAGGATCATGTATGAAAAAAGCAGTAATAGAAATGTGATCTCTGCTATCAGAGATGTAGTTGGCGAAATAATGATTGATTACGGCGTCAGAAGTGTTGAAGATGCGCTTGAAGCTGCTGAAATCGCGAATAATGTGGTCATAGGAACTGAAACAGCATCGCTGAAATTGATAGATGATGTCATTCGCGGAATTCCGGGCGGCGTTAATGTGAGTGTAAGTGTTGATATAAAAAACGGAAAAATTCTTACGAAAGATCCCGAAATTTCAAAATTTCATCCACTTTCATTCATTAAATTGATGAATGAATACGCATTAAATGATATTATTGTGCTTGATATCGACAGGATAGGCACAAAAGAAGGTGTGAATATTGATTTTTTGAGAGATGCAGTGCGGATATCATCACACAATGTTCTGTGTGGCGGTGGCGTGCGCGGCTGTGATGATTTGAAAATTTTGAAATCAGCAGGTGTTTCAGGAGTATTGGTTGCGACGGCTGTTCATGACGGCTCTGTTCCTCCCGAGCATCTGAGAGCTGAAGATGCCGCATCCGGATATTGAGCATAATCAGATTTCAGAGTTCATCTCCCGTCAGCCGGGATGGACGTGTGAGCGTTTGAGCCATAATAGCGTTTGAGCCATAAATTTCATTTATGAAGGGTATCAGCGCCATAATCACGCACATTTCAGTTATTTCACTGCGGTTTGTGAGGTTTTTGCTCAAGAAGCCCACTGCACCTGTTTTCTCACCTATGTTTTTCACGCCTGTCAGCGCTTCATATGCGCGCTCTATTTCCTCACCTCTGCGGATGACTCGCTCAATCACTGTGTGAGGATGAGCAAATCCAGGTCCGCAGCCGAGTGAGGTCATGCCGTCACGAGACGTTATCGCGCACCACTGAAAATCAAAAAAAGAATCTGCCACACGGAACAACCCCGCTTCAATGCCGACGCCCATATCTGCGTTCTCGCAATTTCTGAGGGCTTCCCTTGCGCGATTCAGCGCGCCTTTTATCGTTTCGTCGTTTAAAGGCTGCGGAGGAACACCCGAATTGACTTTGACAGCATAAACACGAACATCACAGAACACACGGGAAAACACTGATTCAACTGCGGAAACCTTCACCCTGTTCTCACTGCCCACAGCGACACAGATTGCACTCAACACAGACACCTCCTCCGTTGTGACGGAGGACGCGCATTTATTGCATCAACATCCATCTCAACACCGATTATCGGATGGTCAAGGCTGAAATTTCTGATGACCTCGGGATGTATCTCGCCAAATACGCCGATCTCGCGGTCGTTCAGCATGATGATTGCTCTTCGTCCCTTTATGAATGCATCATCGTCTGAGGGCTTTATGACGGTGATGTCGGCGATTCCGAACTCTCTCAGAATCGCATCAACAACAGAGCGAATCTCCGCGAAGTTTGCATGTGCATGCATTGACACTGCTGCGAGGTTCGTTCTCTCCTCTCCTCTGAACACTGTGCCGATCTCAAATATTCGCTGAGGCATCTCACGGTGCTTGTTCATTGAGAGCACATCAATGAGATTTGGCATTATCGCACATCTCAGCATCTCATACTCCTCGCTTATCGGATGCGCCACCCGCACCACCTCGCAACTGCGGCGACGCATAAGTGTGAACTGCTTCCTCTCGGATGAGAGTGTGAATGTCTGCACCTCCATGAATCCGAGACCTATCATCATCTCCCTTATCCTGCGATTCCTCCGCTCCTCAGCATGCTCCTCGCCCACAACATCAGTTTTGGGAAGCGTCGGAACGATGCGGTCATAGCCGTAGCCTATTGCGATGTCCTCTATGATGTCCCATGGATGCAGGATGTCACAGCGATATGCAGGAACCTTCACAATCAAAACATCATCTCCTTCGCTTCCATCGCCTCGCACTACATCCGCATGCAGACCCATGCGTGCACAGCATTTCACACTCGTCTCGGCATCTATGTCCAACCCCGTCAGAGCTCTGACCTCGCTCAGCCTCAGCTCATGCGTTGAGGGATTCAGATCCGGGGTCTCAATCACAGCGCCGTCCTGAGGCGACCTAACTTTCACTGTTTGAACGCGTCCTCCACGCTCTGCAAGCGCACATACAACAATGTTCAATGCGACAAACACATTTTCATCTGTCCCCGTGACTTCTATGAAAAGATCCCTCGTCTCCTCAGTAACTCTCGTCAACTCCGCGTTTATTATGGGAGGGAACGACAGAACATTACCATCATAATCAACAATCAATGGATATCTGTCCGCATCTTTCAATATAAATCCATATTCAATACCTTTTGGATGTCTCTCCAGAATATCTTTCATGGTCATTTTCTCCTTGAAATCAAGAGGGACAAATGAGAAATCCGGATCAACTGCTGTGTATCTGAAATCGGGTTTGACCTTGCTGAGGTCGTGCACGCCTATTGATACCTTTCGCCTGTTTCTGCCTATACCCCTGTGTATGTGCTCCTGAAGGTTCATCAGCGACTCTATCGCACGTTCATCAAATTCAAGATCTCTCACAACTCCGCACACGACATAAGGACGCACATCAATCACAGCATCATCAACATTCATCTCAATGCCGGACGGTGATGTCTCATATGATGAGATGCCCGGTTGAATGTTGAGGAACGCTCTCAACGCGCGTGCAACTCCTTCAACGCTGAACAGGTCAGGACGATTCGGAAAGAACTCAACATCCGTGAAATCCTCTCCATCCCTCTCCAGATCAGCGCCGAGAAATGGCAGCTTCTCCCTCACTGTATCAATATCAACGCCCGTCAGTCTCTCAATGTCCTCGTGAAACAGCCTTATCGTCGGCATCTCCCTCCACCTCTCCACTATCACCTCCTCTATCACACAATCGCTCTGCCCTTCGCATTGTTACCGGCGAGTATTTTTTCACATACAATCGCATCTTCACCATCTGCGTAATACCGCTTCTCCACATACAACCGTTTGAAGCCGAGTTTGGCATAAAAAATGCGTGCGGCGATGTTGCTCACCCGCACTTCAAGTGTCATGCGCCTGAATCCATCATTCTTGAACGCATTTCCAACAGTCTCAATCAGCGCTGTTCCGACACCCATCCTCCTGTATTCAGCGTTCACCGCGATCCCCGATATGTGTCCGACAGGTTCATCCAGATATTTCACGGAGCCAGCGACAAATCCTATGATCTCTCCAGCTTCACGTTCACGTTCATCATGTTGTTCATCATGTTCATCACATTCATCACAGAGCCCCGCGTCACCACTGCAATGATTGTCATCAATCTCACATATGGCGACGAAAAAATATCGTTTGAAATGCGAATACAGCTCGGCGATATCCTCGGCTGTGTTTGCTGTTTTTATGTTGCGCTGCCACAGAAGTATAATTGACGGCAGATCATCATCCCTCGCAGCTCTTATGCTCAACAGCTTTCCTCCGCACTCGCCCGAAAGCACAGTGCTCATCTCAATCTTCTCCTGATAGGCTCTAATATGCTATTTAAATATCTTGATGCATTCATTTTCAAATCCAGGGGATGCAGATTGCCATTGACATAATCATACTCAACATCCTCATACCTCTTATATGTGAGATCGCCACCGTATTTTGCATCTCTCTCAATTGTTATTTCTTCAAAATGCTGAAAGATAACATCTTTATAAATCTGAAGGATGGGATTTTCATCTGCTGTGCTTCGTGGAGGGCAGAAGGCATTCCTTATTTTCCTTCTTATCTCATTCTCATCGTCGTCAAGTGCTATGAAATTTCCCTTTGAGGAGGACATCTTGGTGCCGTCCAAGCCGAGGATTATGGGCATATGCACGCATACAGGTGCTTTGAATCCGAGTTTCGGAAGATATTCACGGGATAGCATGTGAATCTTCCGCTGGTCTGTTCCTCCGACTGCGATGTCAACGCCGAGAAATGCAATATCAACTGCCTGCATAAGAGGATAGATCATCTGCGACACCTTCGGATTCTCCCTGCTGCGTGAAATCTCATCCATGCTCCTTCTTGCTCGCTGAAGGGAGGTCATGGCAGCCAATTTCAGCACATTCAGCATGTATCCACGCTCCAATTGAAATGATGAGCCCAGTATGAACTCCGCTTTATCAAGACCTGTCGCAATGAAACATCGCCTGTTGTATTCCGCAATTTTATTTATCTCATCAAAATCCCCCTTCTCATTCAGATATGCATGCAGATCGGCAAGCAGGACAATCACCCTGAATCCAGCATCCTGCATCTCCTTCAACTTGTGCAGTGTCAGCAGATGACCGAGATGAACGCTGCCAGAAGGCTCGTAGCCCGCATACACACTCAATTCATCCCCCGTCGTCAGTGCATTCCTGAGGTCTTCCACCGTCACAACCTCCTCAGCGCCCTTCATCACGATATCCATCAATGCATCCGCAGATGCTCTTTCAATCATCATCTTTCAATCATCATAATCCCATCATAATCATAATCCTTATTTCTAATGATTCTCAGGCGTTTTACAGCACGCACATCAGCTGCACACAAAATACAGCGCATAATGCATTGTTAATGCATTGTGTTATTGAAGTGCTATAATGCTATAATGATACATGCTATAATGATACTTCACGAAACATCATCTTTTTATTATAAAAGAAACTTTGCTGAACCTGAGGTGACTGAGGTGATAATGAGAAGCGCAGCATGTGTTTGTGTGGCAGTGATTGTTATGTCTGTGGTGTTCACATTCTGCGCAGCTGCGAACAACAATTGCCAATTATGCACAGTAGATAATGGCGCCAATGGCGCCATGATTGGAGGTGCCGGAGCAGGTGCCGTGGCTGCCGGAGCATCGTCTGTGGAGTGGGGTATATGTGGTCCGATTGATCTCGTCATTGTCCTTGACAATACAGGAAGCATGGCAGACGCGATAGACAACATAAAGGCAGAAATGCCGGATATAATCGCAACCGCATATAATGCGTCAGGCGGCGATCTCAGGTTGGGATACATCACATTCAATGACAGCGTGTATGTGCGCAGCAACCTCACGACGAACATAAGTGCGGTTATGCACGCAATAAACACAACTTATGCATCCGGCGGTGCCTACGCTCCTGAGGCATCTGACGAGGCGAAGAACACATCCATTAACAATCTGCCTGAGGGCATGAGACCCGATGCCACCGGATATATGGGATATCAGTATGGAAATTTCACCACACCATACCGTCCAAACGCGACGAAGATAGTTGTGCTGATCACTGATGCTCCTCCAGGCGGATTTAATGATACAGAAGATACGGAGGATGTAACTGCAATGCACACACATGCACTTACAGCGAGGAGCAAGGGAATTCTGGTGTGTGATGTCTTCGTTCCAACATACGGCGATTACGCAGGACAGCTCGCTATACTCAGGGATGATGCGGAGACAACTGGCGGCGCGTTCACCGTCGTGGCTTCAGATGGCAGCGGCACGGGAGCGGCAATAAAGGAAATCATAACGAGATGCGGCAGAGCTAAGGGACCTGCAGCAGTTCCTATAATGTCATCCATCGGGATATTCGCAGTTGCTGCGATGCTTCTCACAGTCTCAATCATATCTATCGTCAGGAACAACGGAGGCAGTGGTGGTATGCTGCGAAAACGAAAACCGTGACAGTAATTTCATCTTTGTTTTTTTTATTTCTTACTTATTTTTTGAATTGATCTCCCGCGGGATATCTCGCACGGGAGCTCAGATGTGCTCGTGAAAGCTCGATTAAAAGAATTGTTTCTGAGTATCTCCATTGAATGGAGAGGTTCAAGGTAATTGCAAATCAGGAAACCGACAAAATCAATATCCTTTGCAGAAAGTTGGAAGTTGGATTGAGAATTGGAAATAAGTTTAAAGTGTTATGCACCTAACTATAGATCGCTGGGAAGGCGCTGTTGAAATGCCCAGCCCGCAGAATTAAGAATATGTTGCTGCTGATTCCTACATTTTCAAAGGTAGAGCAGGGTGGGTGAGAATATTTATATAATATCGTCGTATTCTTCACTGCTCGCTATGCGAGCCCGCTCGCTATGCGAGCCCGATGCGAGCCCGGGTGGGGTCCGCCGAAGCCCTTCTGAGCCCGTGCCCGGAAGGCTTAAAGCCGGGTGGATGAAACGGGAACCACCCTGAAGGATGCCAAAGTGAGGGGAGGAGGTCACAGATAAGGAGGAATATCATGCATAAGAAAAGTATTGATCACCTGATTGGTCACATAGCATATATTGCTTTATATGTGGTATTGATAATATCCACCGTTTTCCTTTACAATTCTGCCGATTTAGCAAAATTACTTTATGCAGGATGGATAATCCTGGTATTTGGAATCGTCTTTTTGTTGTGGTCAAGCGGATCACGGAAGAAAGGGCGTGAAGAGGGTATTGTTGAAAGTGGAATGTATGCTTTTGTTCGCCATCCTGAGTTCCTCGGTCATATCCTGATAATTTTTGCGCTGGTTATTATTTCACAGCACTGGATCAGCCTGATTGTTGGCGCAGTCTTAATTGTTCTGCTGTGTCTTGCCATGATAGAAGAAGAAAAGAGAAATATAGAAAAGTTTGGCGATGCATACGGGGATTATATGAAAAGAGTTCCGAGAATAAATTTAATAGCAGGAATTGTTAAGCATAGCAAAAGAGAAAACGAAGATAATGATAAAGATAAAATAAAATGAGCGGACACTCTGCGGTGCTTTGACTCAGTCCTTCGGGTCACTTAACAGAGGGTATGCGGTTCGCTCCGCTCACCCAAATTTGCCCTATCGGGTGTCTTCGCATACCCGCCAAACGTTATACACAATCGGCTTTGTGAGGTGAGAAAAATGGCTCAGCCCGTTATAAATTATGCACCTGAAACTTGTGCATTTTGTGAAGGAAGTGGGGGCTGTAAATATAATTTAGGATACTATTGAAAGATGCCCTGCTTGTGGCGGAACAGGTTGGGCACATGCATTAAGACATGAAGAATAACTGCCGACTGCGTATAACAGCGGACATCGGCTGCGGTGCTTCGCACCTACGCCAAAATTCGGCAGAGCCGAACTTCGTATGTCCGCAAAACGTTGAGTGAAATGCCCAAGCCCTTTCATAAAAAAATCGCAATAGGAGGTGATAAATATGGCATTTAAAGCACTGTTCCTCGCCCATGCTCCTGATGCAGAGGCAGAGAAGCATAGATGTGTTATTGAAACGCCCAAGTACTATAAGCTCCTTGTAGTAGTGGTAAAAAATCGGGAGCAGGCAATTGAAGTATGCAAAAAGGTTGTCAAAGAGGAGGGCATTCAGTCAATCCTTCTCTGTCCGGGATTTACACATAGAGATATTGCGGAGATATCAGAAGCGGTTGGTGAGAATGTCGGAGTTTTCGTGGCCAGAGGAGATGGTCCGAGTAACAGGATTTCAATGGAAGTGATGAGAAGAGAGGGATGGTTCTCAGAAAAAGGGAGAGAATAAAATTCCCTGCTCTCTTGTTTACTTTCAAGATAGGGAATGAAAGAGGCTTGGGCACTCTGCGGTGTTCGCAACCTTGTCCCTCGGGTCACTCTTGGGCGTAATCGGGCTCCGCTCCTTAAGCGAAGAAGGTTCGTAGATGAAAGTGATAGATGAAAGTGATAAGTCATGAAAAACAAAAGTTCTGATGGAGGAGACAGGATGCAAACGTTATTGATAGTATCAGTGGCTTTTGCATTGTTTATTGTGTGTCCAAGAATGGCGGGAATGACCAATGTTATAACCAATGCCACGCAAACAAATATAATTCATGTGGCAATTATAGGGACGATAATATCGCTTCCATTGATCATAGCAATGGTTTTGATCTTCAAGCAATATGGCTTATTTGCTGCGCTTGGCTTCTGTGTAATAACTGATTTGGGTGCTGCGTTTGTAATGAGGCAAATCAGCTTTAAAGCGGGTTTAGAAACTTTCATAATTGCTTTATTTTTAATTATTGGCGTCAAAGTTGCGTCAATAATTTCAAGCTGGTTATCATGAAGATGCAGAGATCGAAAATCCACCGCTCCGCTCGATTTCCGTTCGCTCACGCTTCGGGACTATCGCTCACGCCTGACGGGAGGATATGTGGCTTCACCTTCGGCTACGCCCAAATTTCGCAAAGCAAACTTCACATATTCTCGGAATGTTAAGTGAAATTGAGAACTTCGTGCGTAAAAATGATAAAGTATAAAAAATGAAAGTGTATCTGAAAAAAGGAGGTAAAAGATATGGTGGTGATAGGAGAGAAATTTCCGGAAATAGAGGTAAACACAACCCATGGAAGAATGAAGCTGCCGGAACAGTTCAGTGGAAAGTGGTTTGTGTTGTTCAGCCATCCTGCGGACTTCACACCGGTGTGCACCACAGAGTTCTATGCGATGCAGAAACGCCTTGAAAAGTTCAAAGAACTCGGCGTTGAGGTTATAGGGCTCAGCGTTGATCAGGTGTTCAGCCATCTCAAGTGGATGGAGTGGATAAAGGAGAATCTGGGTGCCGAAATAGAGTTTCCGGTTATAGCGGACGACAGAGGATCCGTTGCAGAGGCTCTGGGGATGATACCCCATGGTGCGACTATAACTGCAAGAGCAGTGTTCATGGTGGACCCCAGGGGAATCATAAGGGCTATAGTCTACTATCCGGCAGAGGTCGGAAGGGACTGGGATGAGATACTGAGAGCCCTGAAAGCACTGCAGACCAGCGATGCAAACGGTGTGGCACTGCCGCACAAGTGGCCTGAAAATGAGCTCATAGGCGACAGGGTAATAGTTCCCCCCGCGGACACAACAGACGCCATAAAGCAGAGAGAAAAGGCCAAAGCTGAGGGTGAAATAGAATGCTACGACTGGTGGTTCTGCCACAAAAAACTTTAACTCTTTTTTAATCTTTTCCGGGAAATTCTCCACAGAGCATGCCGGTGATGAACTGCGACATGCTGAGATGCTTGCGGGGAGGACAATACAATGACACACCAATACTCAAACCGGAATATGACAGATAGTTGAGGTTCTGCATCCTGATGCAGGACAACTCGTCTGTTGTGATCAGCCGATGGAATTGCTTGCAGAAAAAATTGAAGATGAAGGAATGGAAAAGTTCCAGTAGTTGAAAAAAACAGAAACAGGCGCAAGGATCAAAGTTGGTTCAATTCCACTGGAAGATAATCATAACATGAATGGATAGAAGTAATTGCTGATGGTGTAGTTTATAGAGTCTAAAACTTGGAGATAAACCTGAGGCTGAATTTGAAATTGGAGCAGAAAATATTAAGGCAGGAGAATACTGCAATACCCATCTGTGGAAATCACGGAGCGCCCTTCGTCCACGACTCTTCGGTTGCTCTTCAGTTGCTTCGCAACCTTGCCTTTCGGGTCATATAACAGCGGATAAAATGCTTCGCCCAAATTGCCCTCGGCAGCTTCTTTTATCCGCAAACGTTAAGTGAAATGCCCGCCGTCTCTTTGAAAAAGAAAACATTTAAATCTGGAAAGAATTTAAAGAAAGGAAGTGATAAAAATGAGGGGAAAGGCTTCCAAGCCAGGGAAAAGATGGATAACCGATTACTGGCCGAACAGGCTAAATTTAAAAATTTTGAGGCAAAAATGTCCGAGTTCCAATCCCTATGGGCCTTACTACGACTATTTGAAAGAGGTTCAAGAGCTTGATGTTGATTCTGTTATAAAAGATTTAAAGGAGCTTATGAGAAAATCGCAGGACTGGTGGCCTGCCGACTTTGGGCATTATGGTCCTCTTTTCATAAGACTTGCCTGGCACAGCGCTGGCAGCTACAGGATTTTTGATGGAAGAGGGGGGGCGAGGGATGGAAGTATACGCTTTCCTCCCAGGATCAACTGGCCCGATAACATCGGCCTTGACAGAGCTATAAGGCTTCTTTGGCCGATAAAGAAGAAGTATGGAAGGAAGCTCTCATGGGCAGATCTGATAATTCTTGCCGGAACGGTTGCGCTGGAAGACATGGGCGTGAGGATTATCGGTTTCTCTCTGGGAAGGGAGGACATATATGAGCCAGATGAGAGCCCGGACTGGGGTCCAGAGGAGGAAATGCTTACAGCCAAGGAGCGTTTTTCTGAGGAGGGAAAGCTTAGAGAGCCTTATTCCGCCACAGAGATGGGGCTCATCTATGTTAACCCCGCAGGACCTGGAGGAGTTCCCGACCCAAGGGCATCGGCTCGGGAGATAAGGGCTGTTTTCGGTAGTATGGGGATGAACGACGAGGATACCGTGGCTTTAATTGCTGGAGGGCATTCCTTTGGGAAGTGTCACGGAGCAGCCCCGGAAAAATATCTTGGCCCCGATCCGACCTCTTCACCGTTGGAGTCTCAGGGGCTGGGCTGGAAGTTTGAATACAAGACAGGAAAGGGGCCCGACACCTTTACTTCTGGCTTTGAACTTGCCTGGTCTCCCACCCCCACAAAGTTCGGAATGGGTTATCTCAAAATGCTCTTTGATTACGATTATGAGATAGAAACCAGCCCCGCAGGAAAACCCCAGTGGGTTGCCAAAGATGCACCGGAAATCATACCAGATGCCCACGATCCAGAGAAAAAGCACAAACCCAGAATGCTTACCGCTGATTTAGCTTTAAAGTATGATGAGAAATATGCTGAGATAGCCGGGAGATTCTTGGAGAGCCCGGAAGAATTTGAAAAGGCTTTTGCAAGGGCATGGTTCAAACTTACCCACAGAGATATGGGGCCCAAAGGGTGGCACATGGGTCATTATGTTCCAAAGGAAGACTTCATCTGGCTTGATCCACTGCCGGAAAGAGATTACGATCTTATTGACGATAGCGATATTGAAGAATTGAAAAAGAGGATCCTGGCTTCAGGATTGAGTGTTTCCCAGCTGGTATATACAGCATGGTCTTCTGCTGCAAGTTACAGGCATTCCGACAGAAGAGGAGGGGCAAACGGAGCCAGAATAAGACTTTATCCGATGAATGAATGGGAGGTCAACCATCCGGAAGATTTGAAGAAAATAATCAGGGTTTACGAAAAAATCCAGAGGGAGTTCAAAGAAGAGCAGGAAAGAAAAGGGAGCAGAAAAAGGGCATCTATAGCTGATCTCATTGTTCTCGGAGGTTGCGCTGCAATAGAAAAAGCCGCCAGTGATGCTGGTATAAACGTAAAGGTTCCATTCGCTCCCGGAAGGGTGGATGCGTCGCAGGAGCAGGTTGAGGTTGAATTCCACAAAAAAATAGAGCCGTTTGCTGACGGATTCAGAAACTACTTCAGATATCCGGAAACTATTAACGAGGAGGACATTTACACCACTCCCGAGTATTTCCTCGTTGATAAAGCACAGTTATTACAGCTTGCTGTGCCTGAAATGGTGGTTCTCCTTGGCGGGCTGAGGGCACTTGGAGCGGTTTACAGTTATGAAAGATACGGCGTTCTTACAGATAAGCCTGAAACACTTACCAACGATTTCTTTGTAAACCTGCTTGATACAGAATGGAGGCAGGCTGATGATTATCGTTATATCTTTGAGGGCTATGACAGAAAAACTGGAGAGCTAAGATGGAAAGCAACACGAGTTGACCTGATTTTCGGGCATCATGATGAGCTGAGGGCCGTGGCAGAGGTTTATGCATCCGATGATGCAAAAGAGAAATTCGTTAAGGATTTCGTAGCAGCATGGGACAGGGTTATGAATCTGGACAGGATTTGATTATGGAGGGAGCAAAATGATGCAAATTTTTCGGCGACGGCGGACATTCTTTGGTGCTTCGCACCTTGCCCTTCGGGTCACAGAGGGTATACGGTTCTCTCACCCCAATGTTCGGCTCCACCTGGCACTTCGCATACTCTGCATTAGGCGAAACGGCGGGTAAAATGGTAAAGTTGAGAGAATTTCAAGAAAATGCAAAAGATAACCTTGTAAAAGGAAACTCCACTGTTGTTATAGCTCCAACTGGATCAGGAAAAACTCTTGCAGCTATTATGCCTTTTAAGGATTTCAGTAGCACAAAATTGAGTAGAGTTATATATGCTCTTCCAATAAGAGCACTTGCAAAAGGTGTCCAAGAGGAATTCAAGAGTTTTAATATAAAATGTTCATCATGGTGACGAGCCAGAGAGCAAATGGTTCACGGAAAGAGCAATAATTACCACCGTGGATCAATATTTCACGGCGTTTGCAGGAGCGCCACTCTCTTGGAGTTCTGCAACGGGTCATGCAGCAGCTGGAGCTGCTTTAGCGAGTTACACGGTTTTTGATGAAATACATCTGCTAAATCCCGAAAACGGACTACAGCTGTTGTTTGCCGTTCTGAAATTACGAAACAGATGGAACCTACCCACAACAGTTATGACTGCCACACTACCCAATTCTGTGATAAATTCTCTCGAAATTAAATGTGGACTGGTAAAAATTGAGGCATCAGAAAAAGAGGAGATAGAGACTGCTGGAGAGACGTCAGTTTAAAGTTGCATGATGCGGAACTGAACATTGATGAATTGGTAACGTTTGTCAAATGGCGTTGGAAAAACTATGGAAAAGTTATCGTTTTTGTTAATACTGTGGAGAGAGCAATAAGTCTCTATACAAAGCTAAAAGAGGATAGTGGATTAAGAGATAAAATTTTGCTTGCGCATTCGAGATTTTCCAAAAAGGACAGAAAAAGAAAGGAAGAAGAAATTCATTTGAAGTTTGGAAGAAATTCGGATTTTGAAGGCATACTTATCACCACTCAAGTAGCTGAAGCTGGACTTAACATATCGGCGCCATTGGTAATAACCGAACTTGCACCGATGGATTCACTCATACAGCGTGCAGGAAGGTGTGCAAGATTTAGAGAGATTAATAAAGTTAAGGGCGAAGTTATAGTTGTGAAGCCTAAAGTTGAAAATGGTAGGTGGTACGCTCCGTATTTCGATTACATCCGCCTGAGGAAAGGTGGGAGTGGAACTAATAAGAATGACGCATTTATCAAAAATAAAGAACGGATTACACTTTCCGAATTAACGTGGGTGGTTCTTCTTGAGAAAGCAAAAACTGATATAACTTTAAATTGGAATACAGAAAAAGAGCTTCTTAATCTCTCTTTGGACTATGCATATTCTGCATTTATAAACGGCTCAGATATAATCTACTTCAAGGATCAGATTAAGGACGAGGAAATAGGAGAGATAGTTGAACAATACAAAGACGAATTAAGAGGTGGGTAAAAGTGCCATTAACTATAAGTGAAGCTATTGGCATATTTGAACGGGCATTCCGTGTAAGAGACCCGAATGAGATCGAGCGAGTGCTCAGAGAAAATCTAAATGTGCAAGTTGCAGTCATAGATTCAAAAGAGACTGCGGAGAACAGGATTAATGAAGGTTATTACCCTCTTACTGTTAGAGTTCCCTACTGGATTTTTGTATCAAAAGTAAAAGAAAAAGAGTTAAATGTGTATTCTCTGGAGCAGGAGAATATCATCTCAGAGGAAAGCAAAAAATGGAAATTAGAGGAAATATATAATGAGATCCTGCCAAACAGAACATATTTTATTTTAAAAAATAAAGCAGGTTATCACCCACATTTGGGTCTGACTTTTGAGGGAGATGGTGAGGTTACAGGTTTTGAAAAAATAGGAGAAGGTGAAAAAGCTGAGAAGTTTGTAGCGGGAAGAGAACAAACATGGGAAAAGCATGCGGTGGGCACTTTAGGTAGAGCTAATAGGATATTAAAAATTTACAGGCCGTTTCTAACGGATTGGGCTAAGAATGTATTTTCCGCTCAAAATCTAAATTTGTTGATTCTGAAGAGGGATCAGGTACTGTTGGAGATAGAAAATGCAGAGTAAGAGAATAAGCAAATCCCATTCCTTCAGCAGAGTTGGACTCTATTCCCCCATTCAGAAATAATAACAGCTTTTTAATGATCAGACTTCTATCGTTACTAAGCTGATTCACCGGAATACTCTCCTACCCATTGCAACTCAACACAAAATTAAAAATTTACATCGGTCACGGTTACAGGAAACCCCGTCTTTCTTAACATATCTAATACCTCAGCGTATGCTGCATCCTCCGTAATATCTTTATAGCCTCCAGGAAGAACGATAAAGCGATAGCTTTTCCTCTCTGTATCAACTGTTACCTCGATGATATTGGCTTTTGCAATAATCATGTGCACCTCTCTCCTTTTAATCCCTAAACGAATTATATTTTTGTAGGATACAACCGTACAGTTTCTGGAAAACTTTCTCCCAAGCATTTCGGCCAACCTATCAAGATTTATGCTTGAATCTATAATGGAATATATGTACTTTCTAAACTCCTCAGAGCTTTTGGGTAATTGCTTAAATAACTCTTTCAACTTTTTTCGCGATATTGGAAATACCTCCTCCAAACCTTTCAGCCCACAAACATCCTTCAAAATTAAAATGCCAGTATCGGTCACCAGAAGGAGATTTAGGTACTGTATTTCAAAAATTCCAAAACTCTTAACAGCCGAAAGAGGAATGACTCCCAAAATCTCAACTCGCATCTTCTTAACTCCTCCCGGCTTGGAATCCATCACCACCAAGCATCTTTATCAGAAATTTTCTCCTTTCACAATCTATGCGATTTCAGATGCAGTGTAACGTACTGTCAGGTCGTTTATTTGTTTCGTGGTTTTCATCCCTTTTTCATATCGTGAATTTCCAGTATAAATATCTTTTCAAATCGCAAAGCGACAGGGCATTTCACAGCGTTCTGGGGATATGAGAGGTTTGCGGAGCGAAGCGGAGCAAATTTGGGCGTAGCAAATCGAAGCCACATATCCGCCTGTTGTCCGAGTGCGACAGGCACCAAATTGCGTAGCAATTTGAGTTGCAAGCCATTAAAAAATATTGGTTTTAATGAGATTTGACTCATACCAAACCTCATCTTTGTTCTCATGCTCCCATCTTAACAAAAGACCAGTTTGCCTGTCATACCATCCCGTCCACCTGTTATTTCCAAATTCGGCTTTTAAGACGTAAGCTTCACGTTCGTAGCCGCTGACTTTAACAGAGCTAATATTCACGATTCTATATTCCTCCTCATCTCCTTTACATTCGTAAAGTTTTATCGTATCGCCTATTGAAAGATCGGTTGGTATCCAGAGATGGAAATAGTAGCTTTTAAATGGTGGTCTTATAAAAAGATTCGTGATATTTTGTCCATCTGTAATCGCTTTCAGTAGCTTTCGAGATTTGATGTCTACATAAAGCGTATCATTTCGGAGCCAGTTGTGTTTAATCACAACCTTATTATATGAGACAGAAAGGATTTTATACTTGTCCACATAACGATCTTGAACAAAAAAGACGTTGTAGACGTCGTATTTTGCATAGGTCCCGGGTTTCAGCCAAGAGATCTCTTGATGAGGAAGTATGTTAAATACAACAACTGCTGATAAGATTATTATTCCAATAGTTATTAAATTTTTCCAGTTCATTTTGTTCCCTCAAATTTGGCTTTTTTAATACCTTTCTTACGAGAATGTTTGCAATTTCGGACAACTTTACGGAGATATGTGAAGTTTCGCTTTGCGAGATTTGGATAAGTGTAAGCGAGCTACATATCCTCCTGTTGTCCGAGTGCGTAAGCACCGAAGCAAACAGAAAGTTACCCAAAGTCCCATTTTATTTGCCTCTTTAAGCCTTTCTATTTCCTTTCTTATATCTTCAATCACTTCTGGATTATAAATTTCTTTTTTATTGTCTTTTTTGATTGAAAATACAATAAATACTTTCCCACCAAAATTTTCCTCAAATTTCTTATGTGTCCTGCCAAGCCATTCCTTCCATCTGTAAATCTCCGGAGTTTGTTCATAGGTTATAGGTTTTATTTGCAAACCAATATATTTATTTCCAATCTGAATATAAAAGTCAACATTGTAAACCCTATCCCATTCATCAGGAGCAGGTTTTACCTCAACACCCAGATCTCTCTGTAATTTCCCATATATTGTTTTTATTTCCGTTAGATAGCCATCATAGGTTCTGTTAATTATGAGGTTGTGAATATATTGGATACAATCTTCTTCCGTCACTTCCTCAATTTCTGCCTGAATAACTTCTGTAATTTTTATATATAATTTTCTACCCAAATCTTCAATATACTCTTTGGGAGTCAAGGAAATACCTTTGCTTTTGAGAAAATCACCAAGCTTTTTGTAATAAAAGTCTTCCCAATCTTCAATTGTTTTAGGGCTACATTCTCGTATCCATTGAGATACTGGTCCAACACTGTCTTTCTTATTCAATCCCCATCTGTTCGTTGCCATGTTTAATATCCATTCTTTTGCCATTATTTCACCTTTTTTCTAATTCAATAAATTTTGCTTTGTATTTATAATCCTTTATTGTATCTGCCTCAGCCATTCCAGATTTTATTAAATAGGCATTCACAAAAATTTTATTTTTTAAATAAACATAGGCGCTCACTGTATTTTCATCCGAGACTGATCCATTATCAAACTTAAGATAAACCTCTTTTTTCAGAATACGATTATGCAAATATTCCGATGCTTTTTCTTTATCAATTATTTTAACGCCCAAAAACTTGACAAGTAGACCAGTATCCAATTTAATAGTTTGCTCATCTATAATATCAATAACCTTGTAAAGTCTATCCTTTTTAAAATTAAATTTTTTAGGATCTATTTTGGGTTTGGCATCTTTAATCCTTGGAACATAGCTAATTTTATCAACTTTTATTGGTGTTTGACGTTTTATTATCTGAATGTTTTCACTGAATTGCGACAAGCTTTGTTTTAGTCCAAGTTTTTCTTTTATTATTTCTAAAAACTTTTCGTTTATTTCATAACCTATTGCATTTCTTCGCAGATTTAAAGCCTCCTTTACTGTTGTCCCGCTTCCAAGGAAGGGATCAAGAACTGTATCATCTACGAATGTATACATTTTTATCAGTCTTTTTGGTAGTTCTTCGGGGAACATAGCTTCATGTTCTATCTGCTTTGCTCCACCAAAATACCAGTGTCCGTAGAAGTATTCTTTCCACTCTTCCTTGGTCAATTTTGAGTTCTCTTTGATTTCCTTTGGGACTTTTTCACTTTTTCCCGGTTTTTTGAAGATAAGTATAAATTCATAGTCAATTTCAATCATTCCATTTGGAGGATAGGGATATGAGCCCATTACATTTGCTCCTCCAGTTGTGTTCATCGTGGTTTTCTTCTGCCAGATTATTGAACCCATATAATCAAAACCAATGTCCTCGCATTGAGCTATAAACTCAGCATGCAGTGGTATAACTTTGTATCTGCCGTAAATTATAGAACGGGCGAATTGATCTCCTATGTTTATACATAACCTCCGCCCAGGTTTAAGGACACGGTAACATTCCTTCCAGACTCTGTATAAATCTTTCAAATATTCATGTAAGCTTTGTCCATAACCAATCTGCCCAGGAACTCCGTAATCTTTAATGTGCCAGTAAGGGGGAGAGGTGACAACCAAGTCTATACTGTTGTTTTTGATTTCTGTCATTTTTCGGCTATCACCGATTATTATTTTCGCCCAGTTGTTCATCATTTCACTGTATTAATTTAATATAGATAACATTTTCCATAAGGGGCTTCGGGCGATTTCAGACAACGAAAGTTTTGCGCAGGGCGAGCATAGGAGAGCCGCATATGAAATGATTTTCTTTGAAAAAATTTTGAGAGGAAATATAAAAAGAAGAAATATAAAATTAATAAAAAAAAAGAAAAAATAATAATATAAAAACAAACAAAAAAGCACCTGTAGGCAGGTGCAACTGACTTTCCCATGGTGGAAAGAGTATAGTATGTGTTGTGGGTGTTGTTGCGGGGATAGTAATACCTCTTACCCGGAAAAATGCAGATGATAGCGAGATGTTGGTTTCAACATTTTGTCGCTTTCAATTTAATCAAAATGTCGGACAGTTTCACCCTCACAGGCTGATGCAGTCAATCATCATGAATCACTCGTCTGATATTCGGAGGAGAGTATAAGCCTTATCCGCTCAGCCTTGGCCTTTCCAATGCCTTCAACGCGCAGCAGTTCTTCAGCTGATGCGTTGAATATGCGCTCAACGGATTTGAAATGTTTCAGCAGTTTTCTTGCTGTCTGTATGCCGACATTGGGCAGTGATGTCACGATGAACTCCTGCTGTTCCCTCAATGAAGCGTCTGATGATGGCTTTTTCCGCAGTGCTCTCACTGCTTTCCTCCGTTCTTCCTGCTCACGCCTCGCGAGCATGTATATGAGAGATGCTGTGTCTATCTCATCTCTTGTCTGAAGAATGGGCACAGAAAAGTCGACAGCGATGGCTGCGAGCACGCCACGGATGACATTTGGAGACACATCACGCATCCCATAAAGCGGTTCATCACCTTCCAGCACGAGCAACGCCTTCTCATATGTTGAGCGCAATTGCTGAACCTGACGAAGCAAATCTCTTCTGTCACTCAGAAGTGAGTCAAAAAAATCACGCACAGTCTTTCTCTCCACGCACAGCCTTTCCGATATGACATAATCGCCAACTTCCAGCTGCTCAAACCGCACATTCACACCTGCTCTCCGCAGAAAACCTGCGACTGAAGAACGGCTTTCTCTGTGATCAACAATAACAGTCAGGCGAAAAAAATCGCTCAGCCTCCTCTGTCCCGCCCGCTCCCTCTCCTTTTCCTGCTCCTGCTCCTGCTCATCTTTCCCGTCTTTCGCATTCCCGACATGCACATATTCGGCGTTGAGAGTTGCAGATGATGCGGCAGCAGATGATGTCGTGCTGTTATCAGCGGTGCCATGGGTGTTGCGCAATATGCGCCCGATTTCCTTCAGCTCGCTTATCATGCGACGCATCTCACGCTCCTTCCGCATGCTTCGCCAGTAATATGCCTCATCTTTCGTGCCTTTTGCTATGAGCACAACGACCCTTCCAAATCTCATTCTCCCCGTGCGACCTTTCCGCTGTATGCTGCGTATCGCGGATGGAATTGGCTCATAAAAAATTACGAGATCGGTTGACGGTATATCAAGACCCTCCTCGGCAACAGAAGTCGCGACAAGCGTGTTATAGACGCCTTTCTTGAAAAGCTCAATAATCTCAACCTGCTCACGCTGCTTCAGGCCCTTCTCATCCCCCCTCGCAGACTGTCCGATGAATTTAACTGCTTTTATGCCCTCTTTCTCAAGATTAAGAGATTTAAATGCGTCCATTATCATATCAACAGTGTCCCTGAACTCGGCAAATATGATTATTCTTGTGTCAGGATTTCTTCTGATTTCATCTTTTACTACATTTATCAGCGTTTTAAGCTTGGGATGCTCTCCCTTATAGTTAAGGATTGTGACTATTGCGCTCACGAACTTCTCATCTTTGAACAGCCTTCTTGCAGCTTTGCTCCCTTTTTTTGATGACGCCTCATTGTTGAGCCGCTCAATGTATTTTCGGAGAGCAAAAACTCCTTCCGAGCCGAGGAGGTCTATCGCATGTCTTATTTTCAGTGCTTCCGCCTGCAGTGAGAGCGCATGATAGAGGTCCTGATCCCCGGATGCCAATCTCTCCTTCAGATCCTCACCGAGCTCAAGCAGCTCCATTTTTGTGCTGCCGCATCTGAAGCCAAGTTTCGCGAGCTCGTTCACGCGTTCTGCGAGGAGTTCCTCAAGGATGTGCTTCTGCTTTTTTATCTCAGATGGCACCTCTATCTCTATCCATTCCACACGCTTCTCATGCACATAAGGCGCGACATCTGCATCATTTTCCGTCCTGCTCTCTATGACCTCAATTCCCAGCGCATCACATATCTCAATTATACGCTCCTTTTCACTTCCGGGAGATGCTGTAAGACCGAGTATAATAGGTTTCTTGCCTCGCTTTGTCCTCTGTTCTCTGTATTTCTCAGCGATGAAAACATATGAATAGTTGCCAACCGCACGATGACATTCATCAAATATCAGCAGTGAGACATCTTCAAGACTGATTCTCGCAGCTAGAATGTCGTTCTCAATCACCTGCGGCGTTGATATCACGATCCTCCCATTCCTCCACAGATCAACACGCTTTTTCGCTGGAATGGCACCGGTCATAACATAGATATGTTCTATCTTCAGAACATTTCGTAAGAAAGAAGCGTGCTGCTCAACAAGCGGTCTTGTCGGTGCAAGAAACAAAATTTTATCAAAACGATCACGAGCATGATCACATCCTCCACCGCTTCTGCCATCTGTCTCATCACGCTGCCCAAGATGCTGCTGCAGCATCTCCTCAGATTCACAATTTTCAAGCAGTTCAAGTATGACAAGTAGTGCAACAGTTGTCTTGCCAAGCCCGGTGGGCAGAACAACCATTGTTGACGATTTTTTCGCAACTTCAGCAATTGAAATCTGATACTCCCTCCTCTCAATAACGCCTTCTTTAAGCAGAGGATGCGAAATATATCGCGACCTTCGCACGCACATCACTCTTCCTTCTCCCGTTCTCATTCCGTTCTCATTCTATTTATCAATGTGCAAGCGGCGTTTGTCTGTGCATTTCAGACTGCCTCCTAATAAAACCTGAGTGTATCTGAGCGAAAGAGCAACTCGCTCAATGGCAACTCTGTTTCTGCTTCTGGTGACCTCAATAGAGCCTCCAACGGACCTTCAAGGGATGTGCGAGGGGAGTGTGCATTGCTTCGCTCTCTGTCATCTGAGCATCTTCTCTCCACCCACACGAAAAATTTCCCTCCCCCTTCTATCCCGTATTTGGTATGCTGCAGTGCCTTATTGTACATTCAGTAATTTCCTTTTTCGCTTCGTTAGACATACTATCTTACGCCTGTCTTACTTTCATTCTGTATTGAGAAGACGGGGGTGCCCGCATTCCTGCTCTTTCACACTTTATCCTGCCTCATAAGGAAGGGAAAGGAAATGAGGATATATACCGCAAAGTCAGAGAGGAGACGAAGTTGCCGACGGTTTTAGCATAAAACGCAGCAGAGCGATATCTTTCGTAAGTAGGAAAGAGAAGGTATCTCTTCCAAGTTTCAAAGGGATGAGAAGTTTCAAAATCAAGCTTGCGATAATGTGTATCGCTTCTTGACACGAGAGAGCAGACAGGAATCATGCTTAGTTCTTCCGCAGATTCTTATAAAGCCAGAGAGCAACTTGTCCAAAGTGCGGAGCCGCACATCCTGCGGATACAAGCTTAACGATGATCTGATAGGAGTGAGCGCATGCAAGAAGTGGCGTCTAGTGGCGTCTGGCTGTATGCCTGATGATGGCTGTATGCCCGATGTCACGGGCTCACCGAGCCCCTGAGGGTGAGGTAGGCTCCATGCTGACAGAATCCCCCGGGATTCCCTTCTCAAGGGAGGTCACAGGGATGGAGAAACACTCTCTCTCGTGAGAACGAAGATAAGCTGTGAAGTTGCTTTTATTTTGAAAAACAAATTGTGCGAGGAAGAGGCTGATGGAGTGAGCTGAAATGAAGGGGATAAGTGCGAAGGTCACGAGGGCTTTGCCAGTTGGAGCTACATTGGAATGTGCGGACAACACGGGTGCGAAGGTGCTGCAGATAATCGCGGTCATCGGCTACAGGGGCACACGCAGGAGATATCCCTCGGCGGGCGTCGGGGATATGGTTGTTGTGACTGTTAAAAAAGGGCGTCCTGAAGTCCGAAAGCAGGTGATGCGCGCTGTCATCATAAGACAGCGCAAGGAATACCGCAGACCCTCAGGCATGCGCATAAAGTTTGAAGACAATGCAGCAGTGATTGTTGACGACAAGGGAAACCCGAAAGGCTCTGAAATAAGAGGTCCGGTGGCAAGAGAAGCAGTTGAACGATTCTCAGAAATCGCATCTGCCGCCACAATCATCGTCTGATTCATATACGCCTCATGCCACGGTTCGATCTGCATCACCTGAAGAACCTGAAGATTGACCCGGATCCTTTCTTTCCTTTCCATTTAACCTTTCAACCTGATTCACTCGTGACCTCCTCCTCACATGGCATCTCAGGGCACGGGGCACACCCTCCGTCCAACCATCCTCCCCTGCTCCTGTAACAGCAACAATAGAGGGGCGTAGGGAGTGGGATGCACGATTCAGGCGGTGGTGAGTGGAAATACTGCGGGGAGATAACCGTGAGGGAGAATTCTGGCGAACTTCAACTTTCAGATGCCTGTGGAACTGAACCAGTGACCTCTCAAAAGCGAAATCTGACATATAGGAACCTCAACGGATGGTGAGGAGTTGAACTATTGGATTGAAGAAGGGGATGCCGGAGCGAAGAAGGCGAGAATATGGGTGAAAGTTCCCTCAACTCTGCGAATGGTGATGCTAAGTTTGGAAGTGTGGAGCGGAAAATGCAAACGCGATGTGCTGGAGAGCAAAAAGTTTTGTCCTTTATACAGGGCAACAACCTTTATACGAGGCAACAAATATGACCACTGGGGCAATTATGCCGGTATTGGGCTCGGAAGGTATTCCTATTCTGTTACACTGGAAATTGATTATTTCTGTTATTAAGGGAGCTTTTGAAATTGAAAATGGGTTTTGAAATTGAAAATGGAGATGGCGTAGATTGTTGTGCAGACTGAATAGTAAATGACGGGGAGAGAACAAAGTCTGGACAGATAAATTATTGTTTGAAAGGAGGAGTGCAGTACCATTCACCTCCTCTATACCTTCACAATCTATACCTGTTTAGGCGATAGTTATTTCAATAGTAACATTCAGTTGTATGTGGATTTATGTGGATTGGATTTTCATTCGCAAATACGCCTCTACCGAACCAACACTCGCACTATCCGCAGAATATCTGACCCTCATTCCAATCCCACTCCACCTCCATCCACTCCAACCCCACTCTAACCCCACTCCAACACCCGCACCCACGAGGGCAAAATAAAAGCGGTCTGGCTCCCCTGACAGATACGACACCCGTTCAATGAACGGCCTGAAATCCGCAGGCATCCGTCTTCATAAGCACTTATGCATCAAACGCTCACACTCCAGGCGAATGCCTGTCTTTATTGATTGTTCACAACTTCTCAGATCGGGAATCGCTGCATGCGCAACACACTGTCGCTGCCCAGAAATGCATTATGTTCGGTCACCGGAGCACAAGTATGGGAGGGAGATGGCACTTTCGAAAAAATTATAAAAGCAGCGCCAGAACAGAGAACGGAGATGATGTCAGAGGAGGAAAGGAGGAAAAGGGAGCTGGAGAAGTTGAGAGAATGTGTGGAGCGATGCAAAAGATGTCCGCTGCATGCGATGCGAAAGAATGTTGTCGTCGGAGAGGGCTCTGCCGTTGCGGAGTTGATGATGATAGGGGAAGCGCCCGGATACAATGAGGATTTGCAGGGGCGTCCCTTCGTCGGAAAAGCGGGAAAGGTGCTTGACAGTCTGCTTCAGTCTATTGGTCTTGATCGTGCATCCGTTTATATATGCAATGTGCTGAAATGCAGACCTCCAAAAAACAGAGAACCATCAAAACATGAAATAGCTCAATGCACTCCTTTCCTCGATGAGCAGATCTCCATAATAAAACCGAGAATCATCGCAACACTCGGAAATTACTCAATGCAATACATATTTTCAAAATACAACATCCCAATATCCAAAATAAGCGAGATACACGGCAGCGTATATAAAGTGAGCACACTTGAAGGCTCAATTTTCATTGTGCCGCTTTATCATCCGGCAGTCGCTGTTTATAACATCAAAATGATGGATGTGCTTTTAGAGGATTTCAAAGTAATTCAGATGATAATGATGAACAATAAAAATAGATTAATCTCCGCTAAAAAAAGTATTAAATAAAACAAATAAAAAAAGTTAAATAAAATAATATAACCAAAAAAAAACACTACACAACATAAGAGAGCCATTTTCTTCCGAAATCATATTCTCTCAATCGCTCTTTTGCATTTTCTCTTTCCTCCTGATGTGTTTTCAGAAATTTAAGCATCAATTCTGCTGCGAGCTCTTTGCATGATCTGCATATTTTTCGTCCTGTTTTGCATTCTTCGTATATTTCGCGCATATAAGCGTCGTCTTCTATGAGATGAGTCATGAGAAGTTCATAGACTGCGCATTTTGCAGGCTCTCCGCCGTATTTTCGCTGTTCTTCTGCCGTTACTCTCCCTCCTGTCAGCGCTTTCTTCACCTTTCTCGCTGCTTCTTCCGGAGGTTCTGTCAGTGCGATCACGCTCTGCGGATTGCTTGATGACATTTTTCCACCTGTAAGACCTCTCATGAACTTATGATAGGTTGAAGAGGGCAGAAAAAATCCGTATCCCCCTCTCTCAATCTCAACTTCCCTCACTATTCGCTCAATTTCTTTTATATCCCCATCCCCTGCCTCAAAATCAAAATCAATATGCCTCTCGTATTTTCTCGTCTCATAGGGCAGGCGAGATGCCAATTCATCCAGTGCGTCTTTCTCCGGTTTCTTCAGCCTGACACTTATGTAGTGACGCCCCTCAATAGTGCGTTTCTCAATGCTGAAAATCCTCATTCTAGCAGCTACATCCCTGGTCAGACGAATATGAGGATCCTGATCCGCTCCCACAGGAACAACCGTCGGCTTCGGACCTCCAAAATCCGTGTGTTGCGGCTGCATTATGTCGGCGATCTGAACGAGAACGCTGAACATGTGTGCTATCTTCACATCAGAGCTGAATCCATATATCGCGCTCATCTCGCTCAGACTCACCTCGGTGCCAGCCTCAATTGCGAGATCCTGCACCCTCCTGTTCTCAGACTGAAAATACAGAAAACCCCTGTCAAGATCAAAACCCAACGCCAAAAGGCTCAAAATATATTCGCCAACGCCTATTCGCTTGCATCTATCATATGGAATTCCTCTGACTGAATGAGATTCTATGTCGGCTATGCACGAAAATGCAGCCGCTCCTTTTCTCTGATGCCATATTATCTCGTCCATCACCATTTTATTGCCTATATGAACCTTTCCAGATGGCATAAATCCGCTTATAACTGCGAAATCTTCCTTTTTATTCATTGCAGAAAGCACAACATCGTAACCGCGATGACCGAAAATTATGCCTCTTCGCATGTATAAATGCGGGTCTTCTATCTTTGGCAGTATCTCGGCGAACGGAGAGATGCCGAAATCCGTGAAAAGGCGCTCATAGTTCTCAATCTCACAGGAAACGCCCCATGGATCAATAAGATTCCTCATTGCACGCTCCTCCTCGCGACTGCTCCTCTCCCCTCTCCTTCATCACCATACTCTCTTCTTTTTCCTCTCAATATTTTCCAAATCATCACTTTCACACTTTCATCCTTCCGGTTCCCCGCAGCTAAGAGCAAAGGCCCGCAGCCAAGAGCAAAGGTGATCATGCTTCCTCTGTTTCACTGGCACATTATGAGACTCTGATAATCTATCTCTCCCTCACTCTTATTTCATAATCATGAATAACGGGATTTGCAAGCAGTTTTTCGCACATCTCCTCCGCCTCTTTAAGCAGTATTCTACTGTCTTTATTGCTTTCTATTTCAATGCTGAACACTTTCATCGTCCTCACGCGTCGCACATCATCAAATCCGAGCAGGTTAAGCGCTTTCCTCGTGTTTTCTCCTTCAGGGTCTGCGACGCCTTGCTTCAGTTTCACAATAACTTCAATAACAGGCATTTCAGCCCTCCGATGCTTGATGTGGGACAGTGGCCGACGGCACTCTCTCTGCCCTGAGACAAGCAATGAGCGGGCCGTCTGCGCTGGAACAAAGAGCGAATGAAAGCGAATGAAGGCGAATGAAAGGAGAGGATGGAGTGAGGGTAGTAAGCCCCCTTCTGTTTCAGGTGGCATTTATCTATGCGCCACAAATGGCTTGCACCCACGGGGATGGTCGTTCCATCCGGAGCCATGCAACCTCATCCTTTCGGAATCACCGTGCACGCATGGTCCGGTATCGTTTCTGCGCCAGAGCCAGGGCTCTCACCCTGTGCCTTTCGGCACCCGTGTTCATGCGGTGGGGGGACTTTCCTCAGCCCCTCTTCATCAATATCTGAGGGACCGGCAGCCACCCTCCCTCTCTCCATCCTCTTTCTCTCTTCTTCTCTTATTTTCTTATTTTCTCTGATCTTATTTGATTTTATCTGATTTTCTTTGATCTTATTTGATCCTATTTGATCCTCTTCGCTTTTCTTTGATCTTCTTTGATATGGATATGATAGATATGATTCGTTGATTCGTTATATGATAACTATCGGTATATGATGATGTCTGCGATGCCTCTCTCTGTATCACTGCGAGCGATTTTGTTGCGCTCGTGCTCCTCATAGATCTTACTGCTGAACACCCACCTGGGCTCAACGCCCGTCATGATTGCAACCACTTTCACTCTGCCGTCATATTCCTTTTTTATGCGTGCGCCCCATATCACATTTGCATCGCTGCTTAGTTCGTATGTCAGGAGTTCAACGATGTCATTTGTCTCCTTCATAGTCAGGTCTGAGCCGCCTGTGATGTGTATCAGTGCGCCTTTTGCGCCGCGGTAGTCAGCTTCAAGCAGTGGATGATTCAGTGCGTCTTCAACGACAGCTTCCGGCTTGTTCTCAGCTTTTGAAGTCTCGCCGACGAGCATGACTGCGACGCCTCCCTCATCCATGACCGCTTTGAGATCGGCGAAGTCTATGTTCACGAGAGATGGCTGTGTGATTGTTTCGGAGATTCCCTGAATGGTTGTTGCGATGAGCATGTCCATAGCCTTGAACGCATCATTTACAGGCAGATTGCCGGCATATTTTATAAGCTTGTCGTTCTCAAGCACGATAACTGTGTCTGTGACGCGGCTGAGCTCCATTATGCCCTCTATCGCCTTTTTCCTGCGTATTCGCTCAGCTTCAAAGGGGAAAGAGACCATTGCAACGACGATTGCGCCCATCTGCTTCGCCAGTTCTGCTATTACGGGAGATGCGCCAGTGCCTGTGCCGCCCCCCATTCCTGCTGTCAGAAACACGAAATGTTTTCCCCTGAATATCTCCTTCAGATTCTCTCTGTCAAGCTCGGCTGCCTTCCTCCCTATCTCAGGAGAGCCTCCAGTGCCGAGTCCGTGCGTCAGTGATTTTCCTATGAGGACCTTTTTCTCGCATCTGATGGAGTCAAGATGCAGCTTGTCTGTGTTTATTGCCACACGCTCTATATTCTGCAGACCACCAAGCCTCTCCAAACGGTCCATTGAATTGTTCCCCGCACCTCCAACGCCAACAACCGCTATCCTCGGAACACCAAACAGATCTCCCTCCTCCATCATCTCATCTGCAGGATATTCAACCGCCATTCTTCCCCCTCCTATGTGGATTTTCAATCGCCCTTACGAGATGCAGCCTATATTAATGTTGCGAACATTTGCTTCTTTTTTGTATCTCCCGCGCTGCCATTGCAGCCAGCAACGGCGTGCGGATGCGCGGCATATGAGAGCGAGAGAAAGCGGGAAAAAAGGAAACAAGATAAATAGGTGCTCAGACGCAGAAGGTGATGAAAGGGTGAAAGAAAGTGATGAAAGGGTGAACCGGGATGAAGTATTACTTTGGATGGGCCAAGGATGATGAGATTCGTGAAAGAGGAGCGAATGGAGGGTTTGTGACCGCCACACTAATGGGTGCGCTTGAAACTGGTCTGATAGATGCTGCGCTGGTTGTGAAGAAATATGGCATATATGAAGGTGTTCCCGTTCTGACCTCTGATACAGAGGTTGTGAAGGAATCAGCCGGTTCTCTGCATGCTGCGCCCTTGAATGTGGCGAAGATAATTGTGAAATATGCGAAGGACATGCGTTTGGGCGTTCCGGTGAAGCCGTGCGACGCACGCGGCATAATAGAACAGGCAAAGCGAAAGCAGTTGAACATTGAAAATGTGTTCATGATAGGCTTAAACTGCGGCGGCACATTGCATCCGCTTCTGATGCGAGAGATGGTCGCATCGCTGTTTGATGTGCAGCCTGATGTTGTTCTGAAGGAGGAGATAAGGGAGGGAAAAATCATAATAATGACATCGGCAGAGGGCTTGGAAGAGCGTGCAATCAGGATAGATGAGGCTGAGGAGAGGGGATTTGGCAGGCGATATGCATGTAAGATCTGCACAACAAAAATTCCGAGGATGGCGGACATGGCCTGTGGAAACTGGGGAGTTCCCAGGGAGGAGAGTCATCTGAAGACATTTGTTGAGGTGCTCACGGAAAAAGGAGAGGCTCTCCTGCGAAACGCGATTGATGGTGGCTATGTGATCGTTGAGGAGGCGCCTCAGGATGCACTTGATAAAAGAAACCGCACGGAATCATACATGCAGCGACGGGCATCATATTGGAAAGCGCGATTGGATGTCCTTGCAGATTCTGAAAGGAGAGAAAGATTTGAATATTACATAAAAATGCTGAAAAAATGCATTCACTGCGGTGCCTGCAAGGAGGTCTGTCCCGTGTGCGCATGTGTTGAAGATGCAAAATGTCATGAGTTCTGCGATGAATCCGATGACCACATCGTATCCATATTCAACTTGATTCGCATACTTCATCTTATGGATTCGTGTATCCTCTGCGGTCAGTGTGAGGATGTGTGCCCTGTGGATATCCCCCTCACATACATCCACCGCAGATTCTCTGAGAGAATGCAGAAGAAACTCGGATACACGCCAGGAATGGACATCTCTCAAAAACCTCCACTTCACGAGACAAAACTGCTCTGGGAGGCTGAATAATGCTCCTGCTTGCCGAGCGTTGCGGATCGGAGGGTGAGGAGAGTTGCCCAGGCGCAAGCGGATAACTGAGCTGAGCGAAGCGGACAAAGAGGAGATGCGCGGAGAACTTGACATCGCTGCTGTTTTTCAGGTTGTTGAGAGTATAATGAAGGATGTCAGAGAGAGAGGTGATGCAGCGCTTATAGAATACACGGAGCGCTTTGACGGTGTAAGTCTGAGCAAAGACGAGATAGAGGTTGGCGATGAGGAGATAAAAGCGGCAGAATCCGATATTGATGATGCGTTGAAAGACAGCATTTTGCTCGCAGCAGACGCGATCAGCGCATTTCACACGCGTCAAAAAAGCAAGTCGTGGTTTGAAGATTTCAGCTTTGCTGGGAGCCCGGGCGGCAGCCGCTCAGCTAATCGATCCTCCAGCAGCTTTGTAGCCCGCGGCAGCACAGGCAACATAATTCTCGGCGATGTCTTCGTGCCACTTGAGCGAGTTGGCGTTTATGTCCCCGCATCATACTTCAGCACCGCATTGATGTGTGTGATACCCGCCAAGGTCGCTGGTGTCCCCCATGTGATCATGTGCACTCCCCCCAGTCGTGGAGGAAGCATAGACTCCGCAACCCTTTTCGCAGCACACATCGCGGGTGCATCACGCATATTCCGCGTGGGAGGTGCGCAGGCAATCGCAGCACTTGCATTCGGCACCGAAACCATACCAAAAGTGCAGAAGATTGTTGGTCCCGGAAACATATATGTGACTGCTGCAAAAATCCTGCTGCGAAAATTAACCCGCACTGAAATAGATTTCCCCGCAGGTCCTTCTGAGGTCATGATAATCGCGGATGACTCAGCACCTCCTGATCTGGTGGCAGCGGACATGATGGCTCAGGCGGAGCACGGAAAGCACTCAAAAGCACTCTTACTGACAGATTCAAATTATCTTGCTTCCGCCGTTGAACGGGAAATCATGACAGCCGTTGAGAGAGAGATCATGAACAATTGCGAAGAGCAGTTCTGGATACTCACAGGAAGCATGGATGAGTGTGTTGAATTCGCAAACGAATATGCGCCTGAACATCTTGAGATAGTCGTGCGCTCGCCCTTTGATGTGCTTAAAAAAGTGAGAAACGCAGGATCTGTTTTCATAGGCGTTTTCTCGCCAGTTGCTGCAGGTGATTACGCGACAGGTGCAAACCATGTCCTCCCGACCGCCGGATACGCAAGCGTCCTGTCAGGGCTTGATGTCTTCCATTTCATGCGCAGGATGACCGTTCAGATCATCAGCAGGGAAGGACTGCGCATGCTGAAAGATGCAATAGTCAGAATGGCACGGGCTGAGGGCATGCCTCTCCACGCACACTCTGTTGAGGCGAGATTCACGCGATCAGAATGAGTGTGTTCTTAACCTATGAGAGGAGGCCCTCATGTTTTCGCTGCAGGATGACTGGATGAGGTTCGCTCTTCGCTCTTGCTCCTCGCTCTGAAGCAGTCAATATCGGAGATATGCCACATGCCACATAATAGGCAGGGGATGCTTTCACTGACCCCTCAAACATTCATGCTGTTCGGATGGGAGATCACTTCTTCCTGCTCTTCCTATAAGCTCTTCTCTCCCTGAGATAGCCCATAAGTATGAGCATAAGCATAATCGCAATAATAAGCAGCAATATCCAGTTTACTCCTCCTCCGCCTCCTCCTCCGCCTCCTCCCTTCTGCTCTCCGCTTTCTATGCTGAGAGGGAATCCCCTTATCAGTTTCTTCACACTCTCTCTCATCTCGCTCAGATTAATGGGGATTCTCGCTCCTCCCTCTTTCTTTCCGGCAGCTCCAGCCCCCTCCCCCGGTCCGGAACCTGCACCAGACCCTTCTCCCATGCCCGCTCCTCTACCTCCTCCGAATCCTCCTCCCGAGCCTCCTCCACCTCCAGGACCTTCTCCGGGTTCAAACCCAAAAGGAGTGGGCGTCGGCTGCACAGGAAGCACTGTGATGTTCACAGATCTCATGTTGTTGCTCTCATCATATTCCTCTATAATATCCGCAGGGTCAGCAAATGCAAAAATCGTGTAATTACCCTCTCTATCAGGTGTCCACTCTTTTTCTATGGACCATATCTCATCTTTCCTCAGCAGCTGTCTGTGTTCATACCAGCTTTCACCATCACTTACATTTATCTTCAGTGTTACATTCTCTGAATCACTTCCATTATTCACAACTTTTACGCTTATCTGCACTTCATCACCCACATACACCTGCGACGGTGCTTTAATGCTCACCCATATGTCGGGCATCATCGGATAAACGGTCACATTCTCGGTGAGCATGTTGTTTGTCAGATCCGATTCGTATGCTTTTCTATCCGCATTTGCCTCCGCCTGCAGCATGCACTTCGTTTGTTGTGAGACTTCAGGAGGAATCCACAGGAATTCCACTGCTTTACGCTCTCCCGGCTCAAGCGGCGCATCCACTGTTTCTTCTCCTATTGTTCCTCCGCCGTAACCTCCACCGCAGCTGTATGAGAGCGAAACACTGAAAGATTCATTCACAGGCGCTTCTCCTGTGTTCTTCACCCATACTTTAACGGGCGTTTCAATGCCTCCACATATTTTCTTCCCTTCCTCCTCAGCATCAATTTCATCAACAACAATATCCGGCTTCTTCAGTGAGCCAATTGCCCACACTTTACCCCCGCCTGTTGTGTAAATTACGCCTTCCACGATAGCCACTGTTGAGCCACCGTAATCAGTGCGCCATTTAAGCTCACCTGTCAATGCATCCAGACACCATAAGCCCGCATAATCAAACACCATACCACTGACCGACTCCTCAACAACCGGCTCCCCAACAAACACTTTCTTATCTATTGATACGACGGGAGAGTTCGTCCAATGACCGATGCGATGCCACTTCCCTTCTTCATCCTTTATGTTGCCCTCTTTACCTTCCGATGGGAGGTCCCATTTTATCACTCCTCTTCCATAAGAACGGCTCTCTTCCACATCAAAACATGTCACATAATTGTCCTCAAGATTATAGCCGGCACCTGCAATATAAACGAAAGAGCCTTCATCAAAAGACGCATATGCGGGTGTAGAATCCGTCGGTCTCCCATTATCTTGCCATTCTTTATTCCATATCAATGAACCTTTGTGAGCATCCACACAATATATGCCTGATGTGGATTCGTAGAAGCCGTAAGTTGTCAGGTAAACTTCGCCTCCCACAGTCGTGATTGACGAAAAGACCCCTGACGGAAATCCATGCTTCCATTTCACCTCGCCAGTCTCGGGATTCACACAATACAGAGCTCCTCCTCCTGATGATCCCTTGTAATTGGCGGAGCCGAGATAGAGGTTGCCAAGTGCAGCTCCCGGTGTTGACATCGCAGCCCCCTCGCTCACCTTCAACGACCACGCATGTTCTCCCGATTTCCATGATGAAACTCCACCTGAATATTTCCAGCCAAGCACACTGTCAGGGTCCCCTACCGCCACAAAATCAACATCTTCTTGAGATACATTTGCAACACTGCATGCATATTCACCCGTGAAATTGTATCTGTTCGTGCCGTCAACACGATAGCAGTAATAAGTGCCATTACTGTATGTCCCGAAAAACACACTGTTGTAAGCGGCGAGAGCACCTCCGTTCACTCCTGATATATCCTCCTTTACGCTGCCAGCAAGGTAGTATTGCACTTTTGATTCGCCAGAATCCGCATCTATCTCGTGCAGTGCAGCCGCGGGAACACTCCCTATCGGCTCTGCAGAAGCTCCTTCCGTCTTCATGAGGAAAACGGTGCCTCCCATCGGCACATATATTTTACCGCTGTAATATGCGGGTGTGAGCCATGAACTGTATTTCCACAGACCCCTCGGAGTGGATTTCCATATTGGTCTCCCCTCCTCTGCATCCAGGCATGTCACCCATCCGCTCGTGCCGTCTGTGCAGAACACATATATCCTGTTGTTCACGACAATAAGCGATGATGAGGGCACCGCACCCACATCCGCACTGCACCACAGGAGCGTTGGAGCGTTAGGTGTTGTTGTCAATGCGAATCCTGCGTTCGTATGGAATCCAGACCACGATTTCTCAGCGCCTGAATTCAGTATCATGAATGTGTTGGACACTGCTTCTCCGTATGCATACTCCCCGTATGCTTCCACTTTTATCTTGTAGTCAAAACCATCAGCGACATTCCGTGTGTCCCATGAATATTCGCCTCTGTTCTCAATTGCATGAGCAATCTCAAACCATCTCCTGCCCCTGTCAGGGCTATACCAGAGATTTATGTAAAGTGTTCTGTTGAAAGGAGCGCTCCACCTTATCTTCCTCACACCGCTCCACCGCTCTCCGCCCTTCGGCGCTATGATTTCTACAGGAACCCTCTCCACAACATCCACTTTTACCGTCAGATTATTGTTTGTCTCGTTTGATTCATACATTGAATCGTTGCAATCAACGAAAAACGATATATTTAGCGTGCCTATTCGCCCGGGAATCCAGTTGAACTCAACAGTGGTGTTCCCGTAAAATGTGTCAACATGCTGCACAATCTCCTCGCTCTCGTTCTTGATACTTCCATTGATACTTCCACTTCCATTAATTATCATAGAATTAATCATCATAGATACATTGAAATTGTCGCCCGCACCGCTTATGTTCAGTTTTATCCTGTTTGATTCGTTGAAGAATATGTGAGGTGGCAGCACTACATTCACAGGCTTGAGGTCCGGAAGCACAACATTTACAGACTCTGTTTCGTTGTTGTTCGTTTCATCTCTCTCTATCACCTCATCATCGGAATCAACAAACACTCTCACTTTGTATTCTCCCGTTCTGTTGGGTTTCCAGTGCAGCACGACATCAAAACGCTCATCAGCCCGCTCAGCTCGCAGATTCAGCTTGTCCACGAGATGCCATTCCTCATTGGTGCTGATGCCAGTGCCGTTTCCACCACTGATATTGCAGATGAGAAGCGAGACATTGAAGCATCTCGCAACACCACCTATCTCAACATATATGGGGTTTGTGGCATTCGCATATATTGTGGGAACCCGCATCTCCCTGACATTGAGGTCCGGAGAGCTCACCCACACCATCTTCGTGAGGTTGTTATTGTTCTCATTTGATTCCTGCACGGCGTCATTGCAGTCAACGAAGACGGTGAGATTGTGAACACCGACATGAGAAGGCGTCCAGTTAAGCGAGAATTCAACAATTTCTTCCCTGTTCTCGCTCCCTATCCCATTTATCTCCTTCATATCCTGCAGCTCTTTTTCATCGTACAGCGCAACACTGAACCTTTCATCCGTTCTTCCTCTTATTTTCACGACAACCTCATTTGTGAGGTTCACGATGCTCGTCTCTGCATGCATCTCCAGAGGCATCAGGTCAGGATGTTTCACAAGAACGCTGATTGAGAATGCGTTGTTGCTCTCATCTCGCTCTTCCACCTCGTTAAAATAGTCAGCGAACACCGTTATGTTATGCGAACCTGCGCTTTCAGGACGCCATTTGAACGACACCGTCTTCATGCCTTCCGCCCACACATCTCCTGTTTGCATCGTGCTCACAGCCTTTCCGTTGTCAATCAGCGTAACGGGGATTACGCCGCCGTTGTTCTTCACGAACGCTGATATTGTGCAGTTTGCCCCTTCTATCGCATATGCGGGCGCATCCACACGCTCAACGCTCAGATCCGGAAGCGGTCTCTCCCTCAGTATCTCTATTGCCACTGGATATGGCTCACCGTTCAACGCAGTTATCCGCATGTTGTATTCATCCACAGGCAGCTCCTCCCATCCGCTCAGAACTTCATATATGTATATTACACGACCAAACTCCTCCATTTCACCCGCACGGAACATGTAAATATGCTTGTTTTCCTCATCCTTCACTTTCCATGTGCTGCTCGCATTGATGACCTCCACGCTCACTTCAGAGCTGTTTTCCGTGAATTCCAGATGATAATCCTCAAATATACTGTGCAGCTCCGGCAATGTTTTGTTCAGTGTCCCATTATTCAGCTCTTCAACAAAAATTGAAGCATTCACAAAGAACAGATAACGCTCTATATTCTGCTTGCTGCTATTCAGATATTCAGCTGCATTGAGAGCGCTACTGTCATTGCCGTAGCCGGCAGCGATGAACGCCTGCAAAACTCTCGCAGTCGCAATCGCAGAAGGATCATCGCCGAATCTTGAGAAGATTCCATCTTCATTCTGCACCTCACGCAGATAACTCAAACCCTTCTCAATGCTCGCATCAACAGCCTCTCCCAGCGTTTCATTCAGTTCATTCAGGAATGAGCGGACTGCGCACAACGCCTGCACCGCTACCGCTGTATCGCTCGCCTTCCCTTCCATATACGCACCGACGAACTCCCAGTGTCCGTCCTCATGCTGCCTGCTTATGAGGTCTTTTGTGACATTCTCCACGAGCTCCCTTTTGAATGTTCTCGTGGATGCGAGCGCCATCAGCGTGTATGCATCGTTCCACGCAACATCGTATCCGCTCATGTTAGCTCCGTTGTAGAAGCGCTCCGTAGCACCGATGAAGTTTATGCCTGCGAAATCGTGAGGTCTTTCCCCTGAAGCCACCACAGACATCGTTCTCGCAGCCCATTCTCCAGCGCTTCGCAGCGATATCTGCGCTCCGTATTTGAGTGAATCTTTCACCCACTGCTCGCATCTGTCATCAAACCAGTCATAACTCTGAGGATCACTGCCACGAGCAAAAGCAGCCATCACCGCAATCGCAGGAGAAATTGCGTTCCTTCGTGGCCCCTTCACATCAGGCGGATGCCACTGCTCCCTCAAGCTTCCGACAAATGAGGGTGCTTCATCCACTTCCACTTCCACTGCGAACTCGTTATTCGTCTCGTTTATGTCCTCAATATCAGATGTAATTATCGCTTTTATCTCGTATTCTCCAGCATCATCGGGCTTCCACTGGAATACCGAGCGCTTCTTCACATCAAATCCTTCAAATATGCCTCCTATATGTAGTGTGGTGTTGCTTATTTTGTTCCATGCGCCATCCTTTCTTGCGAGCAGCGTTATGTTGAATTTGCTTTCATTGACCAAACCTATCCCGGCCTTTCGCCTTATAAGCACATATACCGAATTGTTCACTCCTCTGTATATTCTGTTGGGAACGACAAAACCCTCAATGCTCGCATCAAGTTCCGTGTTGAACGGTTCAATCGCAGGATAATGGTCAATCACAGGTTCCCCTTTCCACGGCTCAGGACTCGCATACCATTCATCGTATATGTCATCACTGTTGTTGTCAGTGCGGGGATAGCATCTCTCCCATGCATAGATGCCTTTTCCCCAGTCAACAATATGGAATCTGCCCCAGTAGTTGTGGTCCCATGAGTTGTCATATCCGCCATCTGAAGCTATTGGTGCAATCCTGTGGGCACCCATGTGGAACCCATAAGTATAATAGAGATTATTGTGGAATATTTTGTTGTGTTTTCCTTCAACACGAATGCCCCCAAGCAACTTGCACAGTGTGTTATCCCTGATTATGTTCTCATGAGACCTTTCATCAATATAAATCGCAGGACTTAAAACTCTCGGTCCTATTTCAAACATTTGTTTATCGGCCAGATATAGTATGGAATTTGAAATTATGCAATGTGATGAATTTATTATGTTTATATTGGGCTGGCCGTCACCATATATCCTGCAATTGTCTATCGTTATCCTCTCACTGTTGGTAATTGAAAGCAATTTGTCAACTTCATCACAGTTATAGCCGGGTGAAGTGAACCTGATTGTGAAATTTTTTATTGTAATATCGCTTGAGTTTTTGATGTTTATACCCTTCAAAATATACCCTTCAATCTTATTAATATATACTTCTCCTACGAAAACATTCCATCCCTCACCTGTGATTGTGATGTTATGTTTGTTTTCAACAGTGAATCCTAAATAAGTGCCATCATGCACATATATAACGGTGCCGGGTGCGGCATCCTCTACCGCTTCCTCTATTGTTGAGAAATCACGGGGCACATCTATCACACGACCACGCACAACCTCCCGCACTTCACTCAAATTATTGTTTGTCTCATCAAGCTCATCAACGAAATTTCCATCATCAACGGACACAAGTATCTCATACAATCCGTAATCTGCGGCGAGCCATTTGAGTGTCAGTGAGGCATTGCCGCCAGACGGCACATAAACAGTGCCGAAATCTTGAAGGCTGAAGTTTTCTCCCGCTTTTTCAGCGAATTGGCGAACATAAAGCGACACATTTGCATTGATTCCAACATATCCACGATTCTCAATCGTCACATTGACGGGGATCTGCCTTCCAAGGTATAAAGTGCGAGGCATTTCCATGCGAGAAGGCACAAAATCCGGCTTCGGATATACACCGAGCAAATTCAAATCCAGAGGAGACCAGCCGTATGTCTTTTGAGAGACAATAAGAGATGCATTCGCCTCCTCAGGTATCCATGTGCCATTCCGCTCGTCATAAATCCACAACTTCGGTTCTGAAAAGCCCGCAACTTCCGTTATGATATTATCCTCGCACTTTGGCGCTTCAAGCCCGTGCTTCTCGCAGAACTTACATGTTGCTTCAAATATCGTCGCATTCCTCACAACATACAAACTGTCATAGATGACTGCTCCTCCTCCAGTATACATAAGCATGTTTATTTTTGTCGCTTCTTTCACCTCCACACAGGTGGAATTGACATTATTGCTCTCATTTGTCTCCACAATATTATCTGAACTGTCAACTTTAACGCTCAGTGTGTAGTTGCCGGTTGCAGCAGGCGTCCAGTTGAATCTCAAAACCTTTCGCTCGCTTCTGTTTATCTCGCTCAGTGTTCCGTAATCTCTGTCTATGACGGAGCCATTTCTGAGCACTTCAAACATCACAGATACAGGAGCAAAATCATAACGCCACGAAATATCATAGTCGCCTATGTTCGCAATCGTCACATTTATGTCATTTGACACATTCACAAAAACATCGTTGAAGACATCACATGGCTCCACACGCTCAACTATGAGGTCTGCGGATGTGAAATAAAATTCAGCACAGCGCTCATTGTTCTCCTCATTCCTCTCTTTTATCGCGTCTGATGCATCCGCATGCACGCACACATGGAATTTCCCCGGATCATCGGACTTAAATTCAAATGAAATGTCTCTGCTCTCTCCGTATTTCAGCCCGTTTATTGTTCTGTTGGTTATGTTAACAACGAACTCTTTGCCGAGGGCTGTTTCATTCTTCACAATGAACGAGACATTGAATGTGTCGTTGAAGCTCTTTCCCTGATTTGAAATCGTGACATTCACGGGGCATTTCTCCTTTACAAGAGTTTTCTTTCTCACTTTGAGCATTTCGAGAACAATATCTGGCATATCAAGCGGAAGAGTGATGTTGAAATTGAGATAACCCTGATTGACAGTGGAACGGTTCAGACATATTGACGATGTGTTTGTGCTACCTCCCTGGTCTGATGCGGTCAGATCAAAACATAACACATCAAAACATAAGCTCGGAGGTGCAGGCATGAAAATCCAGTAAGACGAGTTCTCGCTCATGCTCCTGTAATAATTCGCACTCACGCTCACATTTGCGACTTCGCAAGCACTGCCATCCTCATAAGTTATGTTTCCGGAAAGCAGGAAAGGTGTCTCAGGCGGACTGAGCGGTGCTTCACTCACATTTATTGAGAAGGAATATGTGTTATTGCTCTCATTCGCCTCCGGTATCTCATCATTCGCATCCACAAACACGGAAATATTATATGTGCCCGTATATTCCGGGACGAATTTGAATTCCACCTTCCCCACTTCATCGGGAGAAATCTCCACCCGTTTCGTTATTGATGTGGAATTGTCAGCGGCGTCAGTGGCGTTGGTGGCGTTGGCAGCAGTGGCGATGAAAGTCACATTCAGCGGCACTTTGATGTCGCCACGATTCATGACAAATACCCACACTGGAACCGTGAAATTACGATAAGGTATGCCATTTACATTCACTCTCTTCACGTATAAATCACTCCTGCCTATCACCTCCACACTCGTGTTATAAGTGTTGTTGCTCTCGTCTCTCTCAGCAATCTCATCAGAGGAGTCCAATATGAATGTGAGGTTATACTTTCCTTTGCTGCGGGGCGTCCAGTTGAGCTGCAATTTGCCTATATAATACGAAAAAATTGCGATATCATTAGGTGGTCTATCTCCTGTGTAATATCTTTCCTTTATCTCTTCCATTTTTACACCGACACGCCTGGTTACAATATCCTCTGCATCTCCTTTGCGCGCTATAAGTGTTACATTGAAACTCTCGTTATCAAGTGGTGCAGGCAGAGGTTTGCTCCAGTCTATAACCCACTTTCCAAGGCTATCATGCCATTTCAAAGCCGGCCCGTCATTTTTCACGGTTACCTCAATGGTGTTTGAGGCATTGACGAAGCAGTATTTAAGTTCGCTGCCGAGCATGCTCACATTTATGATGAAAAGTTCAGGTGCGGTTATGCTGACATCAGCGATTGCTTTGTTATCGTTCTCATTCGCCTCCTCTATTTCATCTGCTGAGTCAACAACGGCAGTGAGCGTTGTGCCAGGAATATCATCACGAGAAGGCGTCCAGTTGAACTGAACTGTGAGATTAGACATGCTTTCAATGCCCGGAATGCGTTTTGTCATCGTGTATCCGCTTTTTGAGGATGTGAGCGAGATGTTGAATGCGCTCGCATTTGAGCCAGGGTTTGTCACATCCAGAACAACTGGCACTGTGCGGTTCAGTCTCGCCTCTTCAGGTGCAGATACGAAATGAACTCTGAGATTTGGTCGCTCCATGCTGCCCACTACGATAGAATGGTGGGAGTTGAGAATCGCTATATCATCAAACATAACCTCGCCTCTTATGTTGCCCTTACCATAAATGCTCAGACCTATGGATTCCACTTTTATCGCATCATCACCCACCACAACACCTCTTGATTCAAGGTCATCTCGCAGATTTCTGTATATGTGATGCCATTTGCCGTCTGGAGGTGTGATGTTGAAATCATATTCTCCGCTTTCAACAGGAATATATCCATATCTGAGTGCATAAGGATGTCCTGAAACCTCAACACGAACCTCAAGATATGCATTCGTGATACTTGATGTGCTGTTCATCACTTTCATACGCGCTGATAAAATCGGAGCATACGATGAAATGTCTGTCTCATGCGACATACAAACGGATTTAACCCTTGAACCTGACAGGTCGTAAGGACACGATCTGGTTATGTTCATGACCAATGAGCCGTTTCGCTCCCTGACGAACCCATCAGCCGAGCATAATCTCGGATTTGACCAGCCGTAAAAATGTATATGCTCTCCATATTCTATATAATTGCTCCAGTCCTCGTAGAATGATGCCACGGCAGATGCATTGCTCGGTGATAAGACATCAGCGCACGCAGGACACCCGTAAAAAATGCGGGGCGTGCATGGCACGGATACATTCGTGAATATTACACTCCCGTTTGGTGAGAACCACGCAACCCAGAAAGGCACTTCTTCCTCCCCTCTGAACACACGGATGTCTGAACCATCCTTCAAAGAGCGGTTGTAAACATCCGGCGACAGCTCTATCGGCACCGCAACATCGCTTAAATTGTCGCCTCTCACATTTATCTTGACGGTTGTGTTGTATCGCCACTCAAGGTCAGGATTCACACGAATGCGCTTACTGATGCGCTCACTCTCATTTTGAAGCTGGAAGAGGGAGACATTCAGCGAATAATTGCCTGCGTGTATCGGCGTCCATCTGAACGAGAATGTGCGAGACGACCTGTGAGGCACTTCTCCTCCCCGCACATCGTCAAATACAACAGAAGCATTTTCATCGCATATTGTCATGCGAACAGTCACATTTGCATCCGCCTCTCCCCTGTTTTCAACAAGCACACGCATATCAGAAGTCGCATTCGCATAAAAGGTGGCGTTCTCAACGCTGACATTCAGCTCAGGCTCCCCTATGTTCGCACAAACAACCGAGTGATTCATGCCAAATATCGCAATATTGTCAAAATAGCCCGTTGATTTCTCCGAATATAGTGATGATTTACACTCAACACGGAGAGCAATCCTCGTAATATTGAAGAATTCCGGGACTTCAATGCCCTTACTGCGCAAATCTTCTCGCAAATTGCGGTGTATATGCCACACATGCCCCTCCGGCCTCGGGTAGAAAGCGAAATAGAGCGTGTCATCAGTGTCTTCAGGAAGTTGATTTGATAAACTATACCACAAATGATATATTTTGCCTGAAATATTCACATCTATTATGTAAGATAATGATTCACCGAGCATGTATGATACTGATTCGTCGCGAGCATCAGCACAGAAGAATGCATTGCTCACATTCATGGAAAGTTCCCGATACAGTTCAGCATGCCCCACATTTGATGCCGACAATTTCAGCGAATAGTTGCCTTCTATCGGTTCATCCGTGCATCTGCTTCTGTGGAGTCTCAGGTCCTCCCACCAGTCCAACGGCGGATTGCCCAACCACTTGTCAAGACCTGGAGACTCCCAGTCCTCAAAGAATGAAGCGATAATTGTCTCATTGCGACGATTGACGGTGCAATTTCCGTAGCACAGATGCACGACACTTGAATTTGAATCCGTTCTGAACCATATTCTGCTTATTCCTGATGTGTTCCACTCCTCTATCCAGTATGGCAGGTCCTCTCCTTTATCGTTTTTTATCCGCAAATCAGAGCCATCCGGATTAACTTTCGCATAGTCAAAGATTGAAGGGTCAAGAGTGAGAAGCACAGTCTCATTTTTTATTGCAGGCTTCAAACTCACATTTTTCATGAATGCGAAGCCCCAGTATTTCAGAGAATTCACACACACATCCCAGCTCTTATTGTTGTTCGTTTCATTCAATTCATCCACAATGTTTCTTTCATCAGCCTTCACGATGAGCGTGTAATTCCCCTCCTCTGGGGGATTCCAGATGAATTCAACAATTTTTGAGCTTTTGTGAGGCACCGTTATCGTTTTATTTGCAATTTCTTGAGGCTCACTCACACCACTCACGTTATCATTATCACGAACATAAAGTGCGACTGTGAAGTTGCGGGCGTCGGCAGTGCCTTCATCCGTGACATTCACAAGTATCTGATTGGGAAAATTTGCGTAACAGAAACGATATCTTGATGAGATATTTGAGATCGTGATGTCAGCGAGCCCGAAATCAACGAATGGTTCCCGTTCCGCACACTTCCTCAGCCGAACATTGTCCACGAGGATGCTCACATTGTAGTTCCACCAGTTGTTCGCTGCGAAGAAGCCCAAATCTGTGTTCGTGCCCACGAACTCTGAAAGGTTTACTGAGACGAGATGCCAATCAGTCACATTCTCGGTCTCAGATACACACTCAAAATCACCTGCGGAGACATTGCCAACGATAGCGCCAGCCCTCAGCCTCTCGTTCCGTTCGCCTTCAGTTCGCATCCAGAACTCCAGGCGATTCTGAATGCTTAAATTTTTATAAAGGATTCCCATGCAGTTTGAGTAATTATAAGCGGTGATTTTTGCTGAATACAATGAATTATCCGGCGTATCATCAGATAGTGAGAAGTTACATGGCATCTCCACGCTGTAACGCACACACTTTTTCTTCCAGTCAAAACAATTTTTGCATTCAAAATCATCAAAATAAGGAAATACGAGTTCGCCTGTGCTCCTTGAAGGTATGTCTGAGGCGTTCCAATACATCTTCACAACCTGCTTTCCCGGCTGAATCTCAGGAAGGAGAAGCCATATCCTGCTCTCTCCGGAGGTGTTCCATAACTCAACCCAGTATGGTATTGGCTCGGACCCTTTGACCGACTTGAAGGAGATATCGGCACCTTTGACCTCGGAATAGTTGAATATTGAAGGATCAAGTTTCAGCAACACCGCATAATCATGAAGCGTGAGGTTCAGCGCATTATATACTGTGATGTTCTCACTGCGATTCCACGATATCTCATCAGAGACATCAACACAAACTGAAGTTCTGTTCAGCTCCTGCGTTCCATTGAAAACGGAGAAAGTGAGATCGTGACGACCTTTCTCAGGTATCCAGCCAAAACAAACCTCCGATACATTTTCCACAGATACATTCCTGACCTGACTGTCATTCCCAACCTCATGACTGTTGTATGAAAACCTGACACTGAAATTACCTCTGCCATGAACACGAACACAGACGGGATAATACTCGTTCGCATACACAGGCGACGGAATCAAAGGATAAATCTTCACTGAGGTGTTTATTCTGTTTTTGTTTTTCTCCACGAAAATGGATGTGTTGCCGTCACTTTGATTCAGCGTGATGTTATGCGAGTTCAGCGTGATGTTATGAATGTGCTGCGTAATGTTCATAATTTGCTGCGAGCTTGAATTTTGGAGAGGGTTTGAAGAAGAATTTGAGTTGTCAGGCGAGCTCCTGTCCGGCACGTGAGAGAGAACATGAGAGAGAGATTGTGAGTTTATTTTCTGTGCTGCGCTTGCTGTTGAGGAGATCATGGATGGGAGTGGCTCTGACAATGGCTCTGACAATGGCGACGCCAAACCCATCAAAATGCAAAAGATGCAGAGTAGAGATGCTGTGCGCATTCCATCGCCATCGTGCGATCGCTTCTCTCCGGAGAGCGGCATTTTTACCCTCACTGTTAATTCTCTTTCATTTATAGTTTTCTTCTGAATAATAATTGTTATGTGTATGGATATAATAATTGGGGTTGGAGGAGAACTGCTCAAGCTGTATGTTGTCAGAGAGTGAGAGGAATGAAAGCCCGCTGACCGCGGGAAATGTGATGATGGGTGGTTGTTTTAATAATAAATAATCTGGCTGAATTATGGATCCGGTGGATAAATGAAGAATGAAGAGATAAGCACGATAAGAATACCCATAGTTTGGGATTCTCGCACATCCACACTTCAGCGGAGTTATCCTTATGTTCATATTATTGAAGATCTCAAACTTCTCCCAAAAATTCAACAAGCTGACCCAAAAAGAGAGAAGTAATAAGCGACATCACGGATGGGAAAAAGATCGAAGAAAAGACTGGAAGAAGCCGGCAGATAAGGGATGGATTTCGCAGGGGAAATTGAGAAGAGAGGGTCAGATTTGTCGCAGTGAAGAGGGAGAACATAACAGCGATGAGGAAGCAGATAACTTCTGATTGAAGTTTAGTGAGCAGGAGAAGCTCAGCTGTTGAGATAATCCCTGGTGGCTTTCATATTCTATCAGCCAATGGGGTGATGGAGACTATAGTTAATATAATAATAATAATAAAGTTGAAATCGGAAGGTAAGAAGTTTGGAAAGAATTTATAGTTACATAGAGAAACTGGAAGACACGCAGGCGGTATTTTTTTGTATTTCCGGTAATGTAAAAGAGTCATGGCCAAGAAAGATGTATATCTGTGATTCCGGTATTTCAACGATATTCCGATTCAGTGGGGATATAGGGAGAGGAAGATTGATGAGAACGCGGTCTTCTTAGGCTAAAGAGGAAGCAAAATGAAAGACCGTGGTTGGAAATTTATCACTACCGCGCCAGCAAAGGGAAGTGGGAGCTCAAAGGCTTCAGACGAGTTCAACTGTAAAAGATTGGATTATACCGGGATTATGAGGACGAATTAGCGGTAAAAAACAGGCTAATAAAATGCGTTCCTCTGTGGAAGTGGCTTATTGCTAACCTGTAATGAACCGCAAAGTAAGGGTGATATGGATATGTGGGGGGTCTTTGTCACAGTCTTCATCGTTCTGGCAGTTACTGCTACCAAGAGTAGCGAGGAGGTAGAAATGCAGAAGAAGGGTGCGAGGAGAGGGGAGGAAGAGCTGTAAATATAAATAGAAGTGATGTAAAGGGAATAACAATCCCTCTATTGTTTGTTTTTTCAGGTTTTTAGGGCCATATTGCTTATGACCTCTTCAGCTTCAGCCACTGCAATAATTACAATAGGCGATAGCAATAGCGATATGTTCTCTGAAGCCAATGTTACTGTTACCGTTCCACTTAATATTGAAGACGTTGCTGCGGAGATAGAGGTGAAGGCAGTGGGGGGAGCAAACGAGAGTAGTGAGCTGGAGTTGGAAGCAAAAAAACTGGCGAGGGGGAAACGGAAAAAGCACTTTCAGCGGCGATATGGATATGAGGTTTGGGGTTGTGCCACTGCTGGTTTTGGTTATTACAGGTATGCGGCAGCGGCAGTATGGCATAAAATTAAAAAATAAAAAAGAGGGCAGTAGGAATAGTTTATTCTCTTTTCTTCCTTACAGTTGTTCTTATACTCACTGCAGCGATTACCGAAAGCAAGCCTACAAGTGCTGTTAGTCCGATTGGCGTTATTGTCGGGACGGGTGCTGGTGGCGCTGGAATAGCATACAAGTATTGTGTTACACTTACGGTTTCCCCGGGAGATAATTCTATTGCAGTTGTTTCATTATTTCCCCAGAGATACGTTATAGCACTATCATTACCCGGCCCTGCGATGATTCGTCCGGCAGGTGTGAAATCGAATGCAAAATCATACACACCAGGTGATGGCATGCTTCCCCAGGCTGCAAATTGCAAGAGGTCAGGTGGAGTTGGCGGTGGTGAGAGTGTCGCTGGTCCTGTCACTGTTCCAACAATAGTAAATATTGGATTAGCAGGGTCATTTGTTGTCTCATAACTCTCAAAGGTAGGCAGAGCCCATTCTTGTTCTGTATCGATCCAAGGTCCATTTGGGTTTCTTTCTGCAAACCACGAGCCATCCGCCCCATCAATCATTATATCCCATTCATATCTTATGCCTATGCGCACAGATTCGTTGCCAATATTTGTCACATTGGTTGTTACTCTAACTCTCGAATCAGCAACAGTTGTCCCTTCTATGGCGATAATTTGCGTGATATTAAGAGCATCTGGTCCTACAGCCCCTGTGAACCAGGATGTGGTTACTGAAGTGGCTGTGGGAACAATATTTACATTGGCAGGATCTAGATTGACTACTGTAAATCCAGGTGTTGTACTGGGAGATGACGTAGTTGTGACATAATCCGTGTTCGTTGTGTATGATCTCACCGTCAAATACGAACTCCACGCATCGTGATCAGCTCCACCGAAAAGTATATCCTGATTTGGCTGAGGGAATCCGGAACCTGTGCCAACAGTATAGGTACCAATTCCATCACTACCCAAAGTGTCTTCCACGGTTACATCGTATATATTATTGCTTACAACAATATCTGCACTACTGGCTTGGAAGGAGTCGCTTGGTTTTGGCTTTGGTGCTGCACTTGCCATCGGGCTCATCGCCGCAAACGCCGAAATCGCTAATATCGCTGCAATAATCCCTATTTTTCTCTTTTTGTTATCCATTTTTTTATTTGTTTTACCTTAAGAAGTTATATAAAACTTTCGGTAAGTTCAGTAATTCCGAATGAGAAACTTCACACGAAAAACGAAATAAAAAAGGGAGGGAGAAGTGGCAGCTTGAGGGCAGGATACCTCTTCCTCACAGTCCACAGAGATTGCACAGAGGTCTCAACTATCACGATCCTATAAAACATTTCCATGCCTGTCTATTTCACCTCTTTTAATTCTTGTTGCTGAGATCACCATGCCATCTTCGGCGAGAAGATGAGGAACTTTCACTATTTTTATCTCCTTTTTGCCCTTTTCACGCCTCAATTTATTTATTTTGAGTGCGACATTGTAAGTTTCTGGGGAAATAACAATATAATCAAAATCCTCGTCAAGTGTCACGCCATATCTGTCATTCAATTCCACGATCCTGACATTCACATGGTATTTCCTGCGCATATATTGGCGGAGATTCTCTGCACGCGCTTTAAACGAAAGCACAGCGCGCTCCCTTTTTATCCGTGCGAATGTGTCGGATGTCAATCCTATTGTGATATATCCGCCCGCGCTCAGCTCATAAACAGTTTCAAGCAGCATCTTGTGTCCGTCATGAAGAGTGTCAAATGTGCCTCCGACAGCAATCCGCCTCCCTGGAGATGTCTCTTTTTTTATGGTTTCAAGCCTGCGCCTTATCGCACGCCAGTGACTGCCCTCCCAATATATCCTGCCACAACCCTCACAAACCCAGAAATCAGTCCTGTGTATGAGCGCCTTGGGCACATATTCCCTGTTGATGAGCAGTTCCTCAACCTCATCCTCCCTGACCAGGCGGATGGGCGCATTGCACTCACTGCACCTCCTGGCAACAGGCTCAAGATTCAAATTCAAACAGGAGGCGAGCTCTCTCAACTGCTCGTTCAAATCATCACTGCGCAATAGTATGCACATCGCTCCACGCGCTCTCGCATGTGTCGCAAGCTGCTTGTCCCTGGTCAGCAATATTCGGCGCTCCTTTAGCGCAAGATTCAGTATGAGATTGTCCTCAATGTCGCCATGGGCCTCATCGCCATGGGTCTCATCGCCATGCGTCTCACCGTCATCATTCAGCCGCTGCAGAACCTGTCCCGCATATATCGTATCATATCCCAAAATGCGCAGCCACACACATAATTTGCCGAGCATCCTGTCAGCAATGAAAGACACATCATCACAAGCACGATCATCATCTGCATCACATCCATATTCCGCATCAGCTCCTTCAGCATCAGCAGATACCCGCCCTCGCTTCCCCCTCATAATACATCAAAGTGATCAAAGCCACATTAAAACCTCCGCACCGTGCTCGGCTCGCTCAGCTGGAGACGATCTTCTCTCTCTTTTTCGCTTTTTTATTGATAATAACATCCCTACATTTTGTCTGTAAGAGTTCATCAATTCAACTATAAATTCAACCCCGACAACGGCTTTCTACAATAATTTTCATGACATCTTCAACAGTGCTCTTTGGAGCGACAACTGCATTTAATCCATGAGATGCGATTGTTTCAGCAGTTGGACTGCCAATAGCAATTATTTTTGATGATTTCAGCACATCTTCAACATCCTTTCTCATGTCAAATGCATCTGCGAGTTCCATGAGCGATTTGAATGTGAGCGAGCTTGTGAACACGACGAAATCTGGCTTGAATGCGATGAGAGATTGAAGTTCCATTTTTTTTTCGGGCGTTTTCATCAGTATGGGCTCGTATACTGCGATATCACGGACATATGCGCCTTTCTCACGCAGGAAATTGCTGAGCTTCTGCGAACCCGCTGAGCTACGAAGCAGAAGCACCCGCTTTCCCTCTGTGATCTCAGAGAGCATGCGCATAAGACCTCGAGAGCTGTAATCTCCGTCAGGCATGAGCACGTGGTCAAATCCATGCCGCCTGAGCTCTCGCATTGTGGCGGGACCTATTGCGCAGATTTTAGCAGATGAAAGTGCGAGACGCAGGTCTATTCTGCCAGCACATGTTTTGAAGGCATGTTTCACTCCATTTTCACTCGTGAATATAACGAAATCCGGCGCTCCATCTCTCAGAAATTCCGCTATCTCATCACATGCTCCCTCGCATGTGCGCAGCTCAAAAACAGAAAAGCCAAAAAATTCACAGCAATACCTCTCCACAACCTCTTTTGTCCGCTTGAGAGCACCTTCAGGACGAAAAAAGACGACTTTCCTCATCATCCTCAGCTTTCCTCCTTCAACATCCGAATCTGCTCTGCTGTCACCACGCATGCAGCCAATCACTCACACGCGTGATGTCAGAGCGTTTCACCTGCGAGTGCTTCAGCAGCTATGAATATGTCCTTATCTCCTCTTCCGGAGAGGTTGACGACTATGATATACTCCCTGCCTCTGTTCTTTTTTGCAAGTTTTATTGCGCAATGGATTGCGTGTGCGGATTCGAGAGCTGGTATGATTCCCTCCTTTTCAGCGAGTATTTTGAATGCTGTGAGTGTTTCATTGTCTGTCGCGGCAGTCATTTTGACACGCCCCTGCTCAGCGAGGAACACGAGTTCAGGACCCACGCCCGGATAGTCAAGACCTGCGGCAATGCTGTATGACTGATTTATCTGCCCGTATTCATCCTGAAGCAGCTTTGAGAACATGCCATGAAGGACGCCATCTTCGCCTGCGCATATTGAAGCTCCGTGCATACCTGTGTGGAGACCACGTCCGGCAGCCTCAACGCCTATGAGCTCCACATCATCCTCTATGAAGTCATAGAAAATACCCATAGCGTTGCTTCCGCCGCCGACACATGCTACAATAACATCGGGGAGCCTGCCTTCCGCCTCAATTATCTGCTTTCTCGTCTCAATACCTATGACACGCTGAAACTCACGGACGATGAGAGGATACGGATGCGGTCCTACAACGCTTCCTATCAGATAATAAGTGTGCTCAACATTTGTCACCCAGTCTCTTAAAGCCTCATTTATCGCATCCTTCAGCGTTTTTGAGCCTTTATCAACAGGAATCACATTCGCACCGAGAAGCTTCATGCGGAAAACATTCAACCGCTGACGCTCAATGTCCTCAGTGCCCATGTATATATCGCATTTCAATCGCAACTTCACAGCTGCCATGGCAGTCGCGACGCCGTGCTGTCCGGCTCCTGTCTCGGCTATCACTCGCTCCTTTCCCATTTTTTTTGCGAGCAATGCTTGACCGAGCGTGTTGTTCATCTTGTGTGCGCCACCATGCACCAAATCCTCCCTTTTCAGATATATCCTGACACGCCCTGATGGATCGCAGAATGATGAGAGATTCTCCGCAAAATACAGAGGCGTCGGTCTTCCTGCATATGTCCGCAGTAGATTGTCAAGCTCCGCGTTGAACGATTTATCCTCATGAAACTTGAAGAACGCATGCTCCAGCTCGTCAAGCGCGGATATGAGAACCTCAGGCGCAAACCTCCCCCCATATCTGCCGAACTTTCCCGATTCGTCAGGTTGCAATTGCATTTTGCATCCTACCTCTTTCATTCCACTCTTTCTTCCATCATCTTCTGCTTTATCCTCTTATGATCAATCATTTATCTGCTCTCTCATCCAGCACGATGTTCCAAATTCAATGAGGAGTAAGGTAAGGGAAGGGCTCCTCTGCTTTTCCATCTGCCTGGATTCTGCTTGGGTTATGCATTTTGAGCCCCTCTCAAAAATGCTTCGTGCGATTTCATGTTTTATCGCACTGTATATCGCACTGTAACCCCTCTCCCCCTATCCGTATCTGCAGGCTTCCGGGATCGCTTTCCTTATTATGTTGCATGCAGCGTTTACATCCTTATCTCTTCCCGCCTATGAACAGCCCTCTTATCTTTCTCCCTATGTATTACTAAATTCACCTTTTGCTTCCATTCCCTGTTGTAACCTACAAACCTTCTGATGTCGTGCTTCGCACACCTCTCCGCAAAAAACTTACTTTCTTTGTGAACTTTCAGCTTCCCTCTTCACTGATAGTCTATTCATCCTCTTGCTCGTCTTGCCCCCTCGTGCTCCGCAATCTCGCTTTTTCCCTGCTGAAAACCTTCGCAACCCCTCCTTATGAGGTTGCGAACTCCTAAATTATCCTCGCTGCTCCTGTCCTTTTTCATCTCATCCCCTTCTTTCTCATAAGCTCACATAACTCACACTTGTTATCCTGACCTCCTTCATCCTCTCCTTATACTCGTATTGAGCATTAAGCCAGCAATCTTCGGGAAAATTAGTTGATCTCCATCAACTCTGATCTGTTGATTCGTGAAAATTCATCGCATTGAAAAAAGATTTCCGGTTTCTATCTGCTATCATCAAGATCTGCTGAGCAGTCTGAGCTGGAAGCGCTCTTCTCACTCCTCTTCAACAATTTATATGACTTGTATCTTATCCACATCCCCGCCACATCTCCGAAAAACACCTGCATGATGCCATAATCAGCTTCATTGTGTTCCTACATAGTTCTCATTTTATCATTTGATCATCTCTCATTCAACGACTACACCTCCAAAACAATCGCATGAACAGTGCTCCTCAATATAATCATCACTCCCTTATTTCATACAAATGATGTTATTGTTTGTTTATAGATCTGCTGGTTATTTCTCACACTCCCTCAGTTTTCTCACACCTCCTCGGTGTCTGCATCCCGAACATCCCCCGAGCTCGCAGTCATGAGGAGCGGCGATCCACAACAATCTCATCCTCTCACGCTGACCGCATGATAACAAATCCGCAAAATATAAATATATGCAGATGCATATGCACAAAAGGTGAGGAGGATGGGAGTATTGAGGTATTTACGGAGCGATCCCCTGCTCGCTACGAAGATACTGCTCTATTTTGCAAGTTCAAGACTGCATCCTATGCGACGGCGTGATCTTGAGGAACTTCAAAGGATTCACGGATTTCACATGGGAAGGGCTGTGATGGGAAGCATCACTCTGCACATCCTCATGTTCCTCGCCTTCTACATTTTCCTCTCCCAGACATACGGAAGGTTCTGGTTCTGATTACGGCGAAGAGCTGCTGGATTGAGGTGATCAACATGAAAACGACGCTGTTTCGTATTTTTTATGTATGCCTTGTCATATGCGCAATTGCTGAACTGTCCGTAGAGATGCACGGTGGCGAGCATCATGCATTCTGGTTTCAGAAAATCCCTCTTTTCCATGCAATACTGGGATTTGTATCGTCGGTAGTGCTTGTGCTCGTCGCAAAGGGACTTGGACACTGGCTCAAAAGAGATGAAGATCACTGGGAGAGGGAGTATGCGAAAGTGATGCGTTGGAAGGAGGAGGTGTGAGTAGATGGAGATGGAGATGGAGTGGTTGCATCCCGGTTTCATATTTCTGATAGGTGTGCTCCTGATACCAGTGCTGAAAGGGAGGATGAGAGCCGCATATCTGATCACATTGCCGATAATCGCACTCATTGACCTCATATTGACGACAGAAGGAGTTTTTGGAGACATCCCATTCTCAGCGCTCCAAATAAAAGCAGACGACTTCACGCTTGTGTTCGGCAGGGTTGACAATTTAAGTCTCGTTTTCGGATATATATTCGTGATTGCAAGCTTATGTATGATTATTTATGCACTTAATGAGCGCAGGGAAGGCATATTTATGTCTGCATTTATATATGTTGGCAGCGCTCTTGGTGTTGTTTTTGCAGGGGACCTCATATCCTTATACATATTTTGGGAGATAATGGCGTTTTCCTCCCTTTTTCTTATCTGGTATCGTGAGACGGAGGAGGCGCATAAGGCTGGATTCCGTTATATCCTGTGGCATCTTTTCGGCGGTTGCGTGCTGCTCGCCGGAATAATAATGTATGCGCAGACAACGGGTTCAATTGCGTTCAATGCGTTCACATGGGGTATCGGCTGGGATTATCTGCCATCATATCTCATCCTTCTCGGATTCTCATTGAATGCTGCCATTCCTCCCCTGCATGCGTGGCTTTCTGATGCGTATCCGGAGGCGACAGTCGCAGGAGCGGTATTTCTCACGGCGTTCACAACGAAGAGTGCGATATATGTGCTGCTGCGAGGCTTTCCTGGCGTTGAAATCCTGATATGGTTGGGTGCGATAATGGCAATTTACGGTATAATCTTCGCTGTTCTTGAGAATGACATACGAAGATTGCTCGCTTATTCCATCATCAGTCAGGGAGGATACATGGTTGCAGGCGTCGGAATGGGCGTTTCAGGCGAAGTTGGAGAGATTGCGGTGAACGGTGCGATTGCTCATGCCTTCTGTTGCGTTCTTTACATGGCGTTGCTTTTCATGGCTGCTGGTGCGGTGCTTGAAGTCACGGGAAAGAGCAAACTCACCGAGCTCGGAGGTCTTTACAGATTCATGCCACGAACTTTCTGGCTTTACATGATAGGAGCGTTCTCAATTTCAGGATTTCCACTATTCAGCGGATTCGTGAGCAAGACGATGGTCGTAGAAGCGGCGGCGGCGCATGGGCATGAAATCGTGTGGCTCCTGCTTGAGTGCGCTGCAATCGGAACATTTCTTGTTGTTGGCTTGAAGCTTCCTTACTTCACATTCTTTTCAGGCGTTCAGTGCGAAGCCAGAGAACCGCCGAAGAACATGCTTTTTGCGATGGGCATCGTCGCATTTCTCTGCGTTTTCATCGGTATTTTCCCGCAATTCCTCTACGGGATGCTTCCTCACGCCGTTCATTACGAACCTTACGCTCCCGGACATGTGATTTCAACATGCGATATGCTCATTTTCACTTTCGTCGCTTTCTGGATTCTAAGAGAGAACCTGCGTCCAGAGCAGAAAATCACACTCGACACAGATTGGCTCTTCCGAATTCTCGGTCGCAGGTTCATATGGTTCTGCGAGCAGCCACTCATAACATTCGCCGAGATCATTGATGGTGCACTGAAGAAAATCGCAGGTTTCTTCGCATTGTTCGCAAATAACCCCGCAGTTGCGTCAAGAATGCTCATTGCACTGACAGGTGCAGCAGTTCTCAGGCCTCTCAACATGAATGAGAAGTATGTGCGTGATCTGGAGCAATTGAGGCGCGACTATCCGGAGGAGATGGCACACATGACACGCGTGGGCTTCGGCGTCCTGCTCTCTCTCATGTTCTTAACGCTGTATCTTTTCATATACCTCTCATACGGTGTCCTGTGGCGTTGAGGCGTTGAGAGAGCCGCCAAGAGCCAAGAGCGCCAGTGCATGATCTGAGTGATGAGGATGGATGAGTGATGAGATAAGTGATGATTTTAGCGCCACTGTGGAGATGCTGAAGAGATGGGAAACAAGAAAAGAAAAAACAGGAGAAGATAACAAAAAAGAACAAAGAAGTGAGTTCAGGAGCGTATGAGCAGAGTTCCTTTGGCCTTTTTCTCACCGATAGCGAAGTCGCCCCTGTATTTTTTATATTCTTCGCCGTCTATTGTGACGGTTTCCTCGTATTTGAAGGAAGGCATCATGTCTATCACTTTTCCCTTCACGATTATTTCACCGCCGCTCATGTTCGCGCCGGGCATCACCGCATCTCCTTCTATCACGATTTTTCCGCCTTTCATGTCAAGACCTGCGAGCATGTCCGCGTTTCCTCTGACTGTGATCTCACCGCCAGCCATATATTGAGCGATGCATTCACCTGCATTTCCCTTCACCACGACTGTTCCCCCTGTCATTCCTGTTGTCTCACCGCGGTAGCATGCGCATAGATTGTCGCCTGCATCTCCCTCTATGATGAGGGTGCCTCCGTGCATCTCACATCCCGCCCAGCAGTCTGCCGAGCCATTCACGGTTATTCTGCCACCCCTCATCCTTGCGCCGCAGTGCATGCCAACAGAGCCTTCCGCAACGATCTCACCGGCGCTCATCTCATATCCTATGCGCTTCACCTTGCGAAGCTCCCCCTCAAAGACAACTTTCACCTCTTCCGCACCTGAAGCATCGCCCGAGACGCTCACCTCAAAGATGCGCTCAACATTCTCCTGACGATTGCCCCACCAGACCTTTGTTGATTTTATCTCATCCTCCCCCTCGCCGAACAGTTTATCAGGTGTGAGCGGGCTCACATCAACAGGAACCTCGGCAGCACCACTCCTCAACGCTCCATCACGAAGCTTGAACACTATCTGACGCATTTCAGCTCCCCCCTATCCGCTCATGGGCGCCTTTATCACATATGGATGCGGAGTGTAAACATCCTGCACAGGATAGTTTGAGAGTGAGACCGTGTAATACTCTTTGAACAGGCGCTCAATGTCTTTCATGACCTCGTTCATAAGTGATTCTTCGCATTCGGGCTCAACATAAAATGTCCTGCCTTCGGGCGTTGCGACAATCTCACCGTCCTTCACGACAATTTCACCGCATTTTATTGTGTATTTTGCGTTCAAAAATGCACGCTGAACAGCACCTGCGTCACTTTCTTCATGGGATATTCCATATATTGCGACATCTGCATCTGCTCCGACGCCGAGATGTCCCTTTCCATGATTGTGCAACCCCAGTATTTTAGCTGCTGAAGCTCTTGTTATGATTGCGATCTCGTGGAAATCAAGCTCTCTGTCAATTGAAGCGAGCGAAGATCTGTCAAACACCGCAGGGTGAACCTCCTTCATCACCTCATCCCTGCGCTTCTTGCTCATAAGCATTGATATGAGTATGGGATATCCTATGAAAGGCCCTGCGTTTGGATGGTCTGTTGAGAGCACAACCTTCCATGGATTTTTTATGAGAAGTGCGAGCTCAAGTCCTATCGTCCACTGCACGCTGTGAACGGGATTTCTGCTGGAGTAAAGAAAGGGCACGATGCCGGCGCCGGTCTCAAGCTCAACATCATGATTTGTCCATTTCCTGCCCGTAAGCCTGTAGAGTGTGTATTCCATCGGACCATCAGCTGTCATTGTTGTTGTGTCTCCGAGTATTATTGAGCCGAGGTCTATCGTGATATGCTCATTTTCATTCACATATTTTGCAATTTCATCCGCCTTTGACTCAAAATCCTTCCAAGAAGTCCCACCGTAGCAGAAGAACTGTATGTGGGTTGTGTGCATGGTCTGTCTCTGCATGCTTGCTGATATTCCCTTCACGACATCAAATGTTCTCAGTGTTGTCTCGTAGTTTCCGGGATGACCGAGCATGTTCCCATGCACATGGATGCTGTGTGGCATCTCATATCTCTCGTTTGCATGTGCAAGCGCTCTTATGATGTCAGCGGGCGTCACATCCCAGTGAGGCACGGGATCATCAAGGCCGCAGTTCTTTGCGAACCCCCATGCCTCAGTGCCCCCTGGATTCACTATTTTTATGCCATATCCTCTTGTCGCCCTTATCATCCACGCAACATATGCCGAGAGCATCTCATAGTTCTCATCACGCACATACTGCAGAGTCATCCAGTTGTTGTCTATGAGAGGCAGCGCTGCTTTGTCTATTATCGGAGTGTCAACGAGCTCCTCATGCGTGTGTCTTGCTGTGAGAGGTGGCATTGCCGGCTCCATGACAAATGTGTAGCCCATTTTCGCATATCTGTAGCCTGTTGCCCATGTGTTTGGCACGGAATATCCCGTGCAGGGCTTGCAGACCCCCCTCTTTGGCTCCAATCCCCTTCTTCCATCCTCAGGACGGAGAAGCCTGCCCGCATTCACCTTTCCGCCCGCAATGTGCGCATGCGCATCAACACCTCCGGGCATCACAACACAACCGGACGCATCTATAACCCTGGCACCATGCTCATCATGCAGGGATTCAACGATTTTACCATCACGAATACATATGTCCATCTTTTCGCCTTTAACACCATTTATAGGATCAAAAACCACTCCATTCTTTATCAATAATTCAGCCATTTCACTCACCTTCTTTCTCCTTTATAGCACGCACTTCCTCCAGAATTCGCCTTATTATCTCCTCATCTGCCATAAACTTGCTGTCAACAATCTTGCGAACACGCAGAGGAACACTGTCCATGCGATAAACACTCCCTTCAGCCTCAACACCGCAGATTGCCGAGGGAATGACAACATCCGCAAACTCGGTCGTTGGATTTGGATAGGGGTCTATCTGAATCACAGGGATCCTTGCGAGATGTCTGACGGCATCAGCGGGGAAATGTGATGCGGGGTCAGACGAGATTATAAGTGCGGCGTCGCACTCTCCATGCACGAGCACATCAACAGCGCCAGTTTCACCGGGGTTGTACCATGGATATCCCTGCGAGAGGTCTATGGAGAAAGGATAGCCGAGAAGCCATGTGCATACCTGATTGAATCCATTAACATTGTAATGACCTCGCATGGGCATTATCGTTGCTTTCGTGTGAAGATGTGCTGCTCTTGTGAATTCTATTGCATTGGCAATGTTATTGTGCCTCGCTCCTGAGTGAGTCACCCCCATTCCGAAAAATGTGATGATGAAATTCGCGTTCTTTATCATTTCAGCCAGCGAGAGCAGGTCCTTCTTCTCAACGCCAGCAACTTCGTCAGGCACAACATCCTCATGTCCCCGCAATATCGCTCTCAACGCTGAGAAAACAAGAAAATCTCCACCGGGACGCACCTTCACAAAAAGATCTGCAAGCTTCGCAGATTTTGTCTCCCTGACATCAACAACAACCATTTTCCTGTCCTTCTTTCCGCCTGGCGTGAAGCGCCCTTTTGACAGATATGAATAACGCTTCATGTGATTCGGGTGTGCGAAAACAGGATTTGAGCCCCAGTATATGACAATGTCAGCCCTGTTCCTTATCTGACCGAGTGTGCATGAGGGCAATCCGACATCCTGAATTGCGAGAATGGAAGGTCCGTGGCAAACAGACGCCGTGTTGTCTATGATCGCACCTATCTCAACCGCAAGCTCCACTCCCGCTCTGTCCGTCTCGCATACGGTTGAGCTCCATCCATACAACAGAGGTCTCCTGGCATCAGCAAGAATCTCAGCCGCTCTCTTTATGGCTTCATCATATGAGCAATCACGCAGCTCTCCGTCCTCACGGATCGCAGGACTCTCCATGCGGTCGTGCCCCATTATCTTGCTGCGACCTATCGCACACGCACCCTTCACTTTCGTTATCTTGCCGTCTTCTCCCACTTCCACAACAATGTCATCACATATGCACCCGCAAAAGGGACATAAGACATCCGTATAAACCGCCATTTTCTTTCACTTCCTCACACTTAACTCCAGCTTATCTCTCACACATCTCACACCTATCTCTCATTTATCATTCACTTATCACTCATCACTCATCTCACATCTCTCATCTCACATATCACACGCCCTCCACAGTCATTCCTTATATCTGCGCATAAGATCGTAAATTGATGGTATTTCATCGTCAGTCGGCTCTATCTCGGCTTCTATTCCCTTGAAAAAAGGCATCCCTGACCCTTTTGTGTTTCCATTGACGACAGCATTTGCCCAAGGACCCATCGGAATAAAAGCAACCCCCTCAGGATATCCTTCACCTTTCTTCGCAGCAACAACAATCTCTCCCGCAGATGTCCTGACACGCACTCTCTCAGTTCCGTCACCTTTCAATCCAAGTTTCTCAAGCTCACGCTCGCTCAACTCGCATACAGCCGTAGCATTCATGTATTCGTCCGAAAGCTTGTTCTCAAGATTGGTTCCCTGCTCAAGTGTCCTGCCGCTTATCAGAATAACACGTACACCTCCCATCGCCCATCTGTCTGAGATGGAAAAACCCTCTCACTTAAAACTTTCGGATTTTCTCACACATGCGGACAACTCAATGAAATCATAAAAAAACAACACAACACCGCACACCGCACAATACTTCCATCAAAAAAATAAAAAAAATAAAAAATAAAAAATAAAAAAAATAAAACAGCACGCAGAAATACTTCAACATTTCTCAATGTCCATCCCGATATCATCAAGTTCTCCCTTCTCCTTGAGATTCATGTATGCGAGTTTTGCTATTCCTCCAGCTATGTGCTCCCTGGGTTTTTCCTCAAGTCTGCCATCAATGTATTCTCTGATTTTCTTTTCATCTGCTGTTGCAATGCTCCTCGCAGTCTGCTCAGTTATGCCCAACTCCCCTGCTATTTCTCTGTAAGTTTTTAACGCCTCATTTTTCAGCACGATCACATAGGCGGATTCCGCAAGTGACGGGAGCCATGTGAGGTTTCTGTACTCCAAAAGCTTCCTCAAGCCTCCAAGGAGTTTAATACTTTCAAGAAAAACTTTCTCAGCCATTCTGTCTATATTCCCCCTCTCAGGTCTGATAACCTCCATAATATCACCTCCCAAATCATCTCAAGTTCGGCTTTTCTGCTTGATATATTCACTCAATGGAGATATAATTTCAATTGTTCCAAATTCTGTTATCTCAAAAACCCAGATTCTGGAATCGTGCCCCGTAATTCTACACCCGTCGATCCTTATTGTTCTCAACACGCTTCCAATTGGTAAGCCATAAATGGCATCCCATCTTGATTCGATCAGTTTTTTATCGAGCACTATCGTGCCATCAACTATATGTGCAACCGCAAGTCCTCCGGCGGCTTCCGCGCTTTCAGACATTTGAGAACTCCTCTTCTGTGAAACAAGGATTCCTGTCTGGCTCCATTTCTTGAGGAAGTTGAAGAACAGTCTGACTATCTGCCTCGCCATCATCTCCCTGTGTTCATAGAGCCCCGTGATGCTGTCCACTATGACATTTGTGACCTTTTTCTCTCTGATGGCATGTGCCATCGTGTCCAGCAAAGCCTTCGGGTTTTCCCTCAGCTCGTTGCTTTCTGAAGCGTCAATTACCACTATGTTTTCTTCGACTTTGCTGAAATCAGCATGCATTGCAGTGCTCTTCTGTTTCAGCGATGTGTAGAGGAAGTTTGCGGGATTTTCGACAGTGACAAACAGGACGCGATAACCCGCATCAGCCTGTGTAACTGCAAACTGTTCCGCAAGCACGCTCTTTCCTGAATCCGGCACACCTGTTATGTTCATCACGGAGAGATACGGTAAACCACCAAGTGGCTTTTTGACGATTTTCCCATCCTCCTCCTCCATTTTAAAAAACATCTCGTCAAGCTTCGTTCCCGTCGGAATTCCAAAAAGCTTTGGAGCTCTGGACTCAAGTTCCCCGAGCTCGTAGTATTTCATATGCTATTGTTCAACCTGGCTCTTTATATTGCTGCTGATCCCAAGTTATTGCTGCTGATCCTAAGTGAGAGTCTATGGGCATGCTTGAGGGGAGGGACTGAATGCCTGTGGAGAGGAATGCCTCCGTCCGATAAATCATGCATCCGTCATGTTATGTATGTATGTGCGGAGAGAGCAAATGCACAGATTTTATAAAATGACTCTCACAATATAAGCGGAGTGAACCGATCTATGAGCAGCGGCGATTTTCCATTTGATATAAATCCAATGTATGAGGGGGAGCGGATACGCAGGGAACAGATGTTCGTTGAGCTCGCAGGACCGCAGAAGCCTGGATTTGAGCTGGTGATATGTGAGGAAGACCCGGAGAATGTGAACGACGAGCATGTGACACTTATAGGTCCCGATATAGATGAGATGGAGGAAGGTGGAGTATATGCATATGCGATGATATACAAAGTTTACGGGAAAGAGGTGGAGAAGGACCTTGAAGCTGTGCTTGAGCGTCGCAACCATGAGTTTCAGTCATATATTCAGGGATACATGCATCTGAATCAGCGGTCTGAGATATGGATAAGAATAAGCAAGGACCTGATCAACAAAGGATTGCGATCATTGAAGCAGATTGCGAGTGCAACAATAATGCTGTATAAGTCGGAGTTGTCGTTTATTGAGAAAATGGAAGCTATCTACATCACCGATGAGGAAGAGGTTCTCCGCCGGATGAAGGAAGCAGAAGCAATTTACAGAGCGAGGGACGAGAAGGCTCGTGGCTTGCATGATGAGGATGTTGAGGAGTTCTATCAATGCACCCTCTGCCAGTCCTTCGCACCTACGAATGTCTGCGTTATCACGCCGGACAGGGTGGCTCTATGCGGTGCGATGACATGGTTTGATGCCCGTGCATCTGCGAGGATTGATCCTGAAGGTCCCAATGCTCCCATTCCGAAGGGTGAGTGCATAGACCCGATTGGCGGCGAATACACGGGAGTGAACGAGGCAGCCGTTCGGCTATCAGGCGGAGCATACGATTCAATCAAGCTTCATTCGTTTTTTGAGAAGCCTCACACCTCCTGCGGTTGCTTTGAGGTCGCAGGCTTTTACATTCCCGAAGTCGACGGCATCGGGTGGATTCACCGCGGTTCGCAGGTATCTGAGACCCCCATAGGTCTTCCTTTCTCAACGATTGCTGCATCAGTTGGCGGAGGTCGTCAGGTGGAGGGCTTTCTCGGCATAGGCATCCAATACTTTTACAGTGAGAAGTTCATCCAGGCGGATGGCGGTTGGAGAAGGGTTGTATGGATGGCTTCCGACCTGAAAGAGCGTGTAATTGATGCGATACCGGAGGAAATGCGCGATAAGATTGCAACTGAAAAAGATGCGAGAACGATAGAGGAGCTCAAGGAGTTCCTGCGGAAGGCTGACCATCCCGTCGTGAAAGGTGTTGTGAGACCTGTTGACGGCGTGAAGATAACAGAAGGGTGGGGTGGGGAAGAAGTGGCTGCTGAGGAAGCTGGCGAAATATTTGCTGCGGATGAGTCTCCAGCTCCTCAGCGCATAACAGCACCTCCCATAACAGCACCTCCTGCACCTCCAAGCGCACGATCAGCCCCTCCATCCGCGGAAAATGTGCTGACGATACCCGCCTCACTCACAGTTGATCTGTCATCGCTGCTGTCTGTTCTGAATGCTCTCGCCGCAGCCACTGGTGACATGACCGGGCAGAGCATAAAAATCACGCTGAAAAATGCTGAGATACGCATAGGCAAGATCGTGCTGCAGAAGCAGCAGGAGCGAGAAAACAGGCGTAAGTGACGCCCGGCGGAAAAATGGAGAAGAAGGTGCGTTTGGAGGATGTTCTGAAAGCATTGAAGCGCTACGACGTGCTTGAGATGGAGGATTCGGTGATCATAGGCGATATTGAGATTGAGCTGACGTCACATCCCTCAGCGTTTTTGCATGCTCTTCAGCATGTGTTGAAACAGCATGCGAAGCCCATGGCAGAGCCTTCAGCGCTGATGAGAGGAGTGGAGGCTGAGGCGCTCATACCTGCGAAGTTTGAGGTTCGCGGTGAAAAGTGGCTGGGCGAGGTTGAGGAAGTCACACTCGGCGCAACTCCGTCTGAAGGAGGCACGCGGGCAAAAACAGTGACAATAGGGGGCGAGAAATCACTTCCATTCTACTTTGATGCGCCCATGAAAAATCCACCAGTCATCGCGGTCGACTGCTTTGACATGCCGATTCCGCTTGCAAAAGCTGTGCGGGTGATGTATGAGGATGTGATGGAGGACACGGGAGAATGGGCCAAAAAGAATGTTGAAGTGTTCAAGGCGGACCTCGTGACAATACATCTGATAAGCACAGATCCCGCTATAAAGGACACTCCTCCCCGTGAGGCTGCTAAAACTGTTGAGGAAGTGCTTCAGGCTGTCAAAGTGCCCATTGTCATAGGAGGCTCAGGAAACCCCGATAAGGACCCCGCTGTGCTTGAAGCTGCTGCAGAGGTTGCTGAGGGGGAGCGATGCCTCATCGCATCTGCAAACCTCAACATGGACTACGAGAGGATTGCGAAGGCGGCGATGTCACACGGACATGTTGTTCTCTCATGGACTCAGCTCGACATAAATCAGCAGAAAACACTCAACAGATACCTTCTCAAACTCGGAGTTCCTCGTGAAAGCATTGTCATAGATCCCACAACTGCAGCACTCGGATACGGACTTGACTACGCATTTACCAATATAGAACGCATACGCATATCCGCACTTAAAGGAGACACAGACCTCGCATTTCCCATATCATGCGGAGTGACAAACGCATGGGGAGCCCGTGAGGCGTGGATGAAATCATCTCCCATAAAGGAAGACAGCGACTGGGGACCCTCAGCACTCCGCGGACCTCTTTATGAGATAATAACAGGTCTGTCACTCGCACTCGCCGGCGGTGATATGTTCATGATGATGCATCCAAAAGCGGCAATGACAGTGAAAAAAGTGACAAGAATGCTCGCGGGGACAGAAACTGAAGAGGAAGGAGAGGAAGAAAGAAAAATCGAAAATTGGATTTCTTGGCAGCCAAGTGGCTCCTCCTGAGCATTTTCTTTCACTTCTCAATTTCCTCACTTCTGCCGATGGGCTGGAATATCTCCCTGATTTTCTTGCTCCGATTGCTTTTTTATTCATCACACACCGCTTCCCATGAGGGCAGGCAATCCTTCTTCTCAGTGCGAGAGTGACAATGCTGCACTCACAAACTTCCTCACCTTTTCCTCATCCTTCCAACCTGATGCGTTTTCAACACCACTTGACACATCAACCGCGAACGGACGCACACGCATTATCGCAAGACGCACATTCTCGGGGTTCAATCCACCGGCGAGGATAACAGGTTTCCCCAGTGATGAGACCGTTCTCGCGGATATTTCCCAGTCATGCACAACGCCAGTGCCACCATGCGGAGATTGCTCTGATGAGATATGAGATGATCGGTGAGATGAGTGGTGAGATGATCGGTGAGATGATAGATGAGCCTGTGCAGTCGTGCGGGAAGCAGTGCTCGCGGCAGTGTCAAGAAGTATTGCATCAACGAATTTTTCGTAGGAATTTGCATTTTGGATGATGCGTGCGATAACTGCATCTCTGGAAGAAGCGTGCAGCTGCGCCGGGATCCCTATTTTTTTTATGAGTTTCAGCGATGTCTTCTCTCTCAACCTCTTTACAATCTCAACACGCTCGTTTCCATGCAGTTGGATACAGTCCGCACCTATGCGCTCATAATCACGCACACGCTGATCTATTTCAGCATCAGATAAGCCGTCAAACATGACAACAACAACCTTCGTTATGAGCGGGGGGATTGCATTGAATATCTTTTCAGCATCTTCAACTGATATGAAACGCCTGGTCCCCTCCACCTGAATCACACCAATCGCATCCGCACCTGCTTCCACAGCAATAAATGCGTCCTCAACACGACGAATGCCGCATACCTTCACACGGATACGGCTGCCACGCATCCCCTCTCAATTCATTCCGCATATTTAAATCACAAGTTTTCTTCGCCAAGAAAGCCCCTCAGGGGATGAATTATACTCTGAACGGTATAAAGAAAAGAATGATGGAAGCGGAGATAACAAAGACAGTCAAGTGTAAGCTCATGACAAAGCGAAAGCTTGAGCTACTTAAGAATACGACAACTTTCAACACTACTTGAAGACTGGAGAGGATAGGGGAGTTTATTCTGCAACGAAACAGCAAGGGAAGCGAACATATCTGAAGATTGACCCCCGCAAGGAATATCCTCTCAAGGAAAGACCTGATGGATATCCGCAAAACCAATAACAAACTCGCCGGGTATCGGGCTCGCATTCCCATTTGTGGAGTCGGAGGTGGAGTTAAGGTTGCACTTAAACATCAACCCTTCAGCTTCATGGGAGATTTGCTGTTCTAAGCTGATTGGAACGAGAGATGGCGAAATCCATCTTCATGTCGCAGTCAGGTCTTCATGTCGTATCAGGTCTTCATGTCGTAGTCAAGAGCCGAAGAAGGAATACTCGTCCATCACAGCGATAGACGAAATGGGCAGGTGTGTCTGTGGCACCGCACCAGAGTTCTACGGCAAAAGGGTGAGCTTAAAAATATTTCTCAGGAGGAAGCTCGGAAGAGAGAAAAAGCTGAGAGCAATAAAAAAGATCGGGCATAATGAAGAATTGTCAATGATGAAACAAGATAGCGAAATAAATTGTTGAAGAAGCGGAGAAGCGCAATAATTGCATCGGTAACCTAAATAGTGTTAGAAACAATAACAGTGGAAGAAAGGTGAACAATAAATCAATACAATGCCATTCCATAAATAATATCAAGTATAAAGAGAGTAATCATAGAGAAGTTCATACAACACATCAAGAATTGTGGCTACCATTAAGATGTGAACGGAGCCGAGAACAAATGAGCCATTGCTCATGGCAGGTGCTTTCGTTACCCCGCCAGAAGCGCAATGCACACCCCCCAAAATGCTTCCGGTGGAAGTCCTTTAGTCGGGGAGCCCGCCTCATGCGCGGCTGTATTATCCACAGCTCGGTTGAGTGCTGCACTGAGGTTGCGTAAAGAGCTGAAGCGATGCAGTGTGTCCATCCAGCGACGCCAGAAGACGCCAACAGAAGATGTTCACTGGCGCAACGAGGCGGGGGTTGCAGGCACAAGAACGGTGAACATTTTATCTCTCCTCCATCAATAAAATAAGATGCTGAAGAAGTGGAAGAAGCACAATAATGATGAGAAAAAAGGAACTGCTCCCAAGAGAGGCTTCAAATTTTTCACGCTTCTTTCACTGATTTTACTATGTATTTCTCTCTCCATTTTCTTCGTTTTAATGCATAAGACAATAATTTATACACATTTCTTTTATATTCCTATTATCTTAGCAGCGATATGGTATAAGAAAAGGGCGATTTATATCGCAATTCTTCTCGGTGTGATGCATATTTTCTTCTCTATTCTTGTTACATCTCCAACTCTGGAAATATTTATGGAATCTATGGGCAGGGCGAGCATGCTCTTCATCGTTGCTTACGCCATCGGTCTGATGAGTCAGAGATGTAAGGATGCTCGTGAGGAGATGAAATCTGCGAAGGAACGTTACCACGCGATATTTGAGCATGCCCTCACAGCTCTTTGCGTCGTTGATTCTGATGGAAAAATTCTGCTTGCGAACAGGCAGTTTGAGGAGCTCGTCGGTCTTCAAGCGGAGAATCTCAGAGGAAGACACTGGACAGATTTCGTAGCGGAGGAGGATGCGGAAAGAGCGAGAGACTACTGCGAAAGCAGGTGGAAAGGAGGCGCACCCGCCTGCTCTCTTTTCAAATTCATAAACTCAAAAGGTGAAAGAAAATATGTGAATGCGTGTATGGAGCCCATTCCAAACAGCAAAGAATGCATCATTTCACTGCTTGACATCACAGAATTGAAGAATAGGGAGGAGGAACTGCGTAAAACATGCAAGAAACTTGAGGAATTGGATAAGATGAAGAGAGATTTTTTAAATGTTGCGTATCACGAGATGCGTTCTCCGCTCGCACCAATCGTTGGATATGCCAGCATGCTTGAAATGTGCGCACACACCGAGAAAGAGAGGAAATATGTTCGTTCTATTGAAAGATGTGCGAGGCAGTTGGAAAAAATGATAAACAGGATGCTTGAACTTGCGAGGATAGATGGGGAGGCGGTGAAATTGAGCATTGAAAGGGCATCTGTGAGGAAAATAGTTGAGCAAGCGGTTGCAACTCTCCTGACTGAGGCGAGAGAGAAGCGTCATAAAATTTCATTGAGCGTTCCTGATGTTGAAATAGAGTGCGATAAGCAGAAAATAATGGAAGTTTTCACCAATTTAATATCAAACGCAATAAAATACACGGAAGAGGGAGGTAGAATAGAAGTGGTTGTTGAGGACAGGGGTGAAGATATAAAATGTTGTGTTTCAGATACAGGAATGGGAATTCCGAAGGAGCATTTACCGAAGATATTTGAGCGTTTTTATGTCGTTGACACATCGCTGACGAGGAAATCGGGAAGTTTAGGGCTCGGACTTTCAATCGTGAAGGAGTATGTGCGGATGCACGGCGGGAAGGTGTGGGCTATAAGCGAGGTCGGGAAAGGCTCAAAATTCTTCTTCACACTTCCTAAGAGACAGGAAGAAGAAAAAGAGAAAGAGAAAGCGAAAGAGGAGAAGGGCGAAAAATGACCGGAGAGAATGAAATGAGCGGAGAGATTGAGAGGAAGATGGGGATGAAAGAGAAAAAAGAGAAGAAAGAGGAGAGACGGAATGGTAAAAGGAGGAAAATTCGTGTTTTGATTGTTGAGGATGCCGCTTACATGCGAGAGATGCTGGAAGAGATGCTGAATCAGCAGCGAGATAGATATGAAATTGTCGGTTTTGCCGCGAATGGACGGGAAGCTGTTGAGAAATATAAGGAGTTGAAGCCTGATATCGTGACGATGGATTTGGTTATGGAGGTAATGGACGGAATTCAGGCGATAAAAGAGATAAAAGGGTATGATAAAAAGGCGAAAATTCTGGTGATTACGGCATTGGGAACGCCTGAATATGAGAGAGAATCGCTTGAAGCTGGTGCGGATGCGTGCCTCTGGAAGCCGTTCACTGTGAAAAATCTGTTTGAGGTGCTTGAACGACTGGTGTCTGAGGAGCAGGGCGGAGGATGAACAGGTGAGGGTGAAGAGGGGAAAGGTCAGCCTGCCGCCTCTGTTTGGCTCAACATGCGCTACATCTGTGTCAAGCGGAGGAGGTGAAAGAGACGCAAATTACAGAAGAGCAAATTGCAGAAGAGCGACTGCGCAGGATTTGGAGAATTCTTGAGAGCGCATACGGACATAAGACATGCCACAGGAAAGACCCTGTTGAGACGCTCGTTCGCACAATTCTCTCACATAACACGAACGACAGGAACTGCGACGCTGCATTCAAAGATCTCGTTGAAAAGTTCAGAAGATATGAGGAGCTTCTCACAGCATCTGATGATGAGATAGCTCATGCAATAAGAAAAGCGGGATTGAGCCGTGTGAAGGCTAAAAGACTGAAAAATGCACTTTCCGCACTGTATTACGCATCAATTTGTTATCAGAAACATCAGCAGCATAAATGGCATAAACAGCATAAACAGCATAAGCATTCTGAAAAGCAGCCGGGGCGGAACACAGCGATAGACATGCGATTTCTGGATGAAATGAGTGTTGAGGAGGCGAGAGAATTTCTGATGAGCATTCCCGGCATCGGTCAGAAGACCGCATCCTGCATACTTTGCTTCTCTTTCGGAAAAGGAGCATTTCCAGTTGACACTCACATACAGCGCATATTCAGAAGAATGTTCAGCATAAATGAGGTGAATCGCATTGCACATATTGTGGAAATGAGCATTCCTCCGGAAGAAATATGCGGATTTCACCTGAATCTCATAGAACACGGCAGAAAAATATGCAGAGCACGCAATCCCTTATGTGATAAATGCGCGTTGCGAGGAGAATGCGCGTTCGCTCATACCTCCTGATCCTCATCTTCCCTCCTTTCTCTGCTCCATCTTTCACCTGATTTCATATCCGAGCATCTCAAGACATTTTTTCAGACCCTCCTGCATGTCTCTCTCTGTATGAATCTCGTGGAAGTAAATGCCGATATGGGTCATTGTCTGGGCGATTTCAGGGCGAATTCCGGTTATTATGCATGTGCATCCGAGAAGACTGGCAGCTTTTACCGTCTTCAAAAGATTGTTTGCAACTTCAGTGTCCATTGATGATACTCCTGTTATATCAATAATGACAAATTCAGCCTGCGTCTTCGCGATTCTTTTGAGTAAAGTTTCCGTAATTTTCTGTGCGCGATAGCTGTCAACAACTCCTATCACGGGAAGAGCAAGTATTTTATCCCATATCTGAACAACAGGCGTCATCAGCTCCTCCTGTGCCGCTCTCAATCTATCGACGAGTTCTCTCAGCCTGTTTTCCATCTGTTTCTTTTCAGTTATGTCATATGCCGCGAAAAGGGCACCCCTCACAGAGCCATTATCAACAAAAGGTAAAGTGTATCCGAGCAGATGTATGACTTTTCCGTCTTTCGCATGCATGTGGAACTCAACACCTCTCACAATCTCTCCTCTCAGCGCTTTTTCAACGGAGGCCTGTGCATGCTCACGTGCCTTTTCAGCATCCCGGAAAAACTTTGCATCCTCAAATTTTTTTCCTTTCAATTCCTCCGATGATATGCCAAATATTTTCTCCGCGTAATTATTTATGTATAATATACTGCCGTCGGCATCAGTCAACATTATGATGATGTTCTGCAGGGAATCCAAAATTTGCTTGTAATATCTGTGTGTTCTCTTCAACTCCTCCGTCATCTGTTCAAAATCTGTGATGTCCTCCGCTTCAATGATCGCACCGCTTATCTCACCGCCGATTTCAACTGGAGCCGCATGAATTTTGACGGTTCTTTCCTCACTTCCCTCCTCTGGCGGGCGCGCTCTCAGGATCGCTGTCACATGCTCCCCTGAAAGCGCTTTTTTCACCAGATCCGCAACCTTATCCCGAACATCATCTGAATATGAATAACAGGGAATATCTTCCAACGAAAGACCCTTTAATTGCTCCTCTGACATGCGGATTTTTTGAGGCACTTCCTTATTTGTATATACTATTCTGCCCTCTTTATCTGTCAAAAGGATGCATTCATGGAGGTTTTCAAGTATTTCTTCCATCAAACATTGATAATAATGCTCTTTTTCAACAGATTTCCCCTCAACAACGACGCCTTTGACATCACCGCTGCTTTCGCTGTGCAGTGGCGAGATGTTGAGGATCATTGGGAATGTCCTGCCTGAGGGTTTCATCGCGTTCACCTCTATCTGAACGCTATCACCGCGCAATGCGCGCTCAAACGCCTCTTTCACCTCAGAAGCGACATGCTTGAAATGCATGCATTCCCAGATAGGCGTGCCCATCACTTCATCCTCCCGATATCCGAGCGATTTCAGAAGGGATATCCTGTTTATGAATCTGAGTTTTCCCTCTCTGTCCAATACAGCTGCAAATGTGCTCATTGAGTTAAGCAGACTCAAATACTCAGACGCAGTCAGCTCTTCCATGATTGGACATCGGATTCAAATATCTTAAACGATTCTCTGACTTCAATCCAGATTTTGAAAATGCGATATTTTTGTTTGCATATTTTTGTTTGCAGTTTGTGCTGGAAGTTCTATGCGATCACAAAATCTCGCTGAGAACGAATATGTCTATTTCGTCAGCAAGCTCTTTAAAGCGCTCTTTAAACTCATTGAGCTTTTCAATTTTTTCTTTTTCCAAATTTATCTTTTTTATCTTGTCATCCACTTCCGCCTGTTTGTGAAATATGTCATAGATGAGTGAGAACATGCTCGGGCGCTCGCTCCTGAACTTTCGCAGGTCTTCCTGAATGTCTTTACCTTCTCTGAAATGCTCGAGCACCATATCAAAATACGCGAAAATCTCTACAGCATCTTTGTAAAACTCATCCACAGCATATCTGAATGCTCTCGGCTCTATCTCACGCTCGGCAGATGCCATGATGGTATATTCGGAACATTATTTTATAGGGTTTTCGCTTTTTGCCTCCCTGCCTCCCGGGACCTCTGTCGTGACTTGATCCATACGGGTTCTGTTTGGGCTGTCCCTGAAATGACTGCTGAACCCGCATGAATGAGTTCACGCTCTCAGCGGATTTCAGCGAGCATATAAGCGAGCATATAAAACAGATGCTGCGACAGCGAGAATAGACAGCGAGAATAAAGTGCGGCGACAAAGGCAGATATGATAATGTGATTGTATCAATGTGCATCAGCGAAGACAAAAGAGAGAGGGGATAGGAGATGAGAGAACTGGAAGTGGAGATGAAGCGTGCGGTGGAGAGGGTGTTCTCAGCTGTTGAGAGACATCATGAGCTTTTTAAAAATGCACTGCCGATGATAGCGAGCGAGAACATAACGAGTGTTGCTGTCAGGAACATGCTTATATCAGATTTCTCGCACAGATATGCTGAAGGAGATGTTGGAAGGAGATTTTATCAGGGATGTGCGTTCATTGATGAGGTTGAAGCGATTGCGATAGATCTTGCAAAGCGGCTTTTCAGCGCTGAACATGTGAATTTAAAGCCAACATCGGGCGTGAATGCGAACATAGCAGTAATACTTGCGCTGACAGATGTTGGAGACAGGATAATGGCGCTTTCAGTCCCTGATGGAGGGCATATAAGCCACTCAAAATTCTCAGCACCTCAGATAAGGGGACTTCATGTTGACAATCTGCCATTTGACTCAACGGAGATGAACATAGATGCTGCACGAATGCATGAGGATATAATTGAGAAGAAGCCGCGCATGATACTTCTCGGAGCTTCTCTTTTTCTTTTCCCCCATCCGGTGAGGGAAGCGGCAGAAGCGGCGAGGGAAGTTGGAGCGAGGGTTGTCTATGACGGCTCGCATGTCCTCGGACTTATTGCAGGTCGTCGTTTTCAGGATCCGCTGCGTGAAGGTGCTGATGTCATCGTGAGCAGCACGCACAAGACATTTCCGGGTCCTCAGGGTGCGCTTATATTGTGTGGTGAGGATCTGAGAAGCAGAATAGACATGGCTGTTTTTCCGGGCACTGTGAGCAATCATCACCTGCATCATGTCGCAGGCCTCGCAGTGGCTATCGCTGAGATGATGTGCTTCGGCGAGGCATACGCATCGCAGACAATAGCAAATGCAAAAGCGCTTGCAAGGCACCTTCATGAAAACGGATTCAATGTCCTCTGCGCACACAAGGGGTTCACTGCCTCTCATCAGGTCGCAGTTGATGTCTCTGAATTGGGAGGGGGCTCCTATGTGGCAATGAAACTGGAAAAAGCAAACATAATAGTGAACAAGAACATGCTCCCCTCCGATAGAACGCCTGAAAATCCATCAGGCATAAGAATTGGCGTTCAGGAGCTCACACGCATAGGGATGAAAGAGCGTGAAATGGCTGAGATCGCAGCGATGATGCGAAGAGTAATTATTGATGAAGAAAACATAGATAAGGTGAAAAAAGATGTCTCCGCACTGAGAGAGGGATTCCAGCATGTCCATTTCTCATTTGACGCTGTTCAAAACGGCGTGAATGCATATGATTTCCCCGTGCATTTCAACATTGATGCCTTTCAACATTGATGCCCCCCTGATCCCACTTGATGTCATCTGCGACGACGCTGATGCTGCATCACACACCCTTCTGCTCCTCAAGTGTCAGTGCGCCAAGCGGGCATATGTTCACACAGGAGGAGCAGGCATTGCAGTTCTCATGCCTTATATCAAGCCATGTACCCCATAAAATCAATGCATCCCTCATGCATACTGTCACACATGCACCACATGCAGCACATTTGAAGCGGTCTATGTGCAATTTCAACTCGGCCATTTCACCTCCTTTTCGGATCTCAGTGTCACGAACTATCGCCCATGTCCCACTCCGCCAACGTCAGTTGGCGTAAGCTGTTTATATTCTTTGTTGGAGTTCAGAGGCATCAGGATGCTGAGGTGCTGAGATGCTGAGATGCTGAGAGAGGGAGAGAGGAGGGTGGCAAAGCATTGCTCCCATCATGACGAGCTTTTGCAGGCTCATGGCATTGATTGAAGTTACCGGAGACCAAAACGGAAATGGAAATCTGGTGAGTGTGTGAATGAGAGAGTGAGAGAGAGATAGAGGGGAAAGCTACTCATGGAGCTCTGTGAGCTCAGCACAGTGAAGTGATGGCTTCACGGGGATTATGCAATCAAAAGCAATCTCCCCGGGAGAAGCTGACGCTTTCATTCCTCTTCTTTTCAGGACATGCGCAACTGAGCAACATCTTTTATAGGATGCGACTGAGAATAGATGGAGGATGGCAGAGGAGATTCCACCACAGTTGAGGAATCAGCTTGCGCAGCTGCAACAGTTGCGCATGCAGCTTGAGACGGTGAGCAGGCAGAAATTGCAGGTGGAGGCTGTGCTGAGAGACACGGAGAGCGCACTTGAGGAGCTTGAGCACATTGATGACAACGCTGTCATATACCGTGGCGTCGGTGAGATTCTCGTGAGGACCTCTCGTGATAAAGTGAAGGAGGAGTTGAAAGAGAAAAAGGAGACATTTGACCTCAGATTGAAAACGCTTGAGCGTCAGGAAGAACGAATGCAGAAGCGATTCCAGCAGATTCAGCAGCAGATAAGAGAGGCGCTGGGAGGTGAGCAGGTATCTCCTGCTGGTGGTTGATTTCAGCGTGATTATTTCAGCGTGATGGCGCGATGTCGTGTGAATGTCGTGTGATAAAGAGCGAGAAATGTTTGAAGAGGATGAGAGAGGCGGTGCATGATGAGAGAGGAGATCCCGTTCAAAAAGATAAGGGAGGGAGTGTGGGAGGTATCTCCCGATTATAAGAACTACATGAGGGTGCCCGCGCGTGTCTATGCGACGAAAGAGCTGCTCGATGCCATGAGAGGAGATCTCACGCTTCAGCAGGTTATAAATGTGGCTTCTCTTCCGGGCATTGTGAAGTATTCAATGGTGATGCCGGACGGTCATCAGGGCTATGGGTTTCCGATAGGCGGTGTAGCGGCGACAGATGTTGAGAGAGGTGTGATATCGCCTGGCGGTGTCGGCTACGACATAAACTGCGGTGTCCGTCTTATTCGCACCGAACTCACGGAGGATGAGGTGAGACCCCATCTCAGGGAGATTCTTGACGGTCTTTTTGAGAACATCCCCGCGGGTCTTGGGCTTTCAGGCAGAATAAGACTCACACAGCATCAGCTTGAGGAGGTGCTGCAGCTCGGCTCTGAGTGGTGTGTTGAGCAGGGATACGGCTGGGAAGAAGACCTTGAGCGCACTGAGGACGGCGGCAGGATTGAATTTGCGAATCCTGAGAAGATAGACGAGAAATCCATGAAGAGGGGCGCACCGCAGCTCGCAACACTCGGAAGCGGAAACCATTTCCTTGAGGTTCAGGTCGTTGACGAGATATTTGATGAAGAAGCTGCGAAAGCCTTCGGAATAAATCAGGAGGGGCAGGTAGCCATTCTCGTCCACACAGGAGGCAGAGGTTTCTCTCACGGCGTTTGCTCCTACTATCTGCGTGTGTTTGAGAGGGAGATGCGCAATGACGCCACGCTTGCGAGGATACTGAAGCTTGAAAGGGAGCTTGCATGCGCCTATCTCTCATCAAAAGTGGGCACTGATTATTTTGAGGCCATGTGCAGCTGCGCCAACTACGCATGGGCAAATCGTCAGCTCATCACATATTTCGTGAGAAATGTGTTTGAAAATGTTTTCAAAACGGATGCTGAGAAGCTTGGAATTCATCTGATATATGATGTGGCGCACAACATTGCAAAAATTGAGGAGCATTATGTGAATGGGACCCGTAAAAAACTCTGCGTCCACAGGAAAGGAGCGACGAGAGCGTTTCCAGCTGGAGATGAGCGCCTTCCCGCTGTATACAGGAGCGTCGGTCAGCCTGTTCTGATACCGGGTTCAATGGGAACTCGCTCATTCGTTGCTGTGGGCACTGAGATAGCCGCAAAAGAGACATTCGGCAGCTGCGCTCACGGCTCCGGCAGGCGTCTCAGCAGGACTGCTGCGATGCGGAGGTTCAGAGGGGAAGATGTGAAAAGGGATCTTGAGCGGCGAAACATAATGGTCAAAGCACGTGAGCGCACTCGCTCGGATGTGAGAAGGAAGAGAGGTGTGCCCTTCGACAGATTCGGTGAGCTCGCTGAGGAAGTTTCAGCCGCTTATAAGAACCCTGAAGAGGTTGTGGAGAGTTGTGAGGTCGCAGGCATTGCCAGAAAAGTGGCTGCATTCAGAGCAATAGGCATTATAAAAGGTTGATCCCTCCCTCCATTGCACCTGCGCTCTCCAGGACACAGGCTACAACGGGACAAAAACATAAGCCGCAACATAACAACAAACACAACACAGGAGGAGAGGGAAATGCGAGAAGGAGCGTTTTAAAAGTTGCTGCCATTCCCGCCTTCTGGCGGAGCAGGTGAGGTGCTATACATCATCGCATTAATCATTGCTCGCTATGCGAGCCCGGGGTCGGGCAGACCCGAAGTGAAGCCCTCGACCGAGACTGGAAGGCTGAAAGAGCTGCGGGGTAAGCTCAGTTCTCATCCATCAGGGAGGCTCTCAGGTGGGGAGAGCATCATCAGGAGGGGCAGTTCAGGTCTGTCCTTCAGAGTCTGATAAACGATGAATGTCTCCGTCCGCTCAACGGCATCAAATGTGTGAATCTGCTTGATAAAATCGGTCATTTCCTCTTTTCTCCTGAAAAGAAGTTCAAGGAAGAAGTCATATCTGCCGAACAGCATCTGGATTTTGCGGACATTCATGTTTTTCTGCAGGAATTCAACGAGGTTTTTTCTGAGATTTTCCGAGGGTTTTGCGCTTATGAGCATGTAAGCCCTGAAGGATAATCCCAGCTTCTCCTCATTCAACCGGACAGTGAAAGACTCAATTATGCCATCTCTCTGGAGCTGCTTCACCCGCTCAAACGCGCCCTGCCTGCTCATCCCGCATATCCTGCCGAGATCAGCAAATGATATCCTGCCGTTTTCAATCAGTGAGTGCAGTATGCATTTGTCCTTTTCCTTAAGCTTCATTTCGTCATTTGTCAAAACAAAAATGGATCATATTTATAAGTTGACGGTTATAAGTTGACGGTTGTTCATATGGACATGGATCTGTGTGGGGAGGAGAAGTGAGGATGAGCATGAGAATGAGCGGTGAGTTTAAAGGGTCAGAGGCGTTGAGGAGGAGGATGAGTGAGGAGCAATATGAGAAACTTGAAGCCATACCCGACACTGATGTGCATCGTTTCATTGCTGAATCCGCTGAGCTCTGCGAGCCGAATGACATATTCATATGTGATGATTCACCAGACGACATCGCATACATAAAGCACATGGCCATCGCGAGCGGTGAGGAGAGCGCAGCTTTGGAAACGCCAGGTCACACATTCCACTTTGATGGCTATTTTGATCAGGGGAGGGACCGTGCGACAACGAAGTTTCTCGTGCCAAAGGGCGATAATCTGAGTCCACATCTGAATCAGATAGACCGTGATGAGGGATTGAAAGAAATATTGGGGCTGCTGAGAGGTTCTATGAGAGGGCGCACGATGATTGTTCGCTTCCTCATACTGGGACCTCCAAATTCTGTTTTCACGATACCATGCATGGAGTGCACTGACTCGTGGTATGTTGCGCATTCTGTAAGTCTGCTCTATCGGAAGGGTTATGAGACATTTCTGAAAATGAAACCGGGGACGGAGTTCTTCAAGACTCTTCACTCGCAGGGCAGGGTGGATGAGCGAAAGGTCAGCGTTGACTACAAGAAGCGCCGCATATATATTGATTATGTCACAAACACTGTGTACAGTGTGAACAATCAATATGCGGGCAACTCAGTTGGTTTCAAGAAGCTTGCGCTGCGACTCACAATCCGCAAGGCACATCGTGAAGGGTGGCTTGCTGAACATTTCATGATAATCGGTGTTCACGGACCCGGAGGTCGCAAGACATACATAGCAGGTGCTTTCCCGAGCGCATGTGGCAAGACCTCAACTGCAATGCTTCAGGGCGAGAAAATACTGGCGGATGACATCGCATATCTGCGCAACATTGACGGTGTGTGCAGAGCTGTGAACGCTGAATCCGGAATTCTCGGCATAATAAAGGACATAAACCCGAAAGACGATCCCCTGATCTATGAAGTGCTCACGAGTCCCAACGAGATAATATTCTCAAATGTGCTCATAAAGGATGCGAGACCATGGTGGCTGGGGATGGGCTGTCCTCTGCCTGAAGAGGGCATAAATCACTCAGGAAAATGGTTCAAGGGTAAGATAGGTCCTGATGGAAAGGAGGTTCCACCCGCTCACGAGAACGCAAGATACACCATATCGCTTCGTGCGCTGCCAAACTGCGACCCATCGCTTGACGATCCGGAAGGTGTTGAGCTCGGCGGCATAATGTTCGGAGGTCGTGATTACCGCGCTTATGTGCCTGTTCAGCAGGCATACAGCTGGAAGCATGGCATAATCACATACGGCGCCGCACTTGAAACAGAGACAACATTCGCAATCATTGAAGAGCGCAGGAAATATGAGATAAATGTGATGAGCATTCAGGACTTCCTGTCAATCCCATTGGGTCAATATGTGAAGAACTACATAGAATTCGGGAGGAAATTGAAAAAAGTCCCTCTCGTTTTCGGCGTCAATTACTTCCTTTGCGACCTTAAAACAGGAGAATTCCTCAATGACAAAAGGGACAAGCATGTGTGGGTGAAGTGGATGGAGCTCCGCATACACGATGATGTCTCCGCAATAAAGACACCGACAGGACTCATACCCAGGTATGAGGACATCGCTCAGATTTTCAAGACATTGCTCGACAGAGAATATACAAAAGAGGATTACATGAAGCAGTTCACTGTTCGTGTCCCTGAGAACCTGCTGAAAATAGAGAGGGTGCGTGCATTCTGGGAAAGTGTTCCGGATGCCCCGGAAGAGGTTCTGGAAGAGCTGAATGAGCAGGAGAAAAGGCTCATCAATGCGAGAGAGGAGTTCGGCGATTACATATCTCCAGAGAGCTTCCCCGAAATTTGAGCGTGGCAGCAATTTCTTATTTATCTGATTTCAATAACTCATCATGGAATCGTGGATCCTGATAGGTGCTGCTGCCATTGTTGCGCTGATTTTTCTCCTTCTATCCATAAGAGTGGTGAAGGAGTATGAGCGCGGCGTTGTGTTCAGATTGGGAAGGCTTGTCGGTGCAAAAGGACCCGGACTCTTTTTCATAATTCCACTCGTTGACAGCATGATAAAGGTTGACCTGCGAACTGCTGTGTTTGATGTGCCACCACAGGAGGTCATAACAAGGGATAATGTCACGACAAAAGTGAATGCAGTTGTTTATTATCGTGTTGTTGACCCCGAAAAAGCGGTTGTTGAAGTTGAAAATTACGCATACGCAACTTCTCAACTCGCTCTCACAACGATAAGAAGCATAATAGGGCAGGCGGAGCTTGATGAGCTTCTTTCTGAGAGAGAAAAGCTCAACAGGAAACTGCAGAGCATAATTGATGAGGCTACTGACCCATGGGGAATCAAGGTATCCGCGGTTGAGATAAAGGATGTGATGCTCCCCGAGGGGATGCAGCGCGCAATGGCTGCTCAGGCGGAGGCTGAGAGAGAGCGCAGAAGAAGAATAATCGCTGCTGAGGGAGAATTCCAGGCTGCAAAGAAAATAGCGGCGGCTGCTGAAGTGCTTGCGGAGCAGAAAGGAGGACTGTTCATAAGAATGCTCCAGACAATCACCGAGGCAACAGAGGAGAAGGCGTCAACAGTCATTATTCCGTTCCCTGTTGAGATGCTCGAACCTCTCGGTTTCGTATCAAGATCAAGCAGCCATGCCGAACGCAGCAATTCTGAAAAATGATTGAAAAATGAGAGGTGATCAGTGCGATAAGCGTGCAGCATGCTCGGTGTTATTTTTTTCAATTTCTTTTTCTCTTTTCACTTTCTTTTTCTCTTTCTCTTATTGTTTCATATTCTCTTATCTTCATTCATCTGAACGACTTCCTCAACATCCATCACGCTGTTCAGCATGTCCCTGAGCAGTTCGCTCTCAAAGTTCGCGTATGCCTTCTTGGATTTAGGGGATGCGATTGCGATTTTCCGCTCCTCAAGAGGAGGATATGCGTTTCTGAATACACTTTCAATTTCATTTACCCATGATGGCATTTCCTCAGCGATGAAGAGAGTAGGTTCGGGATATGTGTGCCATGTGTATGCGTCGTATCTTGACAATCTGTCAGTGAGCACGATGACGATGACCTCCGACATCACGGAAAATGAAGTTGTGAGGAACATCATTGTATCATCCATTGAGAATCCGCTGAACTGACAGATGAACTCATCCAATGTCTTTGGGGTCACACCGAGTTTGACTGCGAGGCTTTCCACCATCATCTTCTTTGCATCTTCTTTTATCTCATCTGCAAATTCTGACAGCCTTTTCTCAAATGATGAGGCGAGATCACGCAGGTATTCCTCCCTGAAATCAACAAGCGCATCCCTGACACGCTTCTTCTCCTCTTCCTCATGTCTCAGCGAGAGGAACTCACGCTTCGCCTTCTTCATGTAGAAGCATATGCCCTCCCCTATCATCCTCTCCTCAATTGATTTGAACACATCGGGAGAGAACATATCCGAAATCTCGGTCTTCAGCATCTCATACTGAGTCATACCTGCATGTTCATAGGGCATTTTCAGCATAAGCTCAAGCATTTTGAGCGATGCAATGTCTTTTTTCGAGACGCATTCCTCAAAGAACGCTGAAAGCTGCTTTGGCGGGCTCACGAATTCGGATGCCACTTCCTCAAACGCATCTTCAAATCCTTCGGGACACAGAAACTCATCGTAGAATCCTCTCCAAAGAAGTCCTCTCTTCCTCAGCTCCTTCACGATGGCTCTGCATTCACTGTCTGCCGCTGATTCGTCGTTCATGCGGCGAATTGCGTTGTAGTTTCTCGCGAGCGATTCTATGGTTGAGTAACCCTCAAGCATGTGAACGAGTGCGACAATTGTCCTCACGCGCTCATCATTGGCAGCCATTCGCGAGAGCATCTTCCTGTATTCAGCAGGGGTCATCATCACATCACCCCCCTGCATCTTCATCTTAGCGCACATTCAAATTATATTTTGATGCTATTTCCTTGAATGCGTCTGCCGTGTATTTAATCTGATCCCATGAGAGCCCGTATGTGTTCAGTTTCCATACTTTCGTTGAGCCTGCAAATTCGCCTACGATTCCACGGCGCTTGAGCTCATCGCTGAGGAAGTATCCGCGACGCTTGTGTGTTCTAGCTATGCGATCAAAACTGCCGCGTGTGTCAACCTTTGAGAGTGTGTGCTTGCGCGGAAGCTCGCTCACCACATCGCAACCTTCAATTCGCATGAATTCATCAATGAAGTAATTGCTCTTCCTCACCTCCTCATCCCAGCGCCTCACGCGCTCTTTCACATGGGGGAAAGATGCGATCATCGTAACGATAGTTGCTCCCATGAGTGTGCATCCCAGAAGCTCGGGCTCCTTTGCCGAAAACTTTCTGCCTGTCAGGTCTCCCTTTATCTCACTTCCTCTGAAGACGACCGGTGCCCATTCCTCTGTTGTTGCCAGGATGCCTGAGGGAGCAGCTGATGCCATTCCCTTGTGTCCGCTCCCGACAACGAAATCGGCACATATTTCTTTTCCGTTCACAGGCAGCAGTCCCACAGAATACGCACCGTTGTATAGGAAGGGAATTCCATATTCCTTCGCCACTTTTCCGATGCCTCTGACATCGTGCTCATTTCCAAATGAATAGTCAAAATGCTCAATCATGATCAGCTTGGGCAGTTTTCCATTTTCCTCACGCACCTCCTCTATCTTTGCTGCCACCGCATCCGCCGTCACAACATGATGCTCTCCTGAGGGGACTTCCTTCACAACGCCTCCCGCAACCTCAACCGCGAGAAACTCTGTGTAATGCGCGATGTCTGACACAAGAACAACATCACCCCGCTCTATGAGAGCTGAAGTGACGGCTTGAAAAGCCCTCCTCGCACCTGGAAATACCCTCACATCGTCCATGCCGACGAAATCCGCAAGCTCTGCATGAAATTCTTCAATCGGCGGTCTCCTTATCCTCTCAAGCTTGAAAGGAGAAAGGCAGTAATCACATACAGAATATCCATCGCCATATGCTATAAGCGCCTTCCTCGCATCAACAGTCAGCCTTCCTCCGGGCTGTATCGGATTTATGTTTATAAATTCCTCCTCCCTCGTCCTCAACTCTATTTTGTCGGAGATGAACTTCAGTTGAACTCCTTTTCCTTCATTCAATTCATCAATAACTTGCTTCAAACGCTCCAAATGCTCGTTGAACGCACGCTCCTGCTCCTCATTCAATCCAGTGGGCAGCGCATTCCTGAATATCTCACGCATTTCCTCAAGCACGAACATCGCTTCAAATATCTTGCGAACACGCACATCCCCCATAAGCAATTTCTTTCGTTTTCCCGTTTATAAAAAAAACGCAAATAATGTTCTCTTCAACTTTGTGAGGGATACTTACCTTCAACCAATCGTATCTCTTTCTCCTGAATTCATACTATCTTCTGAATGCATTTGTTGTAACGTTCATGCCTGACTTAACAGCTTATTCCGGAAGCATGATTTCTTATCGTCCTCCTCTGCAAAGCCAGAGCAGGTATGTGCAGTCTTTGTATCAGAATTTAATATTGTATTCATCTTCCTTTTTTCCTTCTCATCAGGATTATCCGGATTTAAAGGAAATGTTCAGTCTCTCTTCTTCTCCTGTTACATCATTCATTACATCATTCATCTGTATGGAATCCATCACAGTTTCAGCATCAAAGTATTCCTGGCTCCGCTTATGGAAACATATCCATTGAGATCACTGGTCAGCTATTTTTTGGAACTTATCAACACCAACCGAGATAACTTAAATCAATTTCTTTTCTCGTCTCATCAACATAATGCTTGGTTCTCATTTGTTCTTACGATCCCCGCAACAGCAGATACATGCATTTCCTTGATAGCAATGATTAGTGCTTTATGTAAAGCCTGCTCCTTGACCATGGAACACAGTTTTCCATGTCCATCACACCTTATGGAATTTCTCCTCATAATAATTTTCCACCCCATTCATTGAGAGAGGAGATTACAAATGGAGCACAGAGGAGATTTCAGAAGGACCAGAAGGAGCACATCCAGAATCACCAGAAGAAGTGAAGTGGAGGCTCAAACTACAAGATTCCATCCAGAATATTTGCATAGCCCCATTCTTTGCTGCATATCTCAAATTCACAGAAGAGCACAAAATTTTTGTCAGGTTGATTGCTCCAGAAGACAATGAGAAGATTTTGCTTCTGGAATACAGGACGAGATTCCTCATACAAGAAGAAGTTGAAGAGGAAGCTTTCAGGAATTGGATTCAAGAGGTGCAGTGGTCTCACAATCACAACAGATTTGAATCAATACACCAACATCATAAGTGCAACAAAAGCAGTGAAGAAGAGATGGGACATTGTTTTAATTGAGGAGAGAGCTGGACAGATTCCACAGAATGGTTTAGCACCAGTGATGAGATTTCAGAGCAAGCAATGAATGAATACATGCGAGAGTGTCCATTTGATTTGATGTATGGGCATCCTCCAGATTCTCCTTTCTCTTTATTTTCTTTCTCTGAAATCCTGCTGAACAAATGAGAAACTCAAATCCACTTTCCAGTTTCTTAGGCACATCTGGCATCAAAGGATGAGGTATTTGAGTATTTTGGAGTTTTCATTGGAAAAGGGACATGGAGCACCACACTATTTTGGACAATGTGTAAATATGGCATAAGGATGATAAGAGAAGCACTTGACATTGCAAAATAATTCATGTGCGAAGGTATTTGAATACCAACATATTAAAATATGTGTTAGATTGTTCATGCATCATTGTATTGGATTACAGGCTGTCATATGATTTCAATATCAAAGACTTTGCAGAAGGAGATAAAACAATAACAAAGACAAGAAAGACAATGAAGAGAAGAGGAGGAAAGGGGAATATGTTGCGACAGTTCCAACTGTTGTGAGAGAGCCATATCCGGAGATGACAGTCCAGATTCAATTGAGTTTGTATTACTGGAACCCTTGCATGCTTTAAGAAAACATACTCCTTTTGTATAGTGAGCAGCATTCAGGAAATTCAAATTTGAATTCCTTCTCATATGTATAGACTCGCCCTGCACATTCCAAGTCCTTGATGTACCATGGTGACCCAATTCCCAATGCCCCAATTCTCAATGCTATCTGAAATAGCTCTTCATCCCGCATGAAGAATATTAATTGAGGTTACCCAATGCTTAAGAGATCCGCAAATAAAAAAAAATAAAAAGAGGCATTGGCGAGGGAGGTGAGATATATGAGAATAGATGAATACAATTTCGGAAGGATTGTTGTTGATGGAAAGGAATACACAGAGGACTTGATCATATTAACGGACAAAATAAAGGCAAACTGGTGGAGAAAAGAGGGCCATCTGCTGCTCAAAGAGGATATTGAGGATGTTATTGAGGAGGAGAAGCCAGAAATACTGATTGTAGGCACTGGTAAATACGGATACATGAAAATCGCTGATGAAACGCGTGAATACGCAGCTGAGAAAGGCGTTGAAATAATCGCAGAGAGGACAGATGAGGCCTGCAGAATTTTCAACGAGCTCTCCGGTATGAAAAGAGTTGTCGCAGCACTGCACTTGACATGCTGATACCTGCTGATAAATCAAATCAAGCATGGACGCAGCGCCTATTTATATATTATCCTGAAGCCCTTTTCTCCTCTGTATTCCTCCCAGTGAACATCAACATGCGATACCTTTGCCGCTGGCGGTCCGCGACGGCAGAACGCTATCATCTCCTCCACCGCACTCCTCTCCCCCTCAAACACAGCTTCAACTCTCCCATCCGGAAGATTTCTCACCCACCCGCGCACGCCTCTTGCAACAGCCTCTTCCCGTGTTGCATATCTGAAAAACACGCCTTGCACTTTTCCGCTTATGAAGACATGCGCCCTGACTGTCTCCATATCTTTTTTTCTTTTCTTCTTTTTTTATTTCTTTATATTATAACCATTATAACAGAAAATGATGTCTGGCCATAAGGCGTCATGGGCTGTATGACCCTGCCCATAAAGCTGACCGAATCCCAACCACCTCTTCTCTTTTTCGAAGGAGGGAGAAGGTCACATGATCGCGATAATGAATTACGGCATGGGAAATCTCTTCAGCATATATAACAGCATGAAAAAGGTGAATGGAGAGCCTGAGCTTGTTTCAGTAGGTGAAATCAATATGCTCAGGCAGGCTGACGGCATAATTATTCCGGGCGTCGGCGCTTATGATGACGGAATGAGAAGATTGAAGCCCATCGCAGACGAGCTGCGTGAGATATTGTCAGGAGGCGTTCCACTTCTCGGCATATGCATAGGGATGCAGCTGCTTTTTGAGGAAAGCGAAGAGGGCAATGAGCGCGGATTGAGCTTGATCCCTGGCAGAGTCGTCAGACTGCCGGAGACTGTCAGAGTCCCTCACATGGGCTGGAACAACTTGCATTTCTCATATTCGGAGATACTTTCAGAGATACTTGAAGGAATCTCAGAGCATGACTACTTCTATTTCGTGCATTCTTATTACTGTGCACCTCGTGATGAGCGTCATATCGTCGCATTCTCTGAATACGGCGTAAGATTCGCCGCAGTCGTGAACATTGATAACATTTACGGTGTGCAGTTTCATCCTGAAAAATCCTCAAAAAAGGGACTTCACATACTCAAAAATTTCGTGCATATATGCAAGCGCTGACTTCTCCGCTGGTATTTTGTTGCCGCTTCTGACACTTCAGGGCGTTATCTGTTGAGTGTTGTTTTGTTTCTCATGGCCTCTCCTCCAACCCGGCACTTTTCTCACCTCATCATTTACGCCCTCTCATTCACTTGACTCCCGGCATCCCGGCTTTCGCTTATTAAGACTCTCCATCCTCTCTCAACATGCAGACCCAAATCTGAGCAAAGCAGAAGTCTATGTTGGATGCTTGAGGACTCACGGGAGACCTGAGCGGCTCAGGAAGCAGCTGTCTAGTTGCCTGTGGCATCTGCAGGTTTTAACAACATAAAATAAAAATAATGATGCAATATGGCTGGAATAAATCTGAACAAGAAGGGTATAAGAGTGCTGGGAATTGCGGAGAGCTTTGTGAGAGAGAATCCGAAATCCATTCTTGCAGGCATTGTGATGCGTTCTGATATGATTATTGACGGCTTCGCTCTCACAAGAATAAGTGTGGGAGGTATGGATGCCACGGAAGGAGTCATAAGGATTTTTAATTCACTTGATCGTTCAGATATAAATGTGATAATGCTCAATGGCTGCGTGATAAGCTGGTTCAATATAATTGATCTGAGCAGGGTATATGAGGATTTGGGTGTGCCTCTGGTGTGTGTGACATACGAAAGCTCAGGAGGGCTTGAGGAGCATATCTCACGGCATTTCAGCGGATATGACCGTGATGTGCGCCTGGATGCATACAGAAGGCTCGGAGAGAGAGTTCCTGTTCGCGTGTCGCGTCATGAGGTGCTTATACGATTTCTCGGCATGGAAAAAAGCGAGGCAGCCCGCCTTCTCCGCAAATTCACAATTCATGGTAAAACGCCAGAACCACTCAGGGTTGCAAGGCTCGTGGCAAGAGCTGTTCTCAGGAACTAAACATAGGTGCAGTTCACTTGATCACAGCAGTATCTGTATATCAAGCTTTTCAGAAAGTTCGCGGTAACGGTTTCTTATTGTGACCTCCGTCACACCTGTTGCCTCTGATATTTCCTTCTGTGTGCGGTGCTTTCCGCTGAGTATCGCTGCAATATATATTGCGGCGGCTGCAACGCCTATGGGACCACGACCGTTCGTCAACTCCTTCTCCTGCGCCTTCTTTATGATTTCAATGGCCTTCGCACGGACATCTCCACCCAATCCCAATCTCGAGCAGAAACGAGGGACGAACTCAATAGGAGATGCAGGCGGAAGTTTTATGTCAAGCTCCCTCAAAATAAAGCGATACGCACGACTTATTTCTCTCTGAGAAACTCTTGAAACGGATTTTATTTCCTCAAGTGTGCGTGGAATGCCATACTGACGGCATGTTATATACAGAATGGCAGATGTTATACCCTCTATGCTCCGTCCTCTTATCAGATTCTTCTCCATCACTTCTCTGTAAAGCTTTGCAGCAGCCTCTCTTATGTTCACCGGCAGCTTCAGCGCGGATGCCATACGATCAATCTCAGACAGCGCATATATGAAGCTGCGCTCCGTGGTGTTTGTGATGTGTGCGATGTGCCATCTTCCGAGCGGTTCCAGGCCCTTTGATGTGACGAGCGTGCTCAGACCCTTATCATGAATCCTATATGTCATCGGCGCACCCACTCTCTCACGCTGAGATGCCTGCTCAAAATCAAAAGCACGCCACTCAGGTCCGAGATCAACAAGATTTTCCGCTATTACAAGACCACAATCCCCGCAGAACATCTCCGCCCTTTCATAATCCCACACGAGATTGCGTGAATGACACTCTGGACATTCTTTCACACGCTCCACTCCTCTCTCCTCTTCCCTCACAACATTCTCAGCTGCACGCCGATCTCTCTGCTCTTGCTGCTCTCTCTTTTCGTGCTTCTCAATCTTCTCAATGCTCATATTGTTCTCATACTCCTTATCTCTCTCAATATCCCCCTCTTTCTCCCGCTTTATTTCTCCGCTCGCCTCCCTGTCATCTCTCCTATCATTATACACCAGCTGCTTATCCGCGTCTTCCGCTTCTTCATCCATAATATAATTTATAGATTTTTTCAAATATTTAACTTTCTGTTTTTTTTCTGTTGCTGATGATTCTCACCGGCGGGATACGGCACGGGATATGGAGGAGGTTGTTCATATGGTTTCAGATGGCGGAATGAGAATTGAAGAATACTGGCTTGTGCCCGAATGACGCAGGAATGTATGGAGCAATGGAAGTAGGAAACTTGTGAGTGTATCTGCTCAAAATGCGTTGAAGTGATTGTTGAGCGGACAGGGAAGGCCTGCGAGATTTTCAACAGGACCTCAAGCGGTCGCAGCTCTGCACTTGACATGCTGATGCAGTTCGTTGAGCGAAATTTATGTGAGATATTTTCAATTGAAATTATGGAAGAGGAAAAGGAGAAAGGGAGAGAGGAGGAAAAAGTGCCAGAGGGATTTCTAGCTAGAGGCGGTGAACAAGTTTTACGATGCCTATGATTTCATATTCAAGCGTTTTGACGAGATATACATGGATTACCTGCGTGGAGAAGATGTCAGAAAGCAATTAAGGAATTTTGAAAAGACAGCAGGAATCATATTTCTCCTGATCAGCGATCTCTTTTCAAGAGAGGAGAAAGTCAAGAAGTGGCTTGCTAAGGAGCATGTTGAGGAGGAGAAAATCCAAAAAATTATGGAATTTAAGAGGCGTTATTCAGGTTTAGAAGATGAAATAATAGCTTTCACATGGGAATCACTCGGATATTTCCATTAGACGGATGTTTCAACAAGATATATGTTTGATATTAAGTATAAATTTCCTGTTATTGAATTGCATCTTTTCTCTGGTTCAAGAGAAATATTACATTTGAGAGATCCAGTAACATCAGTATATCATCTGGCAAGAACGATTCAGGAAGAGGTAAAGAGATGTCTCGGAGGAGTGAAAGGTTATGATATTGATCCGGATGAAATTAAGCATATAGAGGATGTTATGAGAGGAATAGAGTTGGATTTGGGGGAAATAAGAGAAATAATAGAAGAGATAAAGGGGAGGGAGGAGGAAGGGAGGAGAGTAAGATGAGAGGAACGAGCGAGGCCTTTCCAGAAAGTTACAAGGAATGGATGAGAGAAGAAAAAGGGAGAGTAAAGGAGCCTTTCCCTGGAATTTTTAGAGAGAGGAAAAAAGATTTGGACATGCTCTCTAGGTATGTTTGGAAGGTCTATAGAGGAAGTTACTTGGAAGTAGGGAAAGAGGAGATGGAGTATTTGACAAGAACGCCACCAAGACCGACATCCATCTACAAAACTACTTTTGAACTGCGCCATCTTATGAGGAAATTGGGAGAAGAATATACAGAGGAAACAGGCATTAGTGAGGAGAGAGCTTTTGAAGAACTGCGCAATCTTATGAGGAAATTGGAGAGGGGAGAAGTTTTAAATGCTGATGAAGTGGCGAGTTTGATGCGTATAGAGGAATTTGCCCGCAGCGAAGGGAGGGAAGAACTGCTGCGTGAGGTTGAAAGGGCATTCACAAAGCTTGGAGAATTAACAAAGAACCTTGCAGGGGAGCCTGAAAAGATGGAATTGAAGAGAGGGGAGATCAAGGAAATAGATGAAAACACACTTATTAGGCGAAGAAAGGATGGGAAGTCGGAACTTATACTTCTTTAAAGAAAATGGTGGAAGAAATAGGCAAAGAATTAGGCAAAGAACTGGCAGGAGAAATAATAAGGGGGGTAAGTGAAAGGAAAGAAGAAGATTTCTTCAAGGAATGCGATACTTGGTGGAAGGAACGAGGTATATTTAGACCTAAAATACTCTTTGTGCATAAGTATGCCGATTATATAGATATATGGGAAGCGGAATGGGGTAGAAGTGTGAATATCAGGTATATTAAGAGAATACCTTTGGGAACGAATATTTTTCCGACAAGCAATAATTTACACCGCTCAATGTCCGGGATGTGATCGGAGAGACAAAGTGGTTCGCATTAGTGCAAGCTGAAGTTTAGCCGCACTCTAAGGAGCATAACGGATTGGGAATTGGGAACTTCTGCGGGATTCTGAGTGCTTTGCATCCGAGAATCTGAATCACAGAATAAGAAGGGAAAGAGCTATTGAGGAAGCGGAAGGGTTCTGTGGAGAGATGGATTAATAAGCTTTACAGGAAACCTGTCTCCTGCACCTCTGCTCTCCCAGAGTAAGAGCTGGCAGGCGTGATGTCTGTGTGCCGGATGTCTGTGTGCCGGATGATCCGACCGCCCGTGGGAGGGATGTGGGGCCTGTCCAGCTTTGAATCCTTCCGTCCGTGAGGGAGATCTACTTTTTCACTCATCTCAACATTCTTTTTCACCCATCTCAACCTTTATACAGTTGAAAAAAAATGGAAATCAGAAATGGAGAAGATAACTGTCAGCCTGATAAAGGCGGATGTTGGCGGATTTCCCGGGCATTCAACTGTGCGTGAGGAGCTGATGGAGATATCGGAGAAGCGGTTGAAGGCTGCGAAAGATGAGGGGCTGCTTGTTGATTATTGCGTGATGAACGCAGGTGATGACCTGCAGCTGCTTATGTCGCATCGGAAAGGCGTGAACTCGGAGGAGATACACAGGCTCGCATGGGAGACATTTGAGGAGGCAACGAGGAAAGCAAAGGAGTTAAAGCTGCATGGCGCCGGTCAGGACCTCCTGAAAGAGGCTTTCAGCGGTAACATTCGTGGAATGGGTCCCGGCATCGCTGAGATTGAATTCACCGAGCGCGGCTCCGAGCCCATTATCGCCTTCATGATGGACAAAACAGAGCCGGGTGCGTTCAATCTTCCCATATTCAGGATGTTCGCAGATCCCTTCAACACAGCAGGGCTCGTCATAGACCCGACTATGCATAGCGGATTCAGATTTGAGATATGGGACATAAAGGAGCATCGCAGAATATTCATGAACTCACCTGAGGAGATGTATGACATCCTCGCACTCGTAGGTGCGAAGAGCAGGTATGTGATAAAGCGCGTTTATCCGAAGGAAGGTGGTCCTCTTCCGCCAGATGAGCCTGTTGCCGTGATAAGCACGGAGAAATTATCGTTCATCGCAGGCAGATACATCGGTAAGGACGACCCTGTTGCGCTTGTGAGGGCACAATCAGGACTGCCAGCACTCGGCGAGGTTCTTGAGCCGTTTTCCCGCCCTTTCCTAGTGAGCGGCTGGATGAGAGGCTCGCATAACGGACCGATAATGCCCGTGCCATTCCAGTATTCAAAGTGCACTCGTTTCGACGGACCTCCGAGAGTGCTCGCAGCTGGATTCCAGATGAGCAATGGAAGACTCGTTGGACCCGCAGACCTCTTTGATGATGTCGCATTTGATGAGGCTCGCAGAATCGCAAATGAAATCGCAAACTACATGCGTGAGCACGGTCCTTTCGAGCCGCATCGCCTGCCTCTTGAGGAAATGGAATACACAACATTGCCTGATGTGCTTAAGAAACTGGAAAGCAGGTTTGAAAGCGTTGAATGAACTCTTTTTTTTGTTTATTTTTTATTTTTATTTTTTATTTTTTATTTTTTTATTTTACTTTTTAAGCATACGAAAGGACAGGTTTCTCATCTGTTCAGCAGGATTTCAGAGAAAGAGGAGAAGGAGGAGAAAGAAAATAAAGAGAACAGGGAGAATAAAGAGAACAAAGAGAATAAGGAGAACAAAGAGAACAGAGAGGGGAAAGAGAGAGATGAGAAAAAGCCAGGTGCATGGCATTCAAGTGAAATGTGGGATGAGTGTTGATGATCTCGTGAAAGGCATGGGGGCATGTGCATTCGGTGCTCGTCGTATTGCCGAATCAGTTGACATATATGAGGAGATGATACTTGAAAATGCGAGGATATTTCTCGGAGTAGCCGGTGCTCTCGTCCCCGCTGGAATGCGACCTGTCATTGCTGAAATGCTCAGGCTTCATTTTGCGGATGTCCTCGTGACGACGGGTGCAAACATAGTTCATGACATCATAGAAGCGCTTGGCGAGCATCATTATGTGCAGATGCAGCACAGAGACGACGCATATCTGCGGAAAATGGGGACAAGCAGAATATATGATGTTGTTGTGAGCGATAAGGCATTTGAAAAGCTTGAGGAATTCATGCATAACACATTCAGATCTCTCAAATCTGAAAAATACAGCATACGCGAGCTGTTATGGGAGATGGGAAGAAGAATAAATGATGAACATTCAATACTTCATGTGGCATATGAAAATAAGATTCCTGTATTCTGTCCTTCTCTCGCTGATTCGATGATAGGGTTGCATGCCTTCATCTTCAAGCAGATTTCGCAGCTGAATGTTGATGCATTTGACGACATGCGAGATATAAACGAGATTTTCTGCAGTTCAGAGCGAGTGGGAGCTGTCATACTCGGCGGAGGCGTTCCTAAGAACTTCATCCTTCAGACAGCACTCGTAGCTCCGAGAGGAGGTTTTGACTATGCGATCCAGATAACCACGAGAACGCCTGAGGACGGAAGTCTGAGTGGAGCAACGCTTGAAGAAGCGGTTTCATGGGGAAAACTGCGTGAGAATGCAAAATTCGTCACTGTGTATTGTGATGCGACAATAGCACTTCCAATAATCATCGCAGCACTAAGAGAGCGCCTGAGGCGTTAGCTGGATGTTCATTTCATTTATTGAATTTATTGAGGAAAGCATTCACAATTTTTATCGCACACAGGTCTCCGCATATGGAGCAGGCATCGCTCTCAGATGGTCTTCCCTCCTTTATTTTTCGCGCTCTCTCGCTGTCTATCGCGATATTGAACTGAGTCTCCCAGTCAAGCATTTTTCTTGCGAAAGCCATCGCGCGATCCTTCTCTCTTGCGCGAGACCTCTGCCCCCTTCTGACGGTGTCTGCGATGTGTGCCGCTATTTTCGTGACCGTTGTGCCCTCTCTTATATCCTCGATGGAAGGCAGTGCGAGATGCTCGGATGGGGAGACCATGCAGAGGAAATCAGCGCCCTGCATTGCGGCGATTGCACCACCTACGGCAGCGACCACATGATCATATCCGGGAGCGATGTCGGTGGGAAGAGGGCCCAGCAAATACAACGGTGCGAAGTCTGTCAGATTTTTTATTGTCTTAACACACGCCTCTATCTCATCGGCGGGAACATGCCCGGGACCCTCAACGATAGCCTGAACTCCGGCTTCTCTGCATTTTTTTACAAGCTCTCCGAGCGTGATGACCTCCATGTATTTCGCTCTGTCAGACGCATCAGAAATACAGCCGGGACGCAGCCCATCCCCAAGACTGAGCGTGACCTCATATTCCTTCGCGATTTCAATCAGATATTCAAAATCCTCATACAGCGGATTCTCCCGCTCGTTGTGCAGCATCCACGCAACCAGAAACGCACCTCCCCTGCTCACAACATTCAATATGCGGTCGCTCATTTTCAGCCTCTCAACGGCGCTCAGCGTCACACCGGCATGCACTGTCATGAAATCAACACCATCTCTCGCATGCCTCTCAATCGCGTTGAACATGTCGTCCGGACTCATCTCAACGATAGCACCTCCACACGACAACGCAGCCTGATATATCGGAACAGTGCCGACAGGAACTCTCAACTCCCTCAGAACACGACGCCTCACCTCATCAAGATCGCCACCCGTTGAGAGATCCATGACAGTGTCAGCACCAAATCGCACCGCAACCTTCGCCTTCTCCACCTCCTCGTCAACATTCACATAGTCCTTTGAGGTGCCCACATTCACATTGACCTTCGTGCTCATCATATCGCCTATCGCCTTCAACACAACCGAACGACGACGCGCATTCCGTGGTATCACAACCCTGCCAGCGCTCAAAAGACGCTTCAACCGCTCAACACTCACTCCTTCCTTTGCTGAAATCTCTTCCAATTCCTTTTCCTCAAAATCTGTCAGCATCTCCCCTCCGCTTCTCCTTCAGAGATCTCCGCTTCTCACATCCGCTGCTCACAGAACCTCTTCCCTTTTCTTCATCTCATCCTATCATTTTATCATTATAAAAACTTATATAATTGATAATTTGGGAAGGGAGGATCATGTATGCCATGATGTGTTTGCTGTGATTGTTTTGTGTCTTGAACATAATCAGCGCTTGAACATAATCAGCGGGTGGAAAAATGTTATACGCTGAAAAGAAGAAATTTGTGAAACTTGAGAAAATGATCGGGAAATTTTTCTCATACCTTCCTTTATCTCCAAATCTCTACACTTCTTTTTCCTTGGTTGCATCATCCCTCGCCTGCTTCTTCATACTATCACATAAATTCATGCTGGCAGGCGCATCTTTCCTGGTGGCAGGTCTCATGGACATCATAGATGGTGCGGTCGCAAGGGAGAAAAATGAAGTCAGCAGAAAAGGTGCATACTTCGACACCATCGCAGACAGATATGTTGAAATCATGATTTACCTGGCACTTCTCCTCACAGAATATCCTCAAATCCTTCTGCCCGCTCAGTTCTGGACGGGATTTCTAATGGCAAACTCTCTCATGACAACATATGTTAAAGCAGCTGGAATGGAGAAGAAACTTATCAAAAGTGAGATAAAAGGAGGCATATTTGAAAGACCTGAGAGAATAATACTGATACTGCTCATACTTTTTATGTCTGAATTCTCAAAATACGCCGCTGTGATACTCATAATTGCTGGAAGCATCCTCGCCCTCATATCCTCAGTTCAGAGAATACTCATAACTGTCAGAAATAAATGACTTCATGACTCGCCCGTCATTGAGCTGCTGTGCTCTCAAGTTCCGATATGAAGTTATCACATCTGCGCTGCATTATCCTCGCTGCCTTTGTCACAATATGATCAATAGTCAGAGAACCATCACTCTCAGCGAAAAAAACAAAGGAATCATCAGCACATATCACATGAATCGCCTTATTTTCGCATGCATTTTCACACAATTTGCATAAAATACAGCTTAATTCATCAGAAATTTCGGCCTTTTCACGAACATTTATCAAATTTTTCGGACATTCTTCAGCACATCTGCCGCATCCTCTGCATATTTCCTCGTTTATTCTGATTATCGGTGTGTTTTTGTATCCGCACACTGTGACAGGCTGCCATTTCGCGTGTTCCCTGCCCGTGCCCATTCGTGCTTTTGCTATCAATGATACACGCTGTTTGACAGGCATTCTGATACTGCCGACATCTTTTGTGAGAGATGTCAGTCTGATAAGAGGTATCCTCTGGTGCACGACGCTCACGCGCTCATCAAGAGGTTTGAGGTCTTTTGAGTATATTGTGATGCTTCCCTCTGTATCAGGGCTTTCACATTCCAGTTGCAGCTTCACCTCGCACTTCTCACATCCTTTGCCACCGCACTCGCAGTCCTCGGGATGGACGAGCTCCTCTGTGCATCTCAGAGGTATCAGTGCAAGGCGAAGTGCGATCTGCTCATCGTAAAGAAGCGATGTGTTCTCATATATTTCAACCTCATCAACTGCGAGCTTGGGCACATCAGCGATCATTGTCCTGCGCAGCGCATTCACAAACGCAGAGTCCACGCCCGATAAGACAAATTTCACTCTCCCCTCGTCATGTTCCAGAAATCTCAGCTCCATTTCTCATCCCTCTCGTTCAGTCTCTCTCCTCAGCTCATACTCTCCTCCCTCTCCTGCCACCGGGGCGTTTTGTGCCGTCGTGGGGGACGGGCGTGTTGTCCTCTATGCGTTCAATGCGCAGACCAGCCCTTGCGAACGCTCTGATGGCTGCCTGAGCCCCCGGACCTGTTGAGCGGGATTTGTGTCCGCCCCACGCCCTGACCTTTATGAGGATTGTGTTGATGCCCTGCTCCTTCAGCTTATCCGCTATCTGCATTGCGAGCTTCATCGCGATGTAGGGAGAGCTCTCGTCCCTGTCAGCCTTCGCAATCATGCCTCCAGAGCCCTTCGCAAGGGTCTCCGCACCTGTTATGTCTGTAACTGTGATTATTGTGTTGTTAAATGTTGAGAAGATATGAGCAATTGCCTTTCTCTCCTCAGCCATCAGAACACCACCTCACTCCGCCTCAGATGCCGCTTTTTCAAGCACATCTTCAGAACTTTTTTCAAGCACATCCTCAGAACGGTAATATCCTATCTGATTTTCCTCCTCCCTGCTCACAATATAGGAGGGGACAGTCACTTTCCTGCCCTTCACAGCAATATGACCGTGGACAATGAGCTGTCTCGCATGTTTTATTGAAGATGCAAGTCCTTTTCTGAAGACAACTGTCTGTAATCTTCTCTCAAGAATGTCCTTGACGCTCAGACTGAGCACATCATCAAGCTTTGCCTCCTCTATCGTTTTGTTGAGTATGCCACGCCTTATGAGACCTCTCAGTATCTCCTCTCCTCTCCTTCTTGTGTGCTCGGTCCCCTTTCCAGTGGCGATTTCCGCGAGTATTTTTCGCACTTCACGCCTGTATTTTTTGATGATTGTGAGCGCTTTCCACAGCTCTCGCTTGTTTTTCAACCCGTAATTTTTCACAATCTCCCTCTCCTCAGCCAGTCTTCTCAACTCCCAGGGCTTCTTCGGTTTCTCATACTTCTTCTTTATTCTTCTGGGATCCCCCATTATCTCATCACCTCGCTCAACCCGACACACTCAGCCAGCCATTCGCATTCAGGTTCAGCCTTTGCCGCCTGATGCTCTCTGCTTTCTGCGTATCACACCGACGACAGGTCCTTTTCGTCCTGTTGATCTTGTCCGCTGACCTCTCACCTTCAATCCACGCTCATGTCTTATGCCGCGGTAGCACCTTATTTTCCGCATGAAGTTTATATCCTCACGAATCTTGAGCGGCAGGTCGGCGCCGAGTATATGAAGGTCATCACCCGTGAAAAGGTCCTTCCGACGATTGAGCATCCATTTTGGCAGTCTCTTTTCCAAGCTCTGCAGCGCCATTTTCAGGCGCTCTATGGCATCATCTGACAGATTTCCCATGCGCTCGTCGGGGTCAATCCTCGCAAGAATTGTGGCAGCCCTCGCAATACGCCTGCCCACGCCCTTTATGCCGCAAAGCGCGTGTTCTACAGTTCTGTATCCATCCAAGTCCGTGTCCATCAGCCTGACAATATACCTGAACTCCTCCCTATCCTCAGCCACTGTATCTCCCTCATTTTCATCCGCCATTTCACCACTCACCTCTGCCGCTCCAGTTCTTCGCCCTTCACATCCACTTCTTCCACATATTCAACGTCTTCCACATATCCAACGCATATCTCATATTCACATCGCATATTTCATCGCACATCCCATATTCATATTCACATACGCATAGCGCCGAGGAAGGGATTTGAACCCTTGCGCCCCTCACGGGACACAGGCTATCTGTGGCGCACACTCCAGGCCTGCGCCTTAGTCCACTCGGCCACCTCGGCATTCTATCAAGCGCTCAGCTGCCGCAGGCATTTGCTGGCGCTGATATATGACCTCATATGACCTCATATGTCCCCTCGGCAACATATCCTAATCTCCTTGGTATCCCTCCTATTTAAGTCTTAGCAGGCTTTCTCAGCATGCTTTCTCTCTCTGACTCTCTGATGTCTCTCTGCCGACAGCCAGCAGTGTGCATCATAATCCCAAAACGCCCTAAAATGATGAGGAATGACATCAACGCCCATCAGATTGAATTTTTCATCCATCATTTCGCTTTTTCTTCAAAACAACTTTCCCGTTTATCTGCTCAATTTCGCCGTGGAAAACCATGTTCTCAATGATTTTATGCATGTCATCGCTGCTCATATGCAGGTCATACACGCGCTGCAGTGATTCTTTTATCTCCTCCACATCCAATCCAGACACAGGCAGGTTTGTGATCAGATAGGAGATGTCCTCGTAGAAGCTCCACGGATATATCACCCACACCCATTCGTCAATGCGCTCACCATAAAAATCAGGCACGAAAGATGAGACAGATTTATGATGCATTGCTGCAGTTCTCACATCTTCAACGCCAGTTGAGCGCACATATTCCGCAGCAATCCGCAGACTCTCGCCTGTATCTGTGATGTCATCAGCGACAATCACGCGCTTTCCCCTCAACACTTGCTTCGCCCTGTCGTCAAGCCCGTATTTCATCTCAGCTTCGCCAGTTATCGTCGCAGTAACGCCCCAATGCTCTATTTTCAGACATAAAAGATCTTTCAACCTGAAGAAATCGCATATAATTCGTGCGAGAAAGAGACCTCCGCGTGAAACGCCCACAACGACCTCCGGTCTGAACGCAGCTTCTCTGATTGAAGTGCATACATGCTCGCATATATCATACGCGCGATCCCAACCGACAAAAACACACTTGAACTCCCGCCGCATATTTTCATTTGATCCTCCTACTTTATCTCACTGCTCCCGCAACGCATCACACTTATACACGATCCTCCCCTCACCACAGCATCAGCACTCTCCTCATCACAGCATCAGCAGCATCTGTGTCCCCCTGTTTTTCTTCACACCTGACAACAGCGCACACATGCCCCGCTCCCCTTTCTGAAATGCTCTGCGGCCTGAAGAAGGTTGTTGACAAGTATCATGTCAGTTTATGGGTGATGGATGAAAGGTTTTTGCGTTAAAGCTCTGTGGAGCTGTGCGATATTGTTCCTGAGCTTCAAAATTGGATCCCAAAGCCTCATTCTATCATCCCCCTTCTTTTTTGTTTAAATTAACGGCTTTCACAACATCTCTCATATCAGAGCAAACAAAAACTTTCTCCTTTTTTGCGGGATTCAGATATTCATTGTTTCTCCACAGATAAAGAGCGCATCCCAAAACCCTCCATAATGATAGAAGCTGCCAAGTAGAGCATGCCGTGAAAGAAATCTCCAGGACTTCAAACCCGACTGCCTTTTAAAAGAAAAAGGCAAAGGCTCTCCCCCACAGATCTTCTCTCTCTATAATTTTTTGGTCTTCCTCACTTTTTTCTCTATTCCTCTCATTTTCAATATTTTATTCCTCTTATTCTGTTGCTTATCTCAAATGCTGGATCTGCATTTATCAATGTGGTCTCCCTATTTCTTTATCCTGAATCTATGGTTTGTAAGTCATTGAATCATGTTTGCAGGAAACACACTGATAGTGGTTTTTATCCACCAATATGCTTATCTCAGACCCCTTCACTTATATCCGTCGTATATTCCCTAGCATAATAGAGTCTGTATCAATCAAATAGACATCCAATTCTGTATCTCTCAGACAGGATCAATTCAGAGATACGCTTATATGCTCCTGCAAAGCTATGCTGTGAATCGTTGATTTCGCTCTTATGTGGTCCTCATGCACAGCCTGTAGCATGTAAAGAATGCCATTGAAGGCACACCTTAAGCCCTTAGTCACCCTGTCCCCGGCTTCTCCGGCGGAAAATTTCCCATAGTTCATTCTCTTTAAAATTTTATTATAGATTAATACTAATATGAGAAAAATAATATTTTTTATTTATGTGATTTCTGTTATATTGAAATGAAAACATAAATGGTGTGAACTTATTTAATCATTCATTTTTCTATCTCTGATGCCATTATTCCGTTTGGACATGGATGCCCCAGGCGCACGAATGCTGTGACCACGCGCTTATTCCTTCCTTCTCTTTTTGCCATCGCATTTCCGGCAGAACTTTGTTGAGTCTCTCTCAACATCACAGGTATTCCTTTTATTTCCGCTGAAACCTGAGGAATCGTATCTTCCGTTCCTTCTGCACAGTGTCTCTCACTCCTCTTTCATACTTCACCTTTGTGCCATTTCCCTCTCAACTGCCTCGCTGTATCTGCTTTTCTTGTGGATATGGAGGTGGAGAATCGTGGGCGAAGCGGCGGCTTCTTGCGGCTTTAACTCACAATCTGCATCAGGAGCTCAGTCTTCTGTCTTTTGGGACGAAGTTTCTGATGAATTTTCCATCGCCTTTGCCGCAGCCCAGGATGTAAGAGCGCCACTTCAGTATCACATAACCTCTCACATCGCTCTCCAGATCCTCACCGCGCAGCCACTTCTTTGCCTCCTCATCGCTCAAATCAATTACGCCCTTGCGAGCCTTTGCACCTACGAGAAAACTGCCATCCATAGAAAGGCGAAAGCCGTCCTTTTCAATCTTGCCGAAGTAAATGCCCTTATGCCTGACAAGAGATGATGAGATCGCCGAGCATTCCCTGAACGCATACACCTTGCCGTCACCTGTGAGATCAAAGTCCAGATGCTCCTCATCAACACCAAACTGCTCCTTCAAATATCTGATGCACTCCTCAACCGCCGCCTTACCCCGATGCCTCATTTGCAATCTGGTTTATGTTGCAAAATGTTGCAGATATCAACTCAGGAGTCCTCGGGCATGCATCTCCACCATGCAAGCCTCAAGCTGTGAGAGTGGGAGACAGTTCACACAGCTCCGTGCTGAGATTTGGAAGTCAATCATAACATCAATCTCAATCACAACATCAATCACAACATCCAGCATCAGAATAACATCCAGCATCAGATGTCCAGATTTCGCACTTCTTTCGCGTGCATCTGTATGAAGTTTCTGCGGGATTCAACATCCTCCCCCATAAGAACGGAGAATATATGGTCGGCATACTCAGCATCACGAAGTGTGACGAGCTTCAGGCATCTCGTTTCGGGGTTCATCGTGGTCTCCCACAGCTGTTCGGGATTCATTTCTCCGAGACCTTTATAGCGCTGCACATGTATCACATCTCCTCCTGAGGCACTGAGTTCCCTCATGATGTCCGCATATTCCTCCTCAGAAAACGCATATCTGCACTCATCACCGTGCCGAACCATGTAAAGAGGGGGCATTGCGATAAAGACACGGTTTTGAACAATAAGTGGCCTCATATATCTGTAGAAGAATGTAAGAAGCAGCGTTCTTATATGTGCGCCATCAACATCTGCGTCGCTCATTATGATTATTCTGCCATATCTTACCTTTTCAATGTCGAAATCTTCTCCTATACCGGCGCCTAATGCGTTTATAAGCGCTCTTATCTCGCTATTTTTTAGTATTTTGGCCATCTGAGCCTTCTCAACATTCAATATTTTACCTCTTATTGGCATCACAGCTTGGAAGTTTCTGTCTCTCGCCTGTTTTGCGGAACCCCCCGCTGAATCCCCCTCAACGATGAATATCTCGCGGCGTGCTGGATTTCTCTCGGAGCAGTCTGCGAGCTTTCCGGGCATTGGAACCGAAACAGATTCCTTTCGTCGTGCGATCTCCCTTGCCTGCCTTGCGGCTTCTCTCGCGCGAGCTGCTGCGACTGCCTTTGATATGATGCGCTCAGCATCTTTTGGATTTTCCTCAAGGAATGTCCAGAAATTATGCCTCATCACTGATTCCACGATGCCTTTCACCTCTGAATTTCCGAGTTTCGTCTTGGTCTGCCCCTCAAACTGGGGTTCCCTCATTTTTATAGCGATAATCGCTGTGAGCCCCTCACGCACATCTTCCCCCTCAAGCACACTTTTCGTCATCTTTTTCATGCGTGCATACTCATTTATGACCTTTGTCAGAGCAGCTTTGAAACCACTCAGATGCGTTCCTCCCTCAACAGTCCTCACATTATTGACAAAAGATAGTATATTTTCTGCAAATGAGTTGTTGTATTGCATTGCTATTTCAACAATAATCCCATTCTTCTCCTCTTTGAAGTATATGGGTGCGTGCAACACGCTTTTATTGCGGTTGAGATGTTCCACAAATGATACTATACCGCCCTCATACATGAATGTTTTTGTTATTCCAGAGCGCTCATCGCACAATGTGAGTTGCAATCCGCTGTTGAGGAATGCGAGTTCTCTGAGCCTCTCTGCGACGATGCTGTAATCGTAACGGATGTTTTTGAATATGCTCTCGTCCGGTTTGAACCTTATTTTTGTACCTGTCTTCGCATTTTCAAAGTGTTTTCTCTCCTCTTCAACCTTTCTCTCCTCTTCAACCTGTTGAAGCTCAATCTGTTGAAGCGTGCAAACAGGCTTCCCGCGCTCATATCTCTGATAATATATCTTGCCATCCCGTTTTATCTCAACCTCAAGCCACTCAGACAGTGCGTTCACAACAGATATGCCCACACCGTGAAGACCTCCTGATACCTTATAAGCCTTGCTTCCGAATTTTCCACCTGCATGCAGCTTTGTCATCACGATTTCAACAGCAGGTGCGTTGAATTCATCGTGAAAATCAACAGGAATCCCTCTTCCGTTGTCGCACACTGTGACTGAATTGTCAGAATGCAAAATAACTCCAATAGCATCGCAGAAACCGGCAGATGCCTCGTCAACACTGTTATCTATAACCTCATTGAGAAGATGATGCAGTCCTCTGATTCCCGTGTCACCGATATACATTGATGGACGCTTCCTGACAGCCTCCAAATCTTCAAGCACCTGAATGTCCTTCGCAGTGTAGCTGGCATATTCATCCGATGACATCGCTCCGCAATATTATATGAGCGCAAATCAAATAAATCTCTCCTGCTTTCTATGAGACCACACGAGACCACACGGGACTCAGACGCCCCATGTCAGCCTGCTCTCAAGAATGTAATTCAGGAGAAATGCGCAGAGTATGCCGAAGATGTTTGATACAAGATAATAAAAATGAGCATGTTCCGTCAGCACATACAGGACGGTAAGGTTCAATGCGATTCCGCCCGCACGCCATGTATTGCTCTTCGTCATGCGTATTATGAACTGCCGCACGCCGATCGTCTGTTTCTCTCTGAATGTCCAGCGATCATTAAGCATGAATTGAATGAAAATTGCGATTTCAATGGCAATTACAGCTGAAATGATGTAAAAAATATGCATAATATCTGTGAGAAGCCAGATGAAAAATGTGTTTATGCACATTCCTATCCCCCCTACAATGCAAAACTTGAACATGCGTGTGAACTCCTTATATTTCATCCAACATCTCCCCCACATCACACTGCTCCAAGATTGGCTGCACGCTCCTCGTCTGTTGATGGGAGAAGGGCCTGCAGAAATAAAAAACAAAAACAGAAATAAAAAAAATGAAAATAATTCTCCTCCCGAGCAGTTGCGGCGGTGGAGGAGTTGGACAGTGCAGAGTCCTCACCTCATGTCCATGTCATGTCCATCTGATGTCAATCAGCAGGTGCCATGCTCCAATCCGAACGAAACTTTATGCTTTCCACGCAGCATGATGCTGGCACGATTCTCTTCATTTGCTTTGCTTTTTTGTATCCTTCGCCCTCCTTCTTCTCCCGTCATTGACATCATGCATTGACATCATGAAGTGAAGAAGAAATGCCTAATATATTTAAGTGGGGTATTAAGGGATAGATATGTCATCACATGTGCTTCTGAGATATGATGATCTGCCGAAGATATCACTGCCGGATGGCAGAGATCCGAATGAGATATGCGTAAGCGACACGACGATAAGGGAAGGTGCGCAGATGCCCGGTGTGGTGATGTTGAAAAAACACAAGGTGCGCATTTACGATTATCTGCAGCGCATAGGCATTGAGAAAACGGAGACATTCCTCTATGATGAGAGCGACAGGGAAGCGGTGAAAGAGATGCTTGACATGTACAGCACGACAGAGGTCACAGGATGGGCGAGAGCGAACAGGGAGGACATAGATCTGATACTGAAATTTGATGAAATCAGTGAGACGGGCATCCTGATGTCCGTTTCGGATTCACATATATTGCAGAAAATAGGATTTGAAAGCAGAGAAAAGGCAAAAGAAAGTTATATTGATGTACTGGAGTATGCGGTTTCTCACGGATTGAGACCGAGATGTCATCTTGAAGACATCACAAGAGCGGATATTGAAAATTTTGTGCTTCCTTTTGTGCGTGAGATCCTGGATATAGCGCCGAATGCCATCATAAGAATATGTGATACGCTTAATTTCGGCATTCCGTTCATGGATGATTTCCCTTACAGCATACCTCGCATTGTGGAATCGCTGAAGGAAATAGGAGTCAGGGATGTTGAGACGCACATTCATGATGATTTCGGATTTGGCACTGCAGCATCAATTGCAGCGCTCTGGCACGGTGCCAACTGGGTGAATGCCACATTTCTGGGCATGGGGGAGCGTGCTGGCGTTGCTGAACTTGAGAAAATTATCGTTTTCCTTGAGCTGCGTGTTAAAGGCTTCCACAAATACAATATTGAGTGCCTGACTGAGTTCGCGGAGTATGTTGAGAGGGAGATGGGATTTCGTGTGCCCCTCAACAAAGCAGTGGTCGGCAAGAACGTCTTTGCGCACGAAAGCGGCATACATGCGGCAGGTGTCCTGAAGAACCCATTTGTGTATGAGCCCTTCCCGCCAGAGGTCGTCGGTGCTGAGAGGAAACTCGTAATAGGTGCAACATCGGGAAGAGAGCTTATCAGACACAAGATAGAGGAGATACTGCGAGAGAACGGAGTTGAAATATCGCTGAGTAAGAACGATGCTCGCGTTGAAGCTGTTTTCAAGGAGATAAAAGCGCAGTATGAGCGCGGCAGAACATCCTGCATCACTGATGAGGAGATGCGTGAATTCATAAGAATTTATTTCTACGACATAAAAGACGGAGAGGGGGAGGAAGAATAAGAGGAAAGATGCCGCTTCATCTGAATTTTTACATTAATTTAATTTTAATCATAATCCATTCCTGCTTCTGCTTTCACTTATTTGAGCAAGCAAACATCCGCATCATAGCCAGCTGACTGGAATGCGATGGTTTTCCGCGCGGGTTTCACGCCCGGACATTGTCAGTCTTCGTTGTATGCTCTGGGAGTTTGTGGCAAAAAGCAGGAAGAAAAGGAATCATGAATGGGACATTAATTTATGCATACATATTTTATTGCTTCAGCTAAAGAGGGACTAAATGATGGTTCTGGCATTTTCGGCATATGAGGAGGCATTGCGTGATGGTAGATTGCTGGGATTGAGGTGTGCAGCGTGCAACAAGGTGACGATTCCACCGCAGGCGGTGTGTCAGTGGTGTGCATCCCGCGACATGAAAGTGGAGCAGCTGAGCGGTGAGGGAGTTTTGGAGACATTCACGATCATTCGTGTGCCTCCGGAGGGGTTTGAGGAAGAAGCCCCGTATATAGTGTGCCTGGTCTCTCTGAAAGAAGGCTGCAGGATAATCGGAAGACTTGACCATGATGTTGAGCGGGCAGACCAATCTCTCATCGGAAAAAAAGTGCGCATGAAAGGTGCATACACATGGAAAGGCGACAAGTTCTCAGCCGGGTCGCATTCCTGCCCTCTTTTTGAGACCGTAGAGGGATGATGATGATAATGATGATGGATGATGGATGATGACGGAAGGAGGGGATACAATGCGTGGAGCTGCGGGTGAGATAAGAAAAGTGTGTGTCGTCGGATTTGGTGTGATGGGCAGGGGAATCGTGCAGATATGTGCGCAATCGGGCTACGAAACTTCTGTTGTTGCCCGTCGTGAGGAATCGTTGCGAGAGGGCATAGCTGCTGTTGAGGATGTGTTGAGGAAGCTTGTGAAGAAGGGTCGCATTGATGAGGATGATGTGGGGGCTGCGTTGAGCCGCATTCATACAACAACAAGCATTGAAGAAGGTGCAAAGGATGCGGATATCGTGATAGAAGCAGTTTATGAGGACATCTCGGTGAAGAAAGAGGTGTTTGAGGAGCTTGATAATATATGTCCGCCGCACACTATACTCGGCAGCAACACATCCACAATATCAATTGCGATGCTTGGTGCTGTCACAAAACGTCCTGATAAGGTCATAGGCGTGCATTTCATGAATCCGCCGCCCGTAATCCCTGCTGTTGAAATAGTGCGTTCGCTCAAAACATCCGAAGAGACAGTGCGCAGGACAATAGAGTTTGTCCGCTCGCTCGGCAAGGAAACAGTCACGGTTAAGGACTCTCCGGGGTTCGTTACGAGCAGGATGATGGTGCTCATGCTGAACGAGGCAGTTAAGATCGCGGAGTCAAACATCGCATCTGTTGAGGACATAGATAAAGTGATAAAGCTCTCATTCGGCTGGCCTATGGGCCCCTTTCAACTGCTTGACCTCATAGGTGTTGATGTTGTTGCGAACGCACTTAACGCTATATATGAGGAGACGGGATGGGAGCGATTCAAGCCAGCGGTTACAATGGTGCAGATGGCTCGCGTCGGATGGAAGGGCCGGAAAACCGGAAAAGGATTCTATGATTACAGAAGCGCATGATAGCGGCGCAGAAGCGCATGATAGCGGCGTGACAGGCGTCATGTTGTTATGAATGAGATGGTTCTCATATATGAGAAATCGGAGGGAATCGGAACAATCACGCTCAACCGCCCGGATGTGCTAAACGCACTCAATGCTGAGATGATAGATGCGCTGAGTGATGCACTTAAAAACGCTGAAAGGGATGAGGATGTGCGATCAGTCGTCATAACGGGTGCGGGGGGTAATTTCTCAGCAGGCGCTGACATCTCGGAACTCATAGAGAAAACGCCTATCCATGCAGGAGAAACAGCGAGGCGCATTCAGGAAATCACAATGCAGATTGAGAGCATGAGAAAGCCGGTGCTTGCGAAAATAAGAGGATACTGCCTCGGAGGTGGATTTGAAATAGCGCTTGCATGCGATTTCAGATTCGCATCGGAAGACGCTTCATTCGGATTTCCGGAGATAAATCTCGCAATAATCCCGGGAGGAGGAGGAACACAACGCCTCACAAGACTCATAGGTAAGACTGAAGCGGCTGAAATACTGTTCACAGGAGAGCGAATACGGGCGGATAAGGCACTCTCACTCCACATACTGAACGCGGTGACAAGCGCAGCAGAGCTTGATGATGCTGTAAATGCATTTCTCAAAAAGCTGCATGCAAAAAGCGCAGTCGCACTCTCTTTGCTCAAGCGCGCGATAAACAGCGGTATCAACATGCCTCTTGAACACGCACTCATGACAGAAGCTGACTGCTTCACCATCGCATTCGCAACTGAAGACGCTCAGAAAAATCTCAAAGCATTCTTAAAACGTCGTAAATGAGCTGACTACCACCTCACATCATCACACCATCACACCATCTCATCACACTCATTCTCAATGATTCCGCAAAGCGCTGCTTGAGGTGCGGGGGAGGATGGAGATAAGAAGCAAAGGAGACGGCGATCTGATTTATGTTGTATGCATTGTGCTTGTTGTCAAGATTGCGCTGCTCGCAGTATCTGTGTTGGGCAGCATGGTTTTAAACAACCGGATCAGTGACCTCACCGTGCTGTGGAACAGATGGGATGCACCACATTACATAGATATCGCGAAATATGGTTATAACAACACAGGAGAGCATAGATATTTCATTGTTTTCCTGCCATTTTATCCTTTTCTCATAAAACTTCTGTCTTTCATAATGGATTATGAATATGCTGCATTGCTCATATCCAATATATGCTCCGCAGCAGCGGCGATATATCTTTTCAGGATTGCAAGTCTTGATCTGTCTGAGCGATCAGCACTGAGAAGCGTCATATACTTCTCCACATTTCCGACAGCATACTTCATGATCGCAGGATATACAGAGGGGCTCTTTCTGCTTCTCGCAATATCATGCATGTATTATGCAAGAACACACAGATGGTTTATGAGCGGATTCTCAGGAATGCTCGCCACTGCAACACGCATAACAGGTCTCGCACTCATCCCCGCACTCATAGCCGAATTCATAGTTCAGAAGCACGAGCAGCTGGGACAGAAGAAATGTGGACATCAGCAATCACACGCAAAGCAGCAATCACACGCAAAGCAGCAATCACATGCAAAGCAGCAATCACACGCAAAGAAAGCAGCGGAGAAAGAAACAGCAGGAGCAACAGCATCTATCCTGATGACACCCGTGGGATTTCTCATTTATCTGATGCTCAATTATGTGGTGTTCGGTGATGCTCTTGCTTTCATGCACTTTCAGCGGGAACACTGGTTCAAGCACCTCGCACCTCCGTGGACGGGTTTTGTGAACGCAGTTGGAGGCTTTTTCTGGCGCCCTCAATCTGAGATTGCTCTCGTATGCATTGCGGAAATTGTGTTCTGTGTGCTGGGAATCGCCTGCATAATATATTCATTCATCACATCACGCATTTCATACAGCATATATATGCTTTTCTCGTGGCTTGCATTCACTTCATCCCATTTCTGGCTCAGCATACCGAGATATACGCTGTCTCTTTTTCCCATTTTCATAATATTTGCATCAATAAGCGAGCGCAGTGATTTTCTGCATCATACAACAGTGATCATTTCCACAATATTTCTTTCATTCTTCACAGTGCTTTTCACGCAAGGTCTCTGGGCGTTTTGAGACCTTCCTGTTTTCAGTTTCCGGTTGCGTGGGATGAGCTGTGTGTTGAAGTGTGAAATTTGTGCGAAGCGGGGTCATACATGAACGACGACCTCCACATCACTTATTTTGAATTCAACACGCTCGCTGTCTGCTTTTGCTTCTGCTTTTGCTGCGTGCCTGTCGCTGCTGCGAAGCATCACGGGGGAAGCAGTTGCATTTTTGAGGTCTTCGGTGTCTATGGGTTCCGGTGAGAATATTTCTATTTTGCGAAGCGGTTTGTTGAGAGGTATTCTGCGCTCTGCCTTCAATCTTCTGACTGTGCGCACGATTTCAGCGATAATGTCTCCCTCGTGCACTTCTTCAGGTTTCACATGAACATGAATTTCGGGCCATCTCTCCTGATGGACGCTCGGCTTCGCTGTTTTAACCTTTCTGACGACACGCTGATACATCTCCTCTGCGAAGAAAGGCATGAAAGGAGCCAGAAGTATTGACAGCGTTTTCATTGTTGTGAAAAGAGCGAACCTCGCTGATTCCCTTCCGGAATCTCCTGACACTGAATCACCGTATAGCCTTGCTTTCGCGATCTCTATGTAGTCATCTGCGAGAATATCCCATGCGAACGCCTTTATGCGTTTCAGTGCCTCATCAAACTTGAATTTCTCCATAGCATCCGTGACTTCATCAACGAGCTCCTTCAATTTCGCGAGAAGCCATTTGTCAATCACATTCATCGCAGCGCAGTTTTCATCAGGAGGCGTGTAATCGGCGAGGTGTATCATTGAGAACCTGAGTATGCTCCACATTTTCTGCAGGAATTTTGAAGCTGCAACTATGTCTTTCCAGCGGAACTGGACATCGGAGCCTACAGCACCGCCTGTTGCAGCCCACTGTCTGAACGCATCTGCGCCGTGCTTGCTCACGACCTCATCAGGCGATATAATGTTGTTACGTGATTTGCTCATCTTGAATCCGTCTTCGCCAAGGACCATACCGTTTATCAGTATCATGCGCCACGGTATTTCTCCCGTGAGTGCGAGCGTTCTGAGTATTGTGTAGAAGGCCCATGTCCTTATGATGTCGTGTCCCTGAGGTCGCAGCTCAACCGGCTTGTAATTGTTATTATTGTTATTATCATTATCATTAAAGTTCCATCCGGCGACCCAAAGTGCGCTCAGTGACGAGTCCATCCATGTGTCGAGCACATCCTCCTCTCCGATGAAATCTCTGCTCCCGCATTTCTCGCATGGGCTCTTTGGCTTCTCCTCAGATGCGTCAACTGGCAGCTCATCCTCAGATGGGAGCTTCACAGCGCCGCATTGCTTGCAATACCACACGGGAATGGGCACAGCAAATATCCGCTGGCGTGAGATGCACCAGTCCCATTCCATGGAGTCCACCCAGTTCTCAAGGCGAAGTCTGAAGTGCTCGGGATGCCATCTTATCCTGCGAGCTGCTTCTTTGACCTCCTTCTTGGGAACGCGGATGAACCACTGCTTCGCCGAAATTATTTCAATGGGCGTCTTGCACCGCCAGCACACTCCCACACTCTGCTTTATACGCTCCCTCCTCAGAAGAAGTCCTCTTCCCTCAAGATCCTCCACTATGCGATTTCTGCATTCTTCCACACTCATACCCTCGTATTTTCCTGCAGTGCCCGTCATTCTGCCTCTACCATCTATGGATACACGCAGCGGCAGTCTGTGCTCCTTCCACCAGCGCACATCCTGACGGTCGCCGAATGTGCATATCATGACAACGCCAGTTCCGAATGAGGGGTCGACATTCTCATCCTCAAACACGCGCACATGATGCCCGAATATGGGCACCTCAAGCATTTCTCCTCTCAGATGGGAGTATCGCTCGTCGGAGGGATTGACTGCAACCGCAACACAACTCGCAAGAAGCTCAGGGCGCGTGGTGGCGATCACAACATCATCGGATTCAGATGAAGAAGTCGCTGAGTCAGCTTGCACACGCTTGAACAATATGTAGTTGAGATATGATTCACGCTCCTCATACTCAACCTCGGCAAATGCGATCGCAGTTTCGCAGCGGGGACACCAGTTCACCGGATGCTCCGCACGATATATCCAGCCATCCCTGAACATGCGAATGAATGAGCGCTGTGTGAATTTTTTGTATGAGTCGTCCATTGTCACGAACTCACGACTCCAATCAATTGAAAATCCCAATCTCCGCATCATCTCCCTCATCTGCTTTATGTTGCGCATCGTCAGCTCCTCGCACATCCTCCTGAACTCCTGCTTGCTCACCTCCCTCTTTGAGATGCGGTGCGTCTCCTCAACCTTAACTTCAGTCGGCAGACCGTGGCAGTCCCAGCCCTGCGGAAACATCACTTCATATCCCCTCATCCGCTTGTATCTCGCGATGAAGTCAATGTAACACCAGTTGAGCGCATTTCCTATGTGAAAATCTCCTGTCGGATAAGGCGGTGGCGTGTCTATGATATAGGGTTCCTTCTCGCCAGATGCTACAGAAGCATCCTCATAATAATACAGCGAATCATCCCAATACGACAGCCACCTCCTCTCAACTTCCTCAGGATTGTATCGCTTACTCATCTTCGCCAACTCCGCGTTCATCATGATCCCCCTCCTCATCTTCTCTTATCCTCTTTTACATCTTTCCGTTCCAACACCACTCACTCCATTCTTTTATCGTTTTCACCCCGCAGCTTCATCCTCCGTTCTGACATCATCAGGCTTCATCCTCTGTTCTGAGATCATCGGGACATTATCAGAACATCATCGGGACATCATCAGAACACCATCAGAACCTCATCAGAACACTGCCGCTGCCACACGATAACGCCCGAGCTGCCTCATCATGCCCTTGAGAAGTTGAGTAAATAAAGAATTTAAGTAAATAAAAAAGCAAAAAAGTTGAAAGATTTGACAGTTCAAATCAGACAACTGCTACCCAGCGTCCCTTTGTCCTCTTCTCCACCAGTTTGTGATGTGCGAGCAGTTGAAGTATGTCACTGACCATTGCCACATCGTCAATTCCTGCGTAGCGAGCTATCATGCGCTTTGAGCGACCTCTCGGATCCTCCTCCCTCGCTCTTCGTGCTGCCTCAAGCACTTTAACCACATCGTTCACCACAGACTCAAGGTGAGACGGTATTGTTGGCTCTTCACCCAGCATTCTGCGCACATCAGACAAAGATTCACCTTCTATGCATATTTTCGCCATTCCCATCACCTCCTATGCATGATTTTACCACCCACACATATATAAATATATCATTTAGATGTCACATCTGCTTCTCCAATCATCATGTTGAAAGATGTGGCAGCAGGTTCATGCACCTATCAACACAATCTCTTCGCATCTGTCATCCAACCCATTCATACATAATTCATCTTTGGGTTCAGTCCATGCAGGGAGATATGAACAGGGGCTCAGAGGCTCACCATGCACAGACCCCGCACAGCAGAGCAGTAGCAGTGAAATGCAGCCAGTTGCGTTCAGCTGCGCGGTGACGATGCGGCGAGTCTCTCAAATGCAATTTTCAGGCGATCCATGCTTTCTGCGAATGATATGCGCACATGATTTCTGCCGGCGTCGCCGAATGCTGAGCCAGGCGTAACAATGACTTTTTTGCTGAGTGCATGATCAACAAATGCGTTCTCGTCATCAACGCGTGGAAATACATAAAATGCGCCTCTCGGGATGGAAAAGTCAAGCCCCATGGAGCGAAGCGCATGCATCACAAACATCCGCCTGCGGTTGAACTCATCTCTCATCCGTGATACCGAATCCTGCGGTCCTGTAAGCGCTGCAAGCGCGGCATACTGAGCGACGGAGGATGCACATGCCTGTATATATTGATGTATCTTCATCATATTTTCCACATACTCCTCAGAACCGACAGCAACATATCCCAATCTGAAGCCCGTCATCGCATATGCCTTTGAAACCGCATTGACGGTGACGACATTATCCGAAAATCTTGCGGGACTCACATGTTTATATCCATCATAAACAAAATATTCATATACTTCATCGGATATCAGCACGATATTGTGGTCATCTGCGATTTCTGCAAGTGCCTTAATGTCGTTTTCGCTCAGAACGGCACCTGTTGGATTGGCAGGCGAGTTCACGATGATCGCTTTCGTCCGCTTTGTTATTTTCTCCTGCACATCATCAACAGACATCGCCATGTCATATTCGCCGCGAGGGCGCACACTCACCGGCTTCGCATCAGCAAGACGGACGAGCGCACTGAAAGAGACGAATCCCGGATCCGGAACAAGCACCTCATCACCACTCTCCGCAATCGCGTGTATTGCTATGTGAAGCCCCTCACTCGCTCCTGCAGTGACGATTATGTTCTCATCGGGGACCTCAATGCCGTTATCACGCCTCAATTTCTCGCTTATCGCATTCCTCAATTCGTGAATGCCTTTGTTAAATGTATATTTCGTGTGTCCTGCTCGCATCGCTCGCTCTGCCGCCCTTATAATGTGCTGGGGAGTCTCAAAATCAGGCTCTCCCAATCCCAAATTTATCACATCTTCGCCTGAAAGCCCCTCAAACGCCCTCCTTATGCCGGAAATCCCTATGCTGCTCACGCGCTTTGCAAATTTCATCTCATATAATCATTTCAATCAACTTTTGATCTCCTTCTCAAACTGGTTGGTGAGGGCAGCCTCACTCCTCCTCTCAAGGCGAGCATGTGGATATGGTATAAGAAAAATCAAAATAAAATCAGAACAAAATGTATGGAGGGTGATGTGAAATTCCATGCGGAAGAAAACGATGGAGGGCGAAGATGCGCAAGCATAAATTGAAAAAGCGGCGGAAGAAGATGAGATACAAAAACAAGTAGTTCCCCGCTCAGAATTCTTCGCTCAGAAAGGAACAAACAGCGATGCAATGCAGAATGGTGCGCTGAGTGCATACATCGCGAGAACTGCTCGCACCTCGGTCATTCTGAAGTGATACGGGAGCACCCACTTGAGTGTGAGCGCGTTGGGAACATAAAGTGTCCCGTCTTCCAAGACATAGCCGAACTTCGTCAGACGCCACCTGCTGTCATCAGGCTTTATCTTATGCATAACCCTCCAGAAAACATACATGAGGAAATTCACAGTGTGCGGTATGAGCATTATGAATCCCGACAGGAAAAAGCCGTTCGCAACTATCACAGCACCTGTCACCGCACCGAGCGAGAGAGAACCTACGTTTCCGAGGAAAATCCTCGCAGGATACCTGTTGAACCACCAGAACGCGATTGTGGCGCCGAGAACACATCCCAAAAAAAGACATTCCTGCCCCCTCATAACTGTCTTGACAAACAGTGTTGCAAGTAACATCACAGATAAACCCGATGCAAGACCATTGAAACCAGAATGCATGTTCACAAGATTTGAGACAACCATCACATAGACGGCTGAAACAGGATATATGAGCATTCCCAAATCCAAAACGCCCAAAAAAGGCAGCACCACTGATGAGTTTGATGATGAATCCAGCACAGAAAGCACAGGAAATGTCAAGAAAACCGGTAGGAATATCTTTGTTGTTCTCCCAATGTCATAAAAATCGTCTATTAAGCCAAAAAATCCGAAGAAAATCATGACGAGGAGGTGTGCGATATCATATTTATTGATCCTGCAATCAAACAACAAATCACACAGCAAAGCAGTTACGATTAAAGCAATTGCTGAAGTTGTTATTATTGCTGTTCCTCCACACGTCGGCACATCTCTCCTGTCTATTTTGTATCTGTCAGGTGCTGTGATACCTCTCTCCTTCAATTTTTTTATTGTTATGGGTATGAGCAGCATCGCCGTTGCAAATGAGATCGGAACGGATATCCACGACATGCCATGCATCAGTTTTCATGCAAATTCAAAAATATATGCGGTGTTTGTAACTGTATCTGCACTGCGGTCTGCAATCTGCCGTTGAGCGGGCATCAGCCACTGCGCCCATCTGAAGAAACGGCACCACGCATAATGCGGCACTTTTAACAGTCTTTCTTGCAGGCTCTCATTCATCCACGACAATCTCCTCTCTCCATTCATCATTTCATCAGCATGCCCGGCTCTCAGTCGCTCATTTGAAATTTGCTTCAATCAATAACTTCATCCCAACAACAGGGAGATTTCAGTTTAAGATAAGATTTAAGATAATAATGATAAAAAATATATAATAATATGAAGGCTATAATCCTCAGAGAATCTATACACCCCAGACGCCTTAATCGATGTCCAATGGAACATCATAACAAATGAGTTGCTTTGCTCAGGAACAGGATCCCAACAACAAAAATCAATCTGTTAATAATTGATGAAAAAAATAATAAAGGTTAGGAATGCTTGGGCATTCAGGCATACATGAATATGGCAAGATAGAAGAATATGAGGAGCAGTGTGATGAGCACACCCGTTCCGATGGCGATTTTCATTGATCCATTCTCCCGCAATCTGTTAAGGTTGTCCTCATACTTTTTGAAATGTTCCGATTGTCTCAGGAGCACGATCATTATATATGCGAGCATTCCTGCCGCTGCGCTTGAATTTTGTAAGAAGGAAGCGAATGCATCAGCGATTTTCATCATCATACTCTCTGTTGCTCTCGCAAAAGACATAAGTGGACCCTCGCAGAAGTGTATAAATGCGTTCCCTGCTCTCCTGTAAATGAGGTCTATGTCGTAGGTGATTCTTTCGTGAGGCTTGAAGAAGCCGAAGGCGAAGAACATGAATGCCGTCATCAAAAGCAGTTCGGCGGTTCCGAGCGTGTGACCTGCGGAATAAGCATCATAGTGGAATGCCTCTTCAGGAAAAGGCAGGATGCGATAAAGCATCTGCGGATACACGCCGATTGCAACGCAGAGAGCAGCGGTCGCCACCATCGGAATGAGCATCGTTATGGGCGCTTCCTTCGCTTGAATTTCCTCACGAGCAGCGGAGAAGAATGTGAAGTATGTGAGTTTCAGGAAAGAGAGGAAGGTGCCTACGGAAGCGAGCATGAGAGCGAGAGCGATGAGATGCAGATGAGATTCCTCCGCCGCATGAATAATCATGCCCTTGCTCACATATCCGTTGAAGCCAATCACACCTGAAATTGAGAACGCTGCGACGATGCAGGTGAGCGCAGTGACAGGCATCTTCCGGGCAAGACCTCCAAGCTCCGTGAGGTTCATGCGACCCGTCTCGTAAATCACGGCGCCCATGCACATGAAAAGCAGCGCTTTGTACAGAATGTGGTTGAAAACATGAGCGATTCCTCCATTAATTCCTATCATTGTCCCTATTCCCACACCAGCGACCATGTATCCGACCTGCGAGACGATGTGATATGAAAGTAATTTACGGACATCATTTTGAAGAAGGGCGAAAGCGACGCCATAAATCGCCATCACAGCACCCATATATGCAACGGCTCCTCCAGCTTCAGCGGCAGGGAATGTTCTTGCGAGTGCATAGACTCCTGTTTTCGTCGTGTAAACACTCAAAAATACAGAGCCCGCAATTGTCGCCTTCGGGTAAGAGTCGGGAAGCCATGTGTGAAGCGGGATGAATGCTGTGTTCACGCCTATTCCGAGAAGAATCAGGAAGTATGCGATTCCAAGCTCATCAACAGGACCGACAGTGAGCGAGCCTGTCGTGAGGAAATGAATAATTATGCCCGCGAGCAGTGCGCAACCTCCGAAAAGGTGAAAAATAATATAGCGGAATCCTGCATCTCTCGCCCGCTTTGAGCCTTCATACCATATTAAACCGAGCGATGAAACCGCCATTATCTCCCAGAAAATGTAAAGGGTGATGAGATCACCGGCAAAAACCGCACCTAAGGAGCTTCCGATGTAGAGTAAAGCGCAGATATGATGACCCGTTTCCCTCACAGCATCCAAAGAATAGATTATTGCGAAGAAGCCAATCAGTGTGAATATGTATCCCATTATAAGACTGAGAGCATCCGCATGCAGCAGCGTAAGCTTAATCTCTGGAAGAATCGGAAGCATCCAGCTCGTCTGTGGCTTTAAGGTGAATGCGAGAGCGAGTCCGAGAACGCCGATAGCCACAAGGTATGCCTTTCTCGCCCTGCCTCTGAACAGAGGTAGAAGTGAAGCACCAAAAATATACACGAATGCGGGCGGTATGCTCGTCAAAAATTCCAGAAATCCAGTTTCATTCATCCTGCCTCCCCTCCCTCTGCGCTAATGACAATATCCGCATTGCAAATGCAAAAAACAGCACTCCTACCGCACCTATTATCGCATGAAATCCCAAAAAGGGCTCTTCATGTCTTGAAATTATCAGTGAAAGTGCTAATGCCACACATATTCCGCCTATACTGCTAAAAATTACAAACTTTCTCACTCCATTTAACATTTTCTCCACCTCTCGGCGAGATAAGTGTTTATATAAAATGCTTCATACATTCTTAAATAATCTCCCAATGAATCTATACTTCTGTATATGCAGGTGCATCAGTAGGAGTGTTGCCGTGCAGAAAATGTCCGTGCAATGCGAAACCTATCCGTTCACATTTTCAAACTTTCAATGAATGCCTTTCCTCTCTCAGAAATTCGGTAATAAGTGGCATTCCCCCGCTCAATCTTCTCAACAAGTCCCAGTTTCAGCAGGGAGTTGGCCTCGTCAAAACGGCTTCCCATGCCCCGCAGTCCTCCAAGAATGTTTGTGGGGTCAATTCCCGTGTTCCTTGAGATTTCCGCGGGATAGGACGCATTCGGATAGATTTTGTAGAGATACATCAGAATTTCTGTTCGCACCCTGCTCCTTCGTAAAGCACGCAGAATCTCTCCAAAACTCACTCCCTCTTCCGCTTCCTCCTCACGCTCTCTCTCGGGATTGCTCTCCTCCCCAGCTTCAGTCTCTTCAGATTCCTCTCTCTCATACACGCGCATCCCTCCCTCGCTCACCTTTGCCACCGCGGTGAAGTCAGTTATAAGTCAGTTATGAATATCTCTATCAATTGATGAATTGATGAAGCTGACGCTTGCTCACTCGGACAGTAGCAGCAAAAACGCACCGCATCATCCGATTTCATTCCGATTTTGGGATTTTATGCTCAGTGCGGTTGGCTGTCCTGCATGCCCGGTTCGCTGAAATCATCAACGCTCATATTTTCCGTATTTTGTAGGACAGCCTGCCGACACCGAGTGCGTGAGCCTCTCTCAACTGCACTTTCGGATCTCCTTCAAAAGCGGATACGCCTATGAGGTCTATTGTCGCGTTGTCAAGCGCAACAGGATCCGAAGATGCGAGAACTCCCACATCATCGCAGATGAAGCGAGGAGACATCTCCGCACAGTCGCAGAATGGCGTCACATGAATCGCAAAGTTTATGAAATATGCCCTGACATTCTTCAAAACCTCACTTGCGACATACGCAATCCTCTTCTGAATGAGTTCTGATGCGTTTTCTGCCGTTTTAAGCGCGCCAACATCGCAAGCTGCAATGCAAGCACAGCATCCAATGCAATTTTCAGAATCAAAATGTATCTTTCCGTCTTCGATCTTAATCACATTAAAACCGCAGGCATTCTCACAATTGCCACATAGATTGCAGATATCCTCATTTAAAACGGGTTTCGTGACTTCATGCTGCCACCTCTTCGTTCTCTTTGTGACACAACCCATCGCAACATTCTTAAGTGCACCGCCATACGATGACGCACCGTGTCCTGTGGCATGAGATATCACAACCATCGCATCACACTCATAAATGACCTTCGCAATCTCAACATTTTCACTCACAGGAACGCCCTCATCGCTCAAGCCATCAGCAATGATGACGGGACATCCCATGTAAGACGGTGAAAATCCATGATAAACAGCACACATAATGTGATCAATTGCGTTAAACCGCTCACCTTTGTATAATGTTGTTGTATCTGTGAGGAAGAATTTTGCATTTTTGTGCAGATTACTCAGTGAGTCAATTATTGCTTTTATGTGAAATGGTTTTATGAATGTCTCATTGTTCATTTCGCCGAAGTGGAGTTTCACCGCGATGTTCCCGCTGAGAGAATCGTCGCCCGACAAATGCTCAACAAGAGCCCCCAATCGCTTCACAATCGGCGTGTTGTTTTCTCTCGCATCTACAAAATAAACAGTGCTGCTCATGCTCTCTCCCTCATCCAGAATTGATGATTTATCTTTCCTCATCTCACGATCACACCACATCACACTCACACCACATCACACGATCGCATATCACGATCACACCACACGACACAAGCCTCAGTCCCTCCCGATCACCTTTCTTATTGCGAAGAAAACATCCTGCGGTCTTTTTATGTCGTATGGGACATTCACTGTGACAACCATTGCCCTATCCGAGTGATCGCCTTTTATGCCCTCACGCGCTGTCAGCGTCCGCACCCTTGCATTTTCAAAAGAGCAGAATCCGTGATCCGATATGAGAATCAGGCGATCATCACCATGCTCATCATGCTCATCCTGCTCATAATCGCTGAGAAAACCCGTTTCAAAAACTATCTCACCTATTTTCTCATCCACACGCATATACCACTCAATAACGCACGGCTCGCCCCAGTGGAAGTGCTGCACCCTGTCAAGCAGTGTGAACACTGTTATCAGAAGATCAGGCTTCCCGGAAATAAGCTCTTTTGTCTTCGCTGTCACTCTCTCAAGCTCCTCCTCCCATTCACGCTCATCAGTCGGCAGGCCGAAACCGACGGGCTTGAAATCCGTGCCAAACGAAAATGGAGGAACGACAAAAGGCACATTCACCGCATACACTTTCTTCCCCTCCTCATGCAGTATATCCCATATGAACCTCACATCTATGTCCTCCCGTCTCACTATTTCGCCGTCACGCACATAGCTGTAGTGCTTATGTTCATCAGGAAGCAGGCCGCAGAACATACCACACCATATCGACGCCGAGATGGGCTTCTCCTCAAGCATTATCTCCCTCGCATTGCCCATATTCACGAGCTTCGCAATGTTCTTCAGCCTCTCCAGATTCTCCATCACAACATCCCATGACATCGCATCAACGCCTATGACGAGAAACATATCCCATCCCTCATAATTGCACGATGCAAATCATAACCTCTCACGGCAAGCCGGCTCCAGTGAGGGAACAGCCAAGCTCTGTCATACGGAATGCAAAAAGTTATGAAGTGGAAAAATAAAAACAGGGCTCTTCCCCTTCAAAGGAGGGGAGGAGGTTTTGAGGGAGGGAGTTTGGGGTAACAGGAGAAGGAGATACGGAAGCGGATGCGTCTTTCTTCCGGAAATGATCGCTTCTGAGGAAAAAGAGGTGGAGAGAAGGGATCAAAACTGCGGTTCCTTAAATGTCTTGGCTTAAGGAATCATGAAAATGTCTGGAGTGCGGCAGACAATGGGGTGCGGAATGGGGTGCGGCAGACAAAGACCTCATTTGAGCATCATCAGCTTCAGGGAGATTTTCCTCATTTTGAAGGAAGGCAAAATCGGCACTGAATCCGGATTATGATTCGGTGCTTTTGCCCATGAAGTGAAACAGCTTCTATGTGAAGATCACGAAGTATTTGGTATAGAATTGGATGAGGTATCAGAATATAATAGGAATAAGGGAGGGAAAGGCGAGGAGAGGAGCATCACGATGGGGAGATCAGAAGTGATGGTTGAGATAAAGGTGAAGCTGATCGGCGGGGAAGTGATAGTCAGCACAGGGAATATAAAAGCTTGAGTGTTAAGGTAATGAGGAGGCGTAATGGCTGGTTGAGATTACTGCTGAACGAGAAATCCCGTTTGATCTTCCTCCGATAATCCACGAACATGAACCAAAATAAATAAAGATAATAAAATATTAAATAAAATAAAATAAAAAAAATAAAAAACAATTATTACAATTTTCACCTACAATCCGAGTATATCGTGTAATTTCAGATGATATTTTCCGAGATTTCCGCCGTAGTTTCCTGCTGTTATTTTTTTAACGCCATCAATGCGGACAGCCGCCTCAATGCCACATCGCATCGCTTCCTTCACAGCATCCTCGCTCAATCCGTTTATTACAATTTCAAGCACCGCGTTCACGCCCTCCGGAATCTCAGATTCAACAACGCCTTTCAGCGTCGGACAGAATTTATGGTTAGTTGTTGCGTGCATGAATTTGTATTTCAGAGAGCCCGGTTTAGAGCCTGATGAGACGATTCCGCCCGGAAATGGAGTGATGACGCCATCAACTTTCGCAATTGCAGAGACAGCATTCTCGGCAGCGAGAAGAGCAGATGCCATATTCTCAGCAAGAATGAAGAAGTTTCCGCCTGCTACGCCCTCTTTCGCACCGAAGTTCTGCTCTACGATGAATTCACCGCCCATTACGGGTATTACTGAAACCTTTCTTCCGTATCTCTCCTCTTCCCTCTCAAAGCCATCGCCGAAGAATTTCAGTTTGAAACCCACGTTGAAAGTTTTCTCGCTCTCCTCTTCGCTCAACGCATTGAAAGCTGCTGCAGTCGGAGCGGTTAGAACGCACTGACCCAGGCGAGCGAGCAGTTGATTGTCCAATGCCTTGTATCCCGGGGCGCAGAACAAAACATACGCACCGGGCCTGCCATCGGGAGTCTCCTCCGGCGAAGCAGTTCTTTCAATACCCGCCTCAACAGGACACATAATCACGGAGGTGCCGAAACCGGTCGCCTCTCTCGCCGCCTCAAGCGCCCATCTCTCGTTTATCGCCGTTATCAGCACACGAGCAACCTTTATCGGAAAAGCCTCCGCAAATGTATTTTCTATATGCACACCATTTAACTCCGCCATTCAACCACCTCAAAGGAAAAAGATGTATCAAATAAAAAATGTTTTGCATTTCTCTCGCGGTTGACATGCGGTTGACATATAGGAAATGTTGAAACGGAGATGATGAGCAAAGCCCTTCATCCGGCATCTGAGAGCACAGCCTTCGCGAGCGCTGGTTCTCGGCTCTGATGGCTGGTTCTCGGCTCTGATGATTTGATGGATGCGGCTCTGATGATTTGATGGATGATTTGATACAGATAATTTGAATAAACAAAAAACAATAAACAAAAAACAAAAACAAAAAAACAACAAAAAAAACAAAAATCACAGATCAGCGATAATAAGGACCATATCCGCATTTTCACATGCGGACTTAAGCCTGAGTTTCTCCCTGTCGCAGAGAACTGGCCAGCCGAGAACGGGCCAGAGAACGGAATCAATGTGAAGCGGCGGAATGCAGACTTCTTCCGAGATTCTCCTCCAGAATTTTATCGGATTCTCATCTGTGAATTTTTTTGTATAACGCTCGATTCTGGAATCTCTGGGAATATCTATTTCCATTGGATATGGAACAAATTTATGAGAAACAATTCTCATTGCGTATCCGAACATTTTAACGGCGAAAACTATTGTTTTTGCATCTTTTCTTGCTGTGAGAGCGCGTGCAAGGTCGTTCCTGAACTTCACCATGTTCTCATAATATGCGTCAAATTCTTCTGTTCTGATGAAAGAGACAAGCTTTTCCAATCGCCTGAGCTTCGCGGGAATGAGCCTTCGGTTCGTTCTTGAAGCGGGCAAAAAGTGAGTATAAGCATCCAAAATATCCTCAGGAGGGTTCCGTGAGAAATATCGCGAAAATTCACACCACCACCGCTCTCCGCTGCCTGAAAGCTGATAGCTGACAACAGCGTTGGCGATCACAAGTTTTATGAAGAGATCATCATCGGCAATATTTTTGTGAAGTCTCTCAAGGGCGGAAAACTGAATGTCAACTCTCTCTTCAATGCCCCTCGCACATTCTATGCCAAGCTCCCCGAGAATTGTTTTGAGCACATGAATTCTGTCTTCCATACGCCAACCTCCCCTCGCCACATCCTCCAGCCATCCTCCAGCGCCTGCCACGCGCTGCCACAGACACACGCTGCCACAACAATGCCACAGGCAGCACATCATGAATTTCATGAATTGATTGCGATCTGATTGCGATCCGATTTCCTATTTGGAGCAAGAGGCGCAGGAAAAAAAAGAACGATCCTCTCCGGCGGGCTTCCTCAACTTTTTCAACTTTTTTCAACTTTTTTCAATGATTTTATCAAGCACATAAATTTCGCTGCCGTCTTTTGAATATATTCTCCTCACCTGTATGCGCTTCTTGTTCGGATCATCTGTATCTTTCACCTCAATCAGATTAAAAGAGGGAAGGATGCGATATTTCAGACGATTTGTGCAGGCAGTTCCGGCATTCAGGACGATCATGTTGTTCAGCACCCACACCCATGACACATGCTTGTGCCCGCACAACACCAGATTGACATTACAGTCGTTCAAAAGTTTGAGGACATCTCCGGCATCGGTGAGTATGTTTCTTTCCCTTCCCGTGTAAGGAACGGGGAGCAGATGATGATGCAGTGCGAATATTTTGAGGTCGTCGCCGGCATTTTGAAGGCTTTTCCTTATCCAATCGTATTTATCCCTGCCTATGTGACCCTCGTCAAGGTCTGGCTGCGTTGAATCAACTGCGACAACTGTAACTCCCTTATGATTGAGCACACTTGAGCGCGCGCCGAATATGTCCTCAAAGTACAGATAGCCGACATTGCGCGCATCATGATTGCCCGGAACAACAACACGTCGCTCGCATTCAAACCGCTCAATGAACGCCTTCGCGTCCTCAAACTCATATAAATATCCGCTGTCCGTGAGGTCACCTGTCAAAACGAGTATTTCAGGTTTCAACGAATTCACACGCTCTATCACACGCTCCATCAGCTCACGAATGAAATGCCGCTCAGCAACATGTATGTCCGAAATGTGCACAATCCTCATCGCAGTGCACCCCTTCACTCACGCCTTGCACAGGTGTCGTCTTAATCCTGACTCTGCCCCGATGTCGGGAAGTCCCATCGTCCTTCTTTCATTCGCTGCGTTCCTCAGGGAATGGTCTCATGCTTCTTTTACCATCTGATTACCTGATATAACCATTCTCCGCATGATGAGGAGCAGATAAAAAGAAGAGCGGATAAAAAGAAGGAGAAGGGGTTATGAGGTATATATCTCTATCTGTGAGTATATATGTTTATCTCTGAAGTGTCTCACAGATGCTGCGCCTGATGGACACATTCCCACGCAGCAACCGCATCCTTTGCATATGGCTTCGTTGACGCGTGTGATTTTTCTGTGCTCATCATATTCTATTGCGCCGAATGGGCATACTCTCTCGCAGCAGCGGCATCCGACGCACATATCCTCGCTGACTTCTGAAGTTGCGGGCTCTATTTCAGCGACACCTTTCACGAGATATGCGAGCGCAGCCGAAGCAGCCGCACGACCTTGCGCAACTGTGTCTGTTATGTCTTTCGGTCCCTGACAGCATCCAGCGACGAATATGCCATCTATCGCTGTGTCAACGGGTCTGAGCTTTGGATGCGCCTCAAGCAGGAATCCATCAGCTGATTTTGAGAGTTTGAGCATTCCTATCACATCTTCAGCCGCGTCACTGGGTCTCAGGCCAACTCCGAGGACAACGAGATCTGCCTCTATCTCAAATGTCTCAGCAAGCATCGTGTCCTCAAACCTGACAACAACCCTCTCACTTCCCGGCTTCTGATATATCTCCCCCGGTATGCCTCGCCGATATACCACGCCCTCTTTCATCACTTCATCCCAGAACTCCTCAAATCCCTTTCCAAAAGCACGGACATCCTGATAGAGCACCGTGACATTCGCATCCGGGATCTGCTCCTTCACGAAATGTGCCTGTTTGCATAAATACATGCAGCAGACACGACTGCAATAGGGATATCCTGTCTGCTTGTTGCGTGAACCTACACAGCTTATGAAAACTATATCCTTGGGCTCTTTACCATTTATAACTATTTTTCCACCTGTTGGGCCTGATGCGCTGCTCAATCTCTCAAACTCAAGACCCGTGATTATGTTGGGATATTCACCATAATGATACTCGGGCAGCAGACGGGGATCTATGATGTCATATCCCGTTGCAACGATTATCGTGCCCACTTTGAACGATATTTCCTGCTCCTTCTGCGAGAAATCAATCGCATCTTCAGGACATGCGCTCATGCACGGCGTCTTCGCCTTTCCTTCAAGGACATCCTCAAGAGATGCTTCACATTTTCCTTTGAGAAGTGCGCAGTTCTCCTCATCCACAACATAAACAGGCGGAACAGCGAAATGGAATGGCAGATATATCGCCTTGCGATTGCTCAGTTTTTCGTCATATTCGTTCGGAACTTCAACAGGGCATACTTTCTCGCATTCACCACAACCTGTGCATTTTCGCTCATCAACATAACGCGGCTTCTTCTTCGCTTTGACCTCATAGTTTCCGATGAATCCTCCTATGTCCACGAGTTCGGTGTTCGTTAGCAATACGACATTCGGATGTGCTCCCACCTCTATCATACGAGGCGCCAGAAATGTGGAAACGCTCTTCATTATCGGAAATGTCTTGCTGAGCTGCGCTGCATGACCTCCTATGGACGGCTTCTTCTCAACAAGATAAACCTTGAATCCCGCATCCGCGATGTCAAGAGCAGATTGAATGCCTGCTACACCCCCTCCTATGACAAGCGCAGCCGGCTCAACACTCACAGATTTCTCCTCAAGCGCCTCATTGAGCGACACCCTCGCAACAGCAGCCTTGACTATCTCCTTTGCCTTCTCAGTCGCTTCTTCCCTGTAATCAACATGCGGCCACGAGCAGTGCTCTCTTATGTTGGCTTGCTCGAAGAAATATGGGTTCAGGTTGTTGTCAGCGCAGACCTTGCGGAAAGTCAGCTCGTGCATCCTCGGAGAACATGCTGCAACAATCACACGATTTATGCGACCTGCCTTAAGGTCTTCCGCAATGAGCGCCTGTCCCGGATCAGAGCACATGTAAATGTAGTTTCTCGCAAGAACCACATTAGGAAGCGTTTTCGCATAATCCCTGACAGCTTCCACATCCACAGATAGCGCAATGTTTATACCGCAATGACACACATACACGCCTATACGGGGCTCATCAGCCTCTGTGGGTTCCTCCTCTGATTCTTCAGATTCTCCTCTCGCTTCTTCCTCAGATGCTTTCGATGCTTTCACACCCTCTTCCTCTTCCTTCATCTCTTCCCCCACTCACCTCCATCATTTTTCATCATTTTTTGCTGCTTCCACCTGCAGCTGCGATCTCCTTGACGGCTGTGCTGAGGGATTTCGACTCCACGAGCGGTGCCTCATCAATCTCAACAACACGCGGTTTGACCTTCACCTTCTTCCTTGCAAGATATACGAGCGCTGCTGATGCTGCTGCCTTCCCCTGCTGAACGCTGTCAGGAATGTCCTTTGGACCCTGCGCGCATCCCGCGATGAAAACTCCGGGAATCTCAGTTTCAATAGGCATCGTCTTCGGATGCTTCTCTGCGAAGAACTCATCTGAAGATGTCTTGAGGTTGAGAACTTCCAATATCTGTCTTGTCCCGTCACTGGGTCTCAGGCCAACTCCGAGGACAACGAGATCTGCCTCTATCTCAAATGTCTCAGCAAGCATCGTGTCCTCAAACCTGACAACAACCCTCTCACTTCCCGGCTTCTGATATATCTCCCCCGGTATGCCTCGCCTGTATGAGATGCCCTCCGACTGAACCCTGTCATAGAATTCCTCGTATCCCTTTCCAAAAGCACGGACATCCTGATAGAGAATTGTTATGTTTACACCATGCGTTTTCTCATGAAGCAGATGAGCATGCTTCGCAAGATACATGCAGCAGACACGACTGCAATAGGGATATCCCGTCTGCTTGTTGCGTGAACCTACACAGCTTATAAACACAGCATCCTTGGGCTCTTTACCATTTATAACTATTTTTCCACCTGTTGGGCCTGATGCGCTGCTCAATCTCTCAAACTCAA
>JAOQIN010000020.1 GCA_026134085.1 Candidatus Methanoxibalbensis ujae
CTGTTTTAGTTTATTGCTGAGCTACTTGCGAGGTATAGGTGTTGTGCTTGACCTGTGCCCGTTCACGGAGAAGTTCCCTATTGAATAATACTGCCTTACAGTAGAGTGAATTCAGGTGGAGAGATGTGAGATCCTTCCAATTTTGTTTTCTTGCCGCCTCTCGGTTTTCCTGGCGATATATTTTCGATAGCTAAACCCGACCCCCATCTCCTTACTGTATTTTCACCCTCCCGGAATGGGTCTTGCAGAACAGAAAGATAAAAGAGTTGCTATTCTGAATGTGGTGAAATGCAAAAACAATTCTATTAAAAAAGAAGTTTATTAAGCAAAAAGACAGCGTCGTTGGCGTAGATTTAGAATGCAGTACTTCGCTTCACAATAGTGGAAAAATCACCGAAGTTGAGTGACACTCTCCACGTTTAAAGGGAGATTCCCTGTTCGTCTGCTTCATCCTACCGGGAGCTGAGTCAACAGACCATGCCATTGAGAACAAGGGCTCGTTTCGTTTGATGATCCAGTCTGCATTCAGTTCCACGCATTTTAAACAAGCCTTCCGTTTTGCCTCAAACCTTCCCAAGCTGCTTTATCAATGAACTTTGACGGGTGATAATGCAGCTTTCTTATCCCTTTCAAATAATACACAGCATTCTCTTCCTCAGCTCTTATCTCTCCTGTGCAACAAATCGTCAACCCCCTTTTCTCCTTATGCCCAATTTTAAACTTCTTTGGCTTTCTTAACTTTCTCCTTATAGTGTTCTGACTCTTCTGAGCTTCTGAGCCCCTTCTCATAGAGCTCCGGTCTTTTATCAGCGGAGGAAACGGTGGCAATCTACCTTATTATTGATTGTTACCCTGAATCTAAAAAAGAAGTGTTTCACCTCCCCTGATTCATCCCACGGCTAAAACGTTCTCTTGCATCGCATATAGCATCGCATATATGAGCTCATATGTTGCCAAAAGGACGGAGAACGAGCAAGAGAATACAGAGACTGTGGAAGTGTATAAGAAGGATAAACGATTGGATCTCTCATAATCTCAGCAGGAGAACAGTTGAAATCGCCAAAGAAAACAATTCTATGAAATGGAAAAAGAGACCTTATCCAGTTGAAGGCAAAACAGAATAACAGAAAATGGATTAGATTAGCAGGAGAGGGGCAAAATCGTTAAGCAGGACAGTGGTTGCAGACACTCTAATGACACTCTAATGCATCAATGAATCTGTGACTGTTGGCTGTGATTGTTGGCCTCCGCACGGGTTGCGTCACCCAGTCCTATGAGGCCCGGGGTGCTGACGATCCTGCTCATACAGTTCCTTCCTGCGTGCTTCAAGCATTTCAATTGGGCGACCTGCGAACTCAGCGGCTGTGAGGACTTCTGCGTTTTTATCGGATGCATATGCATACACATCGGCGATGCGCTCTCTGTAGTTGAGATCACGGAGCAGATGGTGATCTATCACCACTTTCTCTGCGACATCAACAATCCGCTTCAGGTTCTCAATTGAGCGTTCCAGACTCCTCTTTGAATACCGGTAGCCGAGCATGTATGTCATCGGACCGTCAACAAAAACCACATCAGGCGATGCGCTCAGCACGAATGAAACCTGCTCTTCAAGCGAAGGCCCTTCAACATCGCTCGTATAAACGAATTTTTCGCCACCGCACGCGATGCAGACCTCAACAACAAAACCCAGCCTTCTGTCAGTGCCATGAAACACCGCATTTGAAAATTTTATCGTTGTGGAACCGTGCCTGAACTCATGACCATCCGCTGTTTCAAGTGATCTCGGAACTCCTTTAAGCATTTCAATGAAATATTCCGCACGCTCATGCTGGCTTTTGTTTATGTTATATGCGGGATCCTTTACATAAACAACTTTATCCCTGTATATCTCAGGATTTTGAGGATTGTGGTGGTCATAATGGTAATGTGTCACTATAAGAACATCAGCATCCTCAGCCACCTCCACTATTTCAGACCATAACTCTCTCATTCTCTTTTCTTCTGTCTGATGAGGTGCAAGGTTGTATCTTAAAGGCGCGAGTGACACACCAGCATCTATCAAAATGCGAATGTCCGAAGACTCAACAAACGTCGCCATTGAGCGCACTCCAAAACTGTCAAACGCAAGCGGCTTTATCTCAAGCATCTCCCTGTTTTTTTTTGTTTGTGTTTGTTTTCTTTTTTTCTTTATGTTTTTTATTTTCTGTTTTTGTTTTTTTATTTTTTATTTTTGTTTATCATAGAACATATCATGAAACAACCTGCTGCTCCAAGTGATGCAGGTCAGCTTCAAGCTGCTCTCGGATGCCCACTCATAGAGCCTCCGACATTGTTGTTTTCGTTTTCTCAGCCTGAGGCTTTTTTGCTTCACATCTACGCCACAGGCTTCTTGATGCTGCCGACGCCTTTTGAGAGCCCTCCATCCTTATAGTCCTTATCTTATCGTCCCTATCAGAAAGCAAGGAGTTCCGTCATGTCTGAATGCGTTTTTGTATCACATAGACTGTCAGTGGAGTAATCTCCGACGAAAGAGAACCCGGAGGAATCTCTCACATTTCTTCTGCCAGTCTTATGTTCACATCTCACGTTCATTCATGTTCATAGCCCATCATTCGACATAGGATTTACCAGCAGGATTTACCATTCATTTTGCTAAAAATTTCCTTTTTTCTTTCAGAAGGTTCACATGTGACTCTATGGCTGATTTGAATAAAAAAGACAAAAGACAGAGAGAAGAATTAGATGAATTTACTTGTTTGGGTGTTCCCCTTGAATGCTGTTACATAAAGCGGCTGGTGTGGAAGATATGGAAGGAGATGAAGGAGAAAATATTGTGAAGATCCTGAGGCTTTCAGGAGGCATCTGCGCTGTTTCAGGTGTGATGGCTGGCGGCGTGAGAGATGGAAGGAACGGTCTCGCACTCATAGTCGGAGGGGGTCCGGCAGCAGGAATGTTCACTGCGAACAGATTGAGAGCTGCGCCTGTTCTGATAACTGCGAAGAGAGTCGGTTATGGAAAAATATCAGCAATTATAGCGAACAGCGGCTGCGCAAACGCATTCACTGGCGATGAGGGCTATGAGAAAGCGATAAAAATGGGCGATCTTGTATCTTCAAGATTCAATATCCATGCGGATGAAGTGGCAGTCGCATCTACAGGACCAATAGGCAAGCCACTTGACATGGATCTGATCACAAAACAGTTTCAAAAAGTTGCAAAATCGCTGTCTGATGGACCTGAGGGAAGTTCAGCAGCTGCGAGCGCGATAATGACAACCGACACTTACAGGAAGGAAGAAGCTGTTGCCGTTTTTGTCAGAGATGCCGGGCAAAGTGCAGGCAGCGCGGGTGGGAGAAGTGCTGAGAGATGTGTTGCGAGGATAGGAGGGATTGCCAAGGGTTCTGGCATGATCTTCCCTCATCTGCAGGAGGCGACAATGCTCGCTTTCATATACACTGATGCGGCACTGAGCGCCGAAACACTGCGGAAATGCCTGCGAGAGGCGGTGGAGAACTCCTTCAACATGATAGTTGTGGACGGAGACATGAGCACGAATGACATGGTTCTTCTTGTATCATCCTCCACAAACGATTCATCAACTTCATCGGCGATGAGAGATGAGGGCGATGAGCGCGAGATGGCAGCCTTTCAGAAGGGACTTGACTTTGTATGCATGTCGCTCGCGAGGATGATCGCCCGTGATGGAGAGGGTGCAACGAAATTCATGGAGGTTCATGTGAGAGGTGCCGCTTCCGTTGAGGATGCCCGGAGGGCTGCCCGCGCAGTTGCGAGAAGTCCGCTCGTGAAGTGCTCGCTTTTCGGAGAGAAGCCGTTTTGGGGGCGAGTCATTGCCGCTCTCGGCGCTTCAGGTGTTGAAATAGAGAGGAAAAAGCTGAAAATGTGGGTGAGCGGCAGCAGAAGCGACAGGATTCTCGTAGCCTCAGATGGGAGAATATTGAATGTGATGGACGCGAGGCGTATGCTGATGGGCGCTCGTGAAATCCGCCTTGAGATTGATCTCGGTGTCGGGAACTCATCAGCAACAGCATGGGGCTGTGATCTCTCATATGAGTATGTGAGGATAAACGCCGAGTGACTCTTTTGAGTATGTGAGGAGATTGCTGAGAGGAGGGAAAGGAAAGAGGTGGTGAGCATGCAAAGCGCATGTGAATCCAAACCCTGGAAACATTGGCGGCACATCACGAAGCTTGACCCTGACAGAGAAATTTCAGAGGAAGATCTGAAAATCATAGTTGAAAGCGGGACGGATGCGATAATGATATCGGGAACGCAAAATGTCACAGCTGAAAATGTGAATCATCTTGTTTCTATGCTCTCATCATATGATATCCCAAAGATTCTTGAGCCATCAAACCCAGAATCAATTATTTATGAGGGTGTTGATTATGTGTTTGTCCCTTCCGTTCTGAATGCTGATGTGAAGTGGTTGAGAGATATTCATGTGAAATGGATAAAATCGGATGATATAAGGTGGGATATGATCGTTCCCGAGGCATATATCGTGCTGAATCCTTCATCTGCGGTGGCAGTCCTGACGAATGCGAATACAGCGCTTGGTGTGGAGGATGTTGTCGCCTACGGTATATTCGCGGAGCGTTTCCTGCGTTTTCCCATTGTCTATATAGAATACAGCGGGAAATTCGGAGATGTTTCCATTGTCAGAGCATTGAGGGAGGCTTTGAGCGGAGCATCATTGTTCTACGGCGGCGGGATAAATTCAGCGGAGCGTGCGGCGGAGATGCTGAAGTATGCGGATGTCATAGTCGTCGGGAATGTCGTGTATGAAGATATGCAAAAATTCATGGAAACTGTTGTGACAGGGCAACAGCAGCCGGAATTGTGAGGTGCGCTGTGCGCTGTGCGTGCCAGATGTTAAATGTGTCGGGATGTGCCACCATATGATTATTTTGAAGTCGGAGCAAGATAAGGAGATGGGGATATGACGACTGTGTATGATGTGCCTGCTGAGGAGCTTGTAAAAGCGGTTGCGGAGAAGCTGAAAAAGATGCGAGCGATTTCGATGCCGAAGTGGTGCATTCATGTGAAGACCGGCTGTCACAAGGAGCTGCCGCCTGCACAGCCTGATTGGTGGTATATTCGGTGTGCATCAATCCTCCGTCAGATTTACATACACGGCCCCTTGGGAGTCTCGCGATTGCGCACGAGATATGGCGGAAGGGATCGTAGAGGTGTGAAGAGGGAGCATTTCAGGAAGGCATCTGGTAAGATAATAAGGGCTGCGCTGTCTCAACTTGAGCATGCGGAGCTTGTCGTGAAAACAAAGGAAGGTCGTAAAATATCGCCCAAGGGGCAGTCACTGCTTGACAACACCGCACATGAGATATTTATGAAAATTAAGGAACGCTACACTCCTGTGTGGATCAGGAAACCCATTGCGGCTGCCGAGGGAGAGGAAGAAGAATCTCAAACATGACTGCGCTGTTGCCTGAGATGCTGAGTTGCCTGAGATGCTGAGGAGGTGTGAGGACGGGAGGTGCTGAAATGTCATCTGAAGAAGAGATTGAGATGTTGCGAAAAAAGAAAATGGAGCAGTTGATGATGCAGCAGCAGTTGCAGCAGGTGGGAGCGGCGATAGAGCAGGAGGAGAGGAGGAAGCAGGAGGAGGAGGCAAAACGGATAATACTGAGACAGCTGCTCACGCCTGAAGCGAGGGAGCGCCTCACGAACATAAAACTTGCAAAACCGGAAGTTGGTGAGCAGATAGAAAACATGCTTGTGACGCTCGCACAGAGCGGAAGGATAAAGACACGAATAACTGATACACAGTTGAAGGAGATCCTCAGGCAGATAATGCCCAGGAAGCGTGAGATAACAATCAGAAGAATATGAGATCAATCATATAAGAAGAAGGCGATGAAGTGGCGGATACCTGAGAACCATCCGAGATATGAGTCTTTGAAGCGGAGGGAAAGACTTGTTGAGTGTTTTTTCAGAGGAATCACCGACATTCACGGGCTTATCGCTCACGGCAGGGGAGAGGCGTTTGACTATCTTATCGGTGAGCATACAACCGAATCTGCGATGAAAGCAACTGAGGTAGCAGCAGAAATCTTGCTGACAGCGAGAAAACCTGTTATATCTGTGAACGGAAATGTGGCAGCTCTCGCCCCTCATGAAATTGTCAGCCTGAGCAATGTCACAGGTGCGCGCATAGAGGTGAACCTCTTCCACAGAACCGAGGATAGAGTGATGCGAATAAAGAAACTGCTTGAGAAATACGGTGCAAGAGATGTTCTCGGAGAGAATGCGGACATCCATATACCGGGATTGAAACACACCCGCGGCATGGTTGAGCGTGATGGCATTTATGATGCTGATGTCGTGCTCGTCTCCCTTGAGGACGGTGACAGGTGCGAGGCCCTCGTCAATATGGGAAAAATTGTCATCGCAATAGACCTGAATCCCCTGTCCAGAACAGCTCAGAGCGCAACTGTCACAATTGTTGATGATGTCGAGCGCGCATTGCGAAATATGATAGAATTCGTCAGAAAAAAACAAAATGAAATGAAAAAGAACAAAAACAAAATGGAAGAAACAAATAAAAAAAATAATTTTCAAAAAATATTAAATGGATATGATAACCGCAAAATATTGAATGAGGTTTTGGAGCATATTGTGCGCAGATTGCTGAGTCTGGCGGAATCCGATACTGATATGCTGATATGATATGATCAAATGAGATGTGAATGTTTATGGATTTGTGGTGTAGAAGCGCATGCTGTCGCAGTATGCGGATGAGAGGTTGATAGGATGAGGGGGAGGATGCGCAGGAGGAGATGTGTCAGGTTCATGCCTTATTTCTGGTATTTTGAGCCTCGTGCCCCTCCTTCAGCGCTTGATACACAATCATCACAGTCACAATCATCACAATCATCACAATCACCACAATCATCTCAATCGTCACAGCCACCACAATCATCACAACCTCCACAAACACAGGCATCGCCTGGCGGAGAGCAGATATTGAGGATTGAGGAGCTTGAGAGCATTCGTCTGAAAGACCTTCTCGGAATGACGCAGGAAGAGGCTGCGAGGTATATGGGCGTTTCACAGCCGACATTCCACAGAATACTCACCGAGGCACATCGTAAAATAGCCAAGGCGCTTGTTGAAGGCAATGCGATAAGGATAGAAGGAGGTAATTTCGTGCTTGTCAGGGATGAAAGAACTCCTCATACGACGCCTCCAGACACATCAACGACAAAACCGCCAGATCGCTCTCCAGCACCGCCTCATGCTCAGCACATGAGATGTCGCAGGCATGGCGCTTGGTGGTGACTGTTTCTTTCATCGTTCTATCGTTCAGGCACACATCGCATGGACGGGGGCAATGGGATGATGCCTCACACAAACACACCTCATATAAGAGTGTGAGCGAAAGCTCATAATAATATGGCGCCATCTGTGTTTGATGAGGTGTCTGAGGAGGAAAAGAAAGCGGATAAAGAACACACGAAAGAGCACGGGGATTTCAACATAACCCCAAGAGACATTGTGGCGTTTGAAGCCGGCATAAAGCTCGGTGCACTGTATCATCAGTTCATCGGAACTCCTCTCAACTCAGAAACAGTGAGCAGGCTTGAACAGACGATAGAGCGCAGTGTGAAACTTCAACCATTTGTAAAAGATGTGTATGTGAGGATAGATCGCAACAAATTGCGTGCGCGGAAAAACCGCTTTGGCTACTGTGAGCTTCAGGGGGATATGATTGATGTGCAGATAAGGGTATCTTATAATGATATTGAGGCATATGCATGTCTTCAATACAACGAAAACATGAAATATCCTCTCATGTTTTTGCAGAAAATCGTTGTGAAAAAGTGAAGTGGTCGTGAGAAAGTAAAAATAGAAGTAATAATATTAAAATAATAAAATAAAAAAATAAAACATAAAACAAAAAAGAAAATCACTGCGTTCTGCACTGTGCGCTGCAGTGCGCTTCTTTCAATCCTACCATAGTCCGTGTTTAACTCTATAACCAGCGGCTCACTCCATTCATATTCGGATCTTTCAATCCTACCATAGTCCGTGTTTAACGCTTCACTTATTATGTGTTTTATTTCGTCTATATTCTCTTTCAATCCTACCATAGTCCGTGTTTAACCAGGGCAACGATGGAATAAGCATAGAGAGGATCATAGACTTTCAATCCTACCATAGTCCGTGTTTAACATAAGGTATCACCTTACAACAAATGGCGAAGCAGAGCTTTCAATCCTACCATAGTCCGTGTTTAACGGAGGCCGAAGAGAAAGCCAAGCAGTCCTTCAAGGCTTTCAATCCTACCATAGTCCGTGTTTAACGAAGTCTAATGAAAGCGCTCGCTCTCTACATCTCTTCTTTCAATCCTACCATAGTCCGTGTTTAACCTATTTCTTCCCTGTTTAGGTCGTATTGCTCTTTTATGTCTTTCAATCCTACCATAGTCCGTGTTTAACCCGTTATTATATAGTTGTTTGAAGTTTAAATAATTTGCTTTCAATCCTACCATAGTCCGTGTTTAACATAATTCCTCCTGATGTACTTGCAAAAGCTGCCTCTCTTTCAATCCTACCATAGTCCGTGTTTAACTGAATTTGATACCTACATCTGCTACATACCAGTAATTCTTTCAATCCTACCATAGTCCGTGTTTAACTCTTCTTCCAACTGCTTTATTTTGTCTTCTCTACGCCTTTCAATCCTACCATAGTCCGTGTTTAACAGCCTCTGATATTTCTCATTTCCCCGTATATCGGGGATCTCCTTTCTTCCTCAGCGATGCCTCCTCTCGAATCTATGATCATGCCCCCCATATATAAAGGTTGCCGACGATTGAATCTTATTATTGAGCATCTTCAGTATTCAGCTCTCTTATATGAGAGAGGTCAGAATGAGCAGAGTGCCGAGGGGAGGAGGTGGCAGCGGGAGTGAGGAGATTGGGGGTTGGAAAGGTTGATTATGATCTGCTGGAGCATTTGATAGGATATGGAGGGGTTGAGGATTCAAGCGTGTTGGTGAGGTCTCGCATAGGAGAAGATGCGGCAGTTGTCTCAATATGCGAAAAATTGATCGTTGTGAAAACTGACCCGATAGTCTGTGTTGAGGAGGACATCGGTTATTATGCACCCATCATAAACGCGAACGACATCGCTGTGATGGGTGCTGTGCCTCGCTGGTTTCTTGCGACCGTGCTTCTTCCGAGAGATGCTGACGAGCGTCTTGCAGATAAAATATTCAGGCAGATGGACGAGAGCTGCCGAATGCTCAAAGTTTCAATCATAGGAGGACACACAGAGGTTGTTGCAGACCTTGAGAGACCGATAATCGCGGGCATGATGCTCGGCACTGTTGAGCGTGAGCGGCTTGTGACGAAATCAGCAGATGAGGGAGACGCTGTTCTGCTTGTCAAAGGCATCGCAATTGAAGGAACAAGCATAATAGCGAGGGAGAGAGCAGAAGAGGTTCGCAAAAAACATGGCAGCAGTTTTCACGAGCGATGCTTGAATTTCGTGCGCACACCCGGCATATCTGTCGTGAGAGAGGCAATGATAGCGAGAGACTTCGCATCCGCAATGCATGACCCCACAGAAGGCGGACTGCTCGCAGGAATTTACGAACTTGCAGCCGCTTGCGACAAAGGTGTGATCATATGGCTTGATAAAATTCCGATATACGAAGAAACAAAAATATTGTGCGATGATTTTGGATTGAATCCTCTCGCTATATTTGCATCAGGAGCACTTATTGTAACAGTTAATCCCGATAAACTGGAATATTTATATCAAAAATATGAAAAAGAGGGAATAAAAGCTGTCAAAATAGGAGAGATAACGGCGAAAGAGAGCGGGATGTGGATGATAAGAGGAAATGAGAAAGTGCCTTTGAGGTTTTCAGCTAAGGATGAGGTGAGTGTGAAGCTGTTCTCTTCATCAGCACTCAAATCATCATATCATTCATCATATCATTCATGACCTGATTGACTCATGAGGATGAGGACTCACGAAGACTCACGACACGACTCATCTCATCATCAGCGTGACATGATCAGAGCATCTTCGTCGCCGTAATAATTGGGAATTCTCGTTTTGAAAGTGAAGCCGAGTTTTTTGTAAAATTTTATTGCGGTTTCATTGCTCTCTCTCACCTCAACAACAGCTTTTCCTCCAGTTCTTTTCAGCACTTCATTCATAAGAGCCCTTCCTATGCCCTTTCTGCGCATTGACGGATGGACTGCAACGGATACAACATGTCCATCATCGTGAAATATGATATATCCAACCACACGCCTTCGCTCTTCATCCTCGCATACAAGAAAATTCCGCGGAAGTGCAAACGCATAGAACATGAATGTGAACCTGCTGTAAGGGGTTTTTGGAAAAGCTTTCTTCTCTATCTCCATTATATCATCCAGATCTCGGCGCTCAAATCTCCTTATCCTCACCCGCATCTCTCATCCCGCCTCCCTTCTCATTTGTGATGTGCATAATGATGCGATGTGCTCGTGATGTGCATAATGATGCGATGTGCTCACAGCCGCATATGCTTGTAATCATTCAATGTCCTTCTCCTCATTTCGCCATCGGGGAAAACAGTTATCCATCCGCTCCTCCGCTCAATCCTGCGCTCAACCACGCAGCTCCTGCCTATGACAGCATCACTGAGATGCTTAGATGCGCGTGCATATGCACGTTTGAGGTCCTCCTCAGTTGCATCTCTTGAAATGTTCTCGCTGCTCATATGAGATCTAAATGGATTTATGCGAAAATCTATGCGCTCTTTGCTTATTTTATAAAGCGATGACACAAATTCAGCAATCTTTTCTATCTCATCATCACCAATAACATCAGGAATGAGAACGGTGTTTATTATGATTTTTGTCTTCTTGCTTGCATTTTTTATGTTTTCAATAATATTTTTGTTCGTGAATCCCGTATACCATATGTGAAGTGATTCATCATACGCCTTCATATCGAACATCACCTCGCTCAATCCGGCTGATATCAATTCATCAAGGTAATCATCATCAAGCAAGAAACCGTTCGTGTCCAATATGATTTTGGAAGCGATATTTCGCAATTTTCTGACGAGATTTACCAGATATTCCCTGTGTAATGTGGGTTCTCCTCCAGTTATGACTGCTTCTTCAACATGATTGCATCCGTAATAGCGAATTATTGCGTGATTTATCAGTTGTGATAGCTCATCAACACGCATACATTTGCCAACAGTATATCTTGCAATGCTGAAACAGCCCTTGCATCTGAAGTTGCACCCGGAAAGCGTGATCCACACGCGTGGTTTCACCTCGGAGAGTGTGATGAAGGGGACATGCCTGCATTTTTCTGCAATCGCTGCCGCGGCTTCATCACCGCTCATGTATTTAGATTGTGATTCATAATACAAAGGCGCGCCACAGCTCAGGTGTGAAAATGAGGCAGGCGGCACATTACATCATAATATAACAGGTGTCATCCAAATCTTATATGGTGATTGGGATCATGGCAAATATCAAAAATTTTAAGGAGAGGGGAGGGAAAAGGAGAGGAAATCTGCAGATAATCGCTGACATTCTGCGTGTCCTGGAGGACAATGGAGGTGCAGCCAGGAAGACTGAGATTGTTTACAGGGCCAATCTGAACGCAAAGCGTGCAGGCGTTTATCTCAACCTCATGGAGGAGAGGGGTTTTATCAGTCGTGACAATTTTTTATATTACATAACTGATAAGGGCAGAGATTTCCTGGCGAATTACCGGCAGATAGAAACAATATTGGAAGCGGCGTCGTGTGATCGCTGAGATTGAGATCATACAGCGTTGTGATTTTATCCTGTTGTTTGTTGTTTGGAGTGCGAGGTTGCACATCAGGGGCTTGAGCCCCGCCGTGAAGCTCTGGCTCCGGGCATCATTCCGAGCGGAGATGAATGACGCTTTCGCCAAATTTGATTCAGCCTTATTTATATGAGTCTCCGATTGAGCGGGATTTTGTGGGAAGGGAGATAAAGGAAAAGAATTTGCGTCGTCGCTTGGATTTTCTCAGCGGCAAGGTGTTGGTGGATAAGTGCTGGAGGACAGGTTCTGGAGGATGCACGAAATGCCTGTCCGAAGTTATTCATCCTCATGACCATGACGGCCGACGAGCGGGCAGACAGGGTCCTCAGCGAGGAAATCTCCGTGAACTGCAAACGCCCTTGAGCGGCAGCCGCCGCATATGTTGAGATATTTACACGATGAGCAATAACCTTTTATCGCCCTCTCCCGCAGTTTTTTGAACTCCGAAGAACTTCTGACAATTTCAAGAAAGCTTTTCTCGCGCAAATTCCCGACTTTAAGAGGCAGATAGGCGCATGGTGCCACATCTCCGTTGGGAAATATGTGGAAACGTGTGATGCCCGCTGTGCAGCCTACAAATTTTCTGCTCAAATTGTCATCAACAATGCCACATTCATGGAGAAATGCCCAAAACTGCGGGTTACATATGGGCTTCAGCCATACTCCCGTGTGAGGCTGCATGCGCAGCACGAGGTTGAAGAATGCTCGGTCCTCTTCAGCAGAGAGACAGGCGTCTGAGATGTTCCTGCCGCGACCGACTGCGATCAGATAGATGAGGTATATGCGAAATGCATCAAGCTCATCGGCTAAGCGAATTATTCCGGGAATCTCCCCGTAGTTCAGCCGGGAGACTGTTGTGAACAGCTGAAATGCGAGACCTGCACGCTTGCATGCGCTTATCCCTTTCATCATCTCAGCGAATGCTCCACTCACACCTCTGAACTCATCGTGGAATGATCCCACGCCGTCAATGCTTATCGCAGCCCGCTCAAGACCTGCTGATTTGAGCTTTCTTGCCACATCCTCGTTTATGAGCGTGCCATTTGTCGCCATCACAACCTGCATGTCAAATGATGCTGCATACTCAATCAGATCGTATATATCCTCACGGATAAGTGGCTCTCCACCGGTGAATGCAAACTTCACATGCCCCATTTTCGCAGCCTCCTCTATCAGCGACATGCATTCGTCCGTTGAAAGCTCTTCATCGGGAAAATCGCTTATTGAGCAGTGCTTGCATGACAGATTGCATCGCTTCGTAACGGCAATCACAACTTCAGCAGGCATATACGAGAAGCAACCAGTGCCGACAGTGTCGTTCGCGAATACCTTATCGCTGTTTGCGGCAAACCACTCCCTTATCGTCAACTTTTCTTCAGTCTCAGCCGCTGACAGTGCATCCAGCTGCATCCTTCATCATCACCTCTGTTCTCCTCAACATTCATCTCGCACCATGCGATATATATAGCGCCGACTTCGCGCCCACCGCAGCATTCAGCCTCAACGCACAGCATTCAGCCTCAACGCATAAGAGAATAAGAGATGAATTATATAATGAATCCGGAAAAGTTTACTTCAGATGGTGAAGGAATGGGAGGAATGATGGAGGAGTTGCGGTAATTATTGCCCAGCGCATGAGGTATAAATATTGAGAGAAATTCTTACCAGTGGATTACAAAAAATGAGTGTGTTATAGATTGAGATTGTGGTTCGTAGTTCTGCTTTTCCGATATTATAATATTAATATTAAAGCGAATTAATAAATCAAATAATTAAACCAAATCAAATAAATTATGTCGGATCAAATTCCTAATATTAAACTAAATAATAAAACAATAAAATAATAAAAAAACAAAAAAGAGCAACAAAATCAATGACCCAATGAGGAGCGCCTGAGCCTGTTGCCCTGCGATTGATGTTGTTACAGCTGAGTGGGCAGTATACAGATAAAATGAGCATAACTGCGGAGATAAGGAGGATAGAGGAGGAGCTGCGCAATACACCGTACAACAAGGCGACAGAACACCACATAGGCAGGTTGAAGGCGAAGCTCGCGAGATTGCGAGGCGAACTGGAGAAGGAGCGGAGTCGTCGCAGCGGTGGAGGTGCGGCGCCTTTCAGGAAGGCAGGGGATGCCACTGTTGTTCTTGTGGGATTTCCCTCGGTTGGCAAGTCAACACTCCTGAACAGCCTCACGAACGCGTGCTCCGCGGTAGCGGAATATGATTTCACAACGATCTCAGTTGTGCCGGGAATGCTCAAATACAAATCCGCCGAAATTCAGGTGCTTGATGTGCCGGGCATCGTTGAAGGCGCTTCGTCAGGACGCGGTCGTGGCAGAGAAGTGCTCTCTGTAATCAGAAACGCTGACCTCATAATAATCGTAACAGATGTCCTTCGCTGTGATGTTCAGAAAATCATTGAGGAGCTGCGAAACGCCGGCATCCGCATAAATGAATCTCCGCCAGCGGTGAAGATAGTGAAAAAGGCAAAAGGAGGAATATCTATATACGCTGACGAAATCCAGATTGAGGAGAAAACATTGCACGCAATACTAAAAGAATACAAAATACACAACGCAGATGTCTTCATTCGCGAGAAAAACATCACAATTGAGCGCTTCATAGATGCAATAGAGGGGAACCGCAGATATGTACCCGCCATAATTGCGGTAAACAAGATAGATATGCTTGATGACGGAGGAGCAGACGGGATCACGAGAATAATTGAGCGCATAAAAGGCGTTGATAAAAGTTCAATTCTGCCGATTTCAGCGGAAAAAGGGACGAACATAGAGATGCTGAAGGATATGATATATGAGAAGATGAGATTCATACGAGTGTTTTTGAGACCTCCCGGAAAACAGGTGGAGAAGGAGCCTATGGTGCTGCGTGAGGGTGCAAAAGTAGGCGATGTGTGCGATAAAATACACGGAAATATGAGGAGCAGGTTCAAATATGCACGTGTATGGGGAAAATCTGTCAAATATGACGGTCAGCGTGTGGGAGCGGAGCACGAGCTGTGCGATGGCGATACGGTCTCAATATTCGTCAGATAATGCCGCTTCAGGCCATACATGCCTCATCATCTAAAGCCTCTTTACCCAAAACGCCGTCCTATCCAGTCTGCTCATCTGTCCCATCTCGCATGAGCGGGCGAAAGAAGACATGGCTTATGCACAGTATGTGCAGCAGACTTTCGGTTTTTGTGCGAAAACCTAAATTTTTTAGAACAACTTATTTCAAAAACTAAATTCAAATTGAAGTTATGGGAGCATTATTGTATGGAGGGAGCAATAAAGCGGTGCTTGACGGAGGTGAATGGTGGCGGAATGCGTAAGAAGTTGAGTGATATGGTTCCCGGTGAGAGAGGAAGGGTTTTTCGTGTGGATGGAGAGATTCGTCGCAGGCTGATGGACATGGGCATTGTCAGGGGTGCGACTGTTGAGCTCGTGCGCAGAGCTCCGCTTGGAGATCCGGTTGAGATAAGCGTAAGAGGATACAATCTGTCGCTGCGTGGATCGGAGGCTGAGAAAGTTCATGTGGAAATATATGACAGCAGCGAAACTGAGATGGACGATACCGAGGCGTTGAGGAGAGATGAGTGAGATGAATGAAATGAGTGAGATGAGTGAAATGAGGTGATGAGATGCGATCAAGAGGCAGGATATCTGGATTGAGGAGTTTGATAGAGCATTTGAGTGAGGATTTGAAGCATTTGCATTCTGATGTTGAGGATCTGAAAGAACAGGCAGAACAGAGCGAGACAGCAGCAACCGAGGAGTTCAGGAGGCGCCTCAATGAGGTTGACGAGCATCTTCACGATATTCTGAGGCACAGTGATGAGCTGAGAAGTGCTGTTCCTCTTGCTTATCTTTCTGATGGTGATGAGGGAGAGATTGTTGAAATCAGAGGTGGTGGGGGCATCACACGCAGGCTCATTGACATGGGATTCACTCCATCCACAAAAATTCGTGTGCTCAAGTCCTCACCGCCCGGACCCATGCTTCTCAGCGTGAGAGGAGCGAGGATCGCGATAGGCAGAGGTGTCGCGATGAAAATATTTGTGAGCTGTGACTGCGATCATAAATCATCCTGCGATCATAAATCTCAAATGTAAATGGAGAATGGAGAAGAGTTGAAGGAGATGAGGTGAAAATGATAACCGCTGCACTCATCGGAAATCCCAATGTCGGCAAGACGGCTCTCTTCAACAGATTGACGGGTATGAAGCAGCATGTCGGAAACTGGCCGGGCGTTACTGTTGAGAAGAAGGTGGGAAAATGTGTGCATAAAGGTGAAGAAATTATAATTGTTGATCTTCCTGGCATTTATAGTTTGACTGCAAATGCGATAGATGAGTTGATTGCACGAAATTATATTGTTGAGGAGCATCCTGATGTTGTAATAGATATTGTTGATGCGACAAATTTGGAGCGCAATCTGTATTTGACTCTTCTTCTGATTGAGCTTGAGGTCAAGTTGGTTGTTGCGTTGAACATGTGGGATGTTGTTCGTGAGCGTGGCACTGGGATAGATGTCAAGATGCTCAGTGCATTTCTCGGCTGTCCTGTTGTTCCGACTGTTGCGACAACGGGTGAGGGAGTTGAGGCTTTGAAAGATGCGATCTTGAATGTTGCGAAGGAGAAAGGTGGGCGGAGAAAAGTGTTTTTCTCGTATGGAAGGGACATAGAGGCGTTGATAAAGCGTGTTGAGGAAGTGTTGCGCAGGGACAGGAGCATCGCATCAAAATATCCCACGAGATGGTTCGCGATAAAACTCATAGAGCGTGATGAATGGGCATTGAAGAAAATAGAGGGAAGTCCCGTGAGGCAGATGGTGGAGGAAGCATTGAAGGAGGTGATATGAGTGAGCGCTGCCCTCAGCGACGGGCTCAGTGACGGGGACACTGAAGCTCTTATTGCGGAGAGGCGATATGAGATCATATCAAAGATAGTTTCTGAAGTCGTTAGGGAAAAGAGGAGGGAATGGACAAAAACAGACCTTTTTGATCATGTTTTTCTGCATAAAGTGCTCGGCATACCAATATTTCTTGCCTTGTTATGGGCAGTATTCCAGTTCACATTCACATTTTCTGAGCCTTTTATGGTGATGATAGAGATTTTCTTTGGATGGCTCGGCACAGTTGCAGCGCAAAATATTGAAAATGAGATGATTGCATCGTTTGTTTCTGACGGAGTATGCAATGGTCTTGGATCTGTCCTCGTGTTTGTGCCTCCCATATTTTCGCTGTTCTTCGCGCTTGCGGTGCTTGAGGACAGCGGATATCTCGCGAGGGCGGCATTTGTGATGGATCGTTTGATGTACAGAATGGGTCTTCACGGACGCTCTTTCATACCGTTGATGTGTGGTTTTGGTTGTAACATACCTGGAATAATGGCAACCCGCAGCATAGAGAGCGAGAAAGATCGCATGATAACCATACTGGTAAACCCGTTGATGAGCTGTGGAGCGAGGTTGCCTGTTTATGTGCTCATTTCAGGTGTGATATTTGGAGGAGGTTATGCAGCTGGAACTGCTATATTCTGCATATATGTGCTTGGAATCGCGCTTGCAGTCATCATGGCGCTCATATTCCGCAGGACAATTTTCAGGGGAAAACCATCTGCGTTCGTGCTTGAGCTGCCGAGATACATTATGCCGACTGTGCGAAGCACGCTGATTCACACGTGGGAGCGCGGGAAGTATTTCCTGATGAAGGCTGGAACGATCATTTTCGGCGTGATGATTGTTGTATGGTTTCTGACAGTGATGCCGTGGGATGCGACGAATGGCGGTGAAATCATAGAAAAATCGCTGATCGCTCAGTTCGGGAAGGTCATTGAGCCTGTTTTCAGACCATTTGGATGGGATTGGATGGCAGCTGTCGCCCTTTTCTTCGGTTTCCTCGCCAAGGAGGTTGTTGTGGGCACTTATGGACTGCTTCTCGGCGGAGGGGAGGAAGAGGAGGCTGTGAAGGATGCTCTCGCAGGCGTCTTCACGCCGCTTACAGGTTTTGCGTTCATGGCATTCACACTCATCTATGTGCCATGCGTCGCGGCAGTCGCAACAATTTACAGGGAGACAAACTCATTGAAATGGACAATATTCGCAGTGGCATATCTTGTCGCGCTTGCATTCATCGTCGCAGCAATCATAATCGGCATCGGACACCTGCTTGGATTTTCATGATTTCCGCTGCGCCGTATGCATGATTGGATGATTGGGATTGGATGATTGGAGATTGGATGTTGGATGATCGCATGATTGCATGTGTTCTCGGCGGACAGGCGGATAGAGGAGGCGGATACAGAAGGATAAAGGAGGAGAATAAAATGGAAGGATTTGAGATGGGAGGAAAAATATATGCGGCAGCTCTCGGTGCTCTTTACGCTGTTTTCGGCGTTATTGAGGTTGTGTTTGTGTTTTCGGGCACCGATGCACTGATTCCAGCAGACTTCTTTGGAGGTCTCGTATCACTTGTCATCGCTTCAACATATCTGGCAGGAGTCAGGGACATGCGTGAGAACGATTTTCGCGGCATCGCAATGCTCATGGGAGGGCTTTTCCTCTCAGTCGTGTTCGGCGTCCTGTATCTGATGCTCATGTGTGCTGATTTTCTTATGTATGTGCTCGGAGAATCTGAGGAGTTCAGCGTGATCGCATCGCTCAGACCTGAGATATGGCTGTTCGTCGCCGCAATCCCTCTCGCATATCACACATGGCGCATGCTTAAGGATGTTCCCTGGTGATTTAGGAGATTTAGGTGATTGAGCCCGGTAGATGCGATGAGTGAATTCCGCACTTGACGCCGTGGAGAGCGGGAAGAAATTCAAACTATCTCATATTTACGAGAGCCGAGAGCGTTCTCAATGGCTTTATATGCTTGACATTTTCCGGCTGAATGCCGAGAAGAGAACATGCGAAGCAGTCAAGTGCCACGACATCATAACTTGCGATGATCATCCCGACACAGAACACTTCGCCACTGAAAGGACCGCCTCTCACACATATCGCATTACAGTCAAATCCGGCGCCCTGTTCAACTTGAATATGTGATCATGCAACCCGGTGACATGAAAGCGAACCCTCTCAACATCGGGAATACAGCCTTTCATGTTCTTCATACCGGGACTCACCCTCGCCATACGATGCTCTCTGGCACATTTATTGTAATCGCATTCAGGCACATCCCTGAATATGATACCTTTCCTGTGCAGAAATGCGAGAATGCATTCCAGAACATCGGGATGCGTTGTCACACCCCCTCCAACTTTAGCAGTTGCGATGTTTGGCCTCACGATTATGTCAGCATTTTTGCTCAAATTAAAATATGTGACCCTGTGGCATCGGCGATGGGAGCGGCGATGGGAGGTTCCTCAGCCGCCTCATGACCTGACGCCATTGGATGTCCCATCTCCACCCAACAGAAGAGTGAGCTCACACCGTCCACACCGTCTTTCTGCGACGGGTCGTCCGGCGATAAAACCAGCTCTCTCAGCCTTGCAGGTTGCATTTCTTAAGACCTCATTTAAGCTTAAAAGGTAAAACACCTGCTGAAGCTTGCGGAATTGATTTGAATATAGAATTTTCATTCCACCAACAATAAGTTAACAGAAACTAAGAAATTATAGTAAATAAACCAGCCATCCAACCAGATCTTAGCTGTTTCCTCACTTTTCAAACCTCTTAAAGTTTTAATCCTTTAAAGTTCCATGTAATCTTTTAACAACATTATTTGTTTCTCTTGCTTTAATTCCAGCTCTTCTCACGAATTCAACTCTATGCTCTTTATACCTGCTATAGAAAACTTTCTTGAAACCTTTTTCATAAGCCCATAAACCATCTACAACTACTCTTTTTGGTCTTTCAACCGATCTTTCTTTCGCTTGTTTAAACAACTTTATTACTTCCTCTATTGTTCTTTCCCCAGATAAATGAGTAGCAATCAAAAATTTAGTATCAGCATCGATTATTTCCCAGAACCATTTATATTCTCCATCGCACTTTATCATCGTCTCATCAACATGGAATTTCCCACTTAGTTCAACTTTCAGATTATCAACCAGATTGTTACTTGGCTAACCTTAACTCCAAATATCTTCGCTATTTGTCTTTGAACTTTTCTAACTGACAAACCTTCAAAATACAAATCCAAAGCGGTGACTATGACTTTATCTTTTGTTCTCATTTTAACAAAAGTTTCATTATCAACAAACTTATGCTTACAATCTTTACAGAAGTAGCACCGCTTTCCTTTGCTTTTTCCGTATTTGATTACGTTTTCTGAGCCACAGTATTTCCTTATTTTATATCACCTGCATACCTTCTACGATATATTTAATACAAGTATTTAAAGTTTTCGGTTTTATTGCTTCTGAGAATTACCAAAGTATCGACTTTATACTATAGGTGATGAAGAATGAAAAGGGTATTGGTTAGCATTCCAGATGGAGCTTGGAAAATAATTGAGAAAGAGCTATTAGAGCTGCTAAAAATAAGCAATGCCTACCCTATTTATAGTGCATTACTTATGATTCTTTGTTTCGGCTGGATTTTTATAGTAGGTGTCCCGGTGGTAATTGTTATGACAATTATGGGCTATACTCCTTATCAATTTGACCATGCTGGTATTCTTTATATAGTTTGCTGTATCTTTGCATAGATCTCAATTCCTGTAATAGTGAAGTATTCAAAAGGGATGCATTTTGCAAAAAGGCTGTTATACATTTATATCATCGCGCAATTGATAATGGGAGTGGCTATTGCAATATACCCTCCATTTCATTAAGGAGATGAACCATAATGAAAATTATGAGGAATGAGATGGGAATAATAACAGACGTCAAATACGGAATGCTGTTTGGATTTATAGGCTTTGCTTTAACTCTTATTAGCTGGTATTTTGCAACAGGCGCGCTTGACCCAAGATTTCCCGCTGTGATAGGAGCGGGACTTTTTGGTGGAGGATTTTTAGGCTCATTAATGAGAAGGTTACATAGGGAAGGGGAGGAAAGAAAGGCGAATTTTATTTTTCTTGCTGTCATTTTGATTGCAACCATTCTTTTAATTGCCGATTGTATATCTGACATCCTAATAGGAAACTGGAAAAGCACCCTAACCAATTGGAAAATATTGAGGTTTATTTCTATATTTGCTTCTGTATACTTAATATGTTACATGATTTTGCGAATAAAGAAGTCAAAAGATGTAAAAACATGAACCGCTCGACTCTTCGCAACTTCGTGCCTTGTCTCGCTCCGCTCTTAACAGCGGATAAAAGGGAAATCAGAGCTCAAATTGCCTACGGCACTTCGTTTAACGTTGTCCGAAATTCACTCCGCCCCGCTTGAAAAAGAAAATTATTTAAAAGAAAAGGAGGTAATAAATTACGATGAAGACCAAAAATTGGACTCCAAGGTTCATAGCTTTATCCATCGTTTGTTTCTTGGTTGGTGTAGGCATTGGTTTGCTTGGCTATCATTATTTTCTCAAACCGCAATTAGCAGTTTATGAAGGTCTTACCCAAGGCAACACTTCAACCAACTGGCAAATTACGAAAATAGAACCAACCAAGGAAATGGTTGAAAAGATCGTGTTTTACGAAAATGGCAAACAAGAAATTATAGACCTAAAATCTGAAGATGGAAAAGGGATAGCAAGTTTGCTTACTCGCAAACTTCATGAATTAAATTTACAAGCAAGATGTGTTTTTAGCGAAGAAGATATTGAGAAAATAAAGCAAAAAGACAGAGTTGTGGAGTTAATTTTCAAAAAACCCGTGGATATCACAATTTCACAATGGGTTGAGCCAGAAGAAAGATACCATATTCCGACGGATGAGAAGGGATACAGAATTTTGGAGAATGTTGAAACTGCCATATTTATTTTGGAAGATAATCAAGAAAGAGGATCAGAAGCACATATTTTAGTCGGTCATGGAGTTGAAGGAAGAATAGGTTATAGTTGCTGGGCAATAAATATCAAAAAAGAAGGAAAACCAGAATTGGATAAAAGTTGGATTGATGGAATAAATAGACTGATGAAATAAACAGGCACTTCATTATTCAAAAGATGCTCGAGGGTAAACTCTTCGGAAAGCCTCGCTTTCCTAGTCCTCGTTTCACTCGGAGAATATAACAGCGGATAAACGGTTCACCTTCGGCTCGCCCAAACCCACTTCGTGGGCTTATTCGCAATTGTTTATACCAACAATAAGTTAACAGAACCAAAAACATCAAAAAAGAAAAAAGGGAAGTGCAGTCAGATGCCTGACACCAGATCCAGCAGTGCGTTTTTAGGATTTTCCGCTTTCACGACGCCTGAAGCGAGCAGAACTCCATCAGCGCCGAGTTCAACAGCAGCACGCACATCTTCTCCGCTTGTGATTCCTGCGCCACAGAGCACCACACAGTCTTCATGCACTTCTTTAACCGCCTTCACAGTGTCTGACACGATAGCAGGGTCAACTTTTGAGACCGCTCTTCCAGTTCCTATGAGCTCAGGAGGCTCAACAGCAACGGAGTAAGGCCTGAGCGCAGAAACCGCACGACTCACTCGCACATTGTTCGTGCATACGATTGTCAGCATACCGATTTCAGCAGCTCTGCTCACAATAAACTCTATGTCCGCAAGCTTCATGCGATGTTCGGAGTGATTCACAAGAGTCCCCACAGCGCCAGACGCCTTCACAGCCTCAAGTGTCACGAATCCCGTGTGACTTCCCGGAAATACAGCATCAACATGCTGCGCGAAACATGGAATGCTCACGGCGGATGCCACCTGCGCGAGAAACACCTGCTGCGGACATATCGCGATGCTCACTCCCTTTTCTGATGCGACCTCTTCACACACCCTTGCAAGCGCCATTCCCCGCTCTCCAATGGATTCCTCATACGCTTTCACATTGATCACAATAACAGGCGTCTCAATCCTCTCCATATCCTCAACATCTCCTGCCACACATATTCACTCTCATCACACACATATTTGTTCATCCTCAATTTCAATTGCTCAAGCCTGCAACTCGTGTCATAAAATACGTTTCACTTCTCTTATGTTTTTCACCCAGTATGTTGGTCTGCAGCGCCTCAATTTTTCGGGATTTCCTGAGACGAGTATGGCGTCAATACCCGCGTTGTTTGCAGCGAGAACGCCGAGCGGGCTGTCATCAACGAGAATTGCTTCTTCCCTTCTCACATTTAACTCTTTAAGGACGAGATCAATCAGGAAAGGATTTGGCTTTCGCAGAGATAATCCTCGCAAATCACTGCTGCGACCGTGCCAAACGGAGAAATACTTGCTCAATCTGAAATATTCAACTGCAAAATCAACACATTCCTGCTGCGCATCGCTCACCACTGCAAGCAGAAATTTGCCGCTCAGATATCTTATCACATCTGCCGCACCATCGCAGAGCATGATGTTCCCGCTCATCATCGCCAGTTTCTTGGCTGCTATCACATCACGCTCCCTGTTGAGCCAGAAATCATGCACATCAATGTTGAAACGCTTGCAAAATTTCTTCACGCCCTCCTCGTTCTCCGCGTGCAGCGGTGCGAGGAAGAGTCTGTCAATTTCACTGCGTGATAAATGAATTGCATAGCGGCTGAGAGTCTTCTCAAATGCTCTGTATGCCCATTCATAAGCCACTTCAGAACGACCGCGTGAGTTCAAAATAGTGTCGTCCATGTCAAATATGACGAGCCTGTATCTTTCTGCTTTCATATCCTCTCCAACGCCTGCAACATCCCCCCTCATATTTGCTGTTGACATATTTGCATGATAATGAATAAAAGATAAGATAAAATAAAAGCGGGGGGATAGAGAAAGGAAAAGAAAAATTTATATTTTCGCACCTATGCTTGTACTGGTGTTGTATCTGTGGTGGTCGTGACCAAAGAAGTGCATCTTCGCACGGAGGGGGAGGTGCAGATAATAGACATAACCGATATTGTGAATCGTGCGCTTGATGAAAGCGAGATAGAGAACGGCATCGTCACAGTATTTGTTCCGGGCTCAACAGCCGCAGTCACAACCATAGAATATGAGCCGGGTCTGTTAAATGACCTGCCAGCTGCGCTTGAGAGACTCTTTCCGAAAGACATTCAATACGAGCATGAGAAACGATGGCATGACGGCAACGGGCACTCACATGTCCGCGCAGCATTTTTGGGTCCTTCCCTGACGATCCCCTTCAGAAATAAGCGCATGATGCTCGGCACATGGCAGCAGCTCGTGTTCGTGGAACTAGACAACAAACCGCGCTCAAGAAAAATCATATTGCAGATAATCGGTTGAGCTCAGTTTCAGTTAGCTCAAACCAGTTAGCTCAGTTGAACTCAGTTGAGCCCATTAAACATTAAACACCGCTCCCCAAAACACTCCAAAACACTCCTAAAGAGGAGTTATCTCCGTGCATATTGTTCTTCTGCCCAGCAGCACGTCAGCCACCCTTTCGGGATGTTTTCCGCTCACGATTATACATCTCATGTTGTTCTCCTTCAGAAATCCCGGCAGCGCCTCATCAACACATCCGAACAATCTGCGTCTTATGATTTCATCCGCGCTTATCCTCCTCATGACAACGCGCTGTCTGTCGTAAATGCCATCAACATCAGTAAGCTTCACAAGCCTTTTAGCACCGAGTCTCATAGCGACGAACGCTGCGATTGTGTCTGAGGTGACATTCCACGAATGTTCAAGCCTGTCATCCTCCCTCAGCAGCTGAAAAGGAAGAAAAACAGATATTCCTTTCTTCGCAGCGTGAATTTCATCAACTCGCTCAACGAATACCTTTCTCTCCGTCGAATCTTTGCTGTCATCTGTGCTTTTATGCTGTCGGCTTGAATCTGTGCCTGCCGAGTCTGTGAATGAGTCTGTGAATGAGTCTGTGAAGAAAAACGCATATTGATGCATTGCAAGGACAGCCATCCAGTGCGCTGCGTCATCGGACACATCGTTTTCAAATGCTATTTTCCTCACAAACGATGCGAAAGGGCCGCCCCCTGGAACAACAACAATGTTTAACGCGTTCTCATAAGAGAAGCGCTTCAGAAATTGAATGATCTCCCTGCTGTATCTGAAAAGGCTGCCCCCTATCTTCAGAACCTCCAGCCTGATTGATGCTTTCTGCATGTTCACATGGATGCGATTATTGTTGATAGCAGAGATACGATAAACACTGCGCTGAATCCGCAATCTGCCACCGCGCCTCCTATATTTATGAATGCACTTCCATGTTTTTCCTTTGGAAAGGAAACGAGCGTTATCAGAATACCCGTGCAGATACCGAGTATGGCAGGCACGAAGACCAGGGATGCGAGGCATGTGCAGTTGCATTCAGAAGGTGCGAGTATAATCGCGAGCGGAATTGCCAATATGCCCACATAACTCGGAACAACAATTCCTATGCCCGTCCTGAACTCTGAGAGCGAGTATGCGATTATTGTCATCAGAAAATATGAGAGTGAGCACTCAAAATAGGGCACTCCCTCGGAAAAAAGCAGGAAAATCGCAAACACAACAGGAATCAGAAATCCGCCTGCATTGAGCGTAACTGTCGTGTTGTATGCGCGCGCCGACCCCTCTCGCACCTCCTCCAAAACTCGCACTTTGTATATCTCGCCGAGAACTTCCAACGCCTCATCGCCCAATCTCGGCTTCCTCGTCTTCATTTCAAACAGCGGTATCTCAAATATGCTGCCCAGGAGCATTGCAGCGCTTACCACTAAAAACATGCGGGCACCTGAATCCTCCCAGCAGCAAAAAAAACATGCAATGAGCACCACCGCATAAAACATAAATGTTCTCAGTTCCTGCCTGTTCACAACACCCCTTCTCATCTCTCTCATCCTGACGCAGGAGACTCCCTCTTTGCGCTTCGTCTGGCACACATCACACCGTCAGGTCACCGCTATGAAACGCTATGAACACGGGCTCCGCACACACCATATCTTTTGAGGCCGGCTCAGCCCCTCAGCCGAGCAGCCTGCCACACCCACGCCCGATATCCCTTCAGATGTTTGAAATTTAATGGTTTTCTCCTAATTCAATTCACTGCTCAAAAAGTCGGTGACCGCTAAACTTCTCAGCGACATTTCAAAATCATCATTTGTCCCCGCCATTGAGATGAAATGTGTGAGATGACTCGGAATTTCAGCACTGCTCCCGCATAGCCGCTTATCGCTTCCTTGATTTGCTTTTGGCTTTTTATGTGAATCCATCCACCATGTGGATCTTTGCACCATGTGGATCTTTGCACCATGTGGATCTTCATTCACCATGTGAGTTCCCATTCCCATTCGCCATATCACCATATTCTCTCCCGCCCGCATGCCACTTATTGACATAGCTGAACTGCGCGCATGCAAAAGAGGTGTTTAAATAATGAGAAGCAACTCATAAATGGAAGGAGGCAGAAGGAGGGAGGGGGACAGAGGTGAAGGTGAATGCGGATATGTTGTTTTCACTGAGGAAGCTTGCGTTGCTCGGTGCGATGGAGCAGCCCATAAAGCTTTCGGCTACGCACTTTTCTGAGGTGCTGGGGTCAAGCATCCAGACGGCTGCGAGGAGGTTGCAGGAGCTTGAGCGTGAGGGTCTTGTTTACAGGCGGCTTACGGGTGACGGGCAGTGGGTCATGCTTACGAGACGCGGCATAGATATGCTGAAAGCTGAATGCCTGGAATACAGGCAGATATTTGTGAGGAAGACGAGAATGGAAGTTGAGCTTGTCGGTCGTGTGATAACGGGTCTCGGTGAGGGAAAATATTACACAACGCTTGAAGGTTATAAGAAGCAGTTCAAAGAAAAACTTGGATTTTATCCGTTTCCGGGAACGCTGAATCTGAGATTGGACGCACACAGTGTTGAAGCACGAAGAGCGTTGGAGTGGGGAAATGCGATCGAGATAGAAGGCTTCAAAACTGAAATACGAACATTCGGCGGCGGCAGATGCTATCCATGCCGCATATTACACGAGCGCGCACACAGCATACGAAGCTTCGTGATAATCCCCGAAAGAACACACTATCCCAATGACATCATTGAGATAATATCTCCCGTCTACCTGAGAAAGGAGCTCAACCTCAAAGATGGCGATGAACTGCGCATCCGCATTCATGTCTGAGCTGCGTTTGACATGTTATGTCACATGCACAATACATATAAAAAATATGATGATAATCAAAATATGTATGAAAAATGAGAGAGAAGGAGGAGGGAGAATATAAGAATGATGCCGCAAACTGTGCTCAGGGGCATAGAGGATTTTCGCAAGGGAAAAGTGGTTCTGATATATGATGCGGATGACAGGGAGCGTGAGACTGACATAGCGATGCCGGCGTTTGCTGTGACGCCGCGTGATGTTGCGTTTTTCAGGAAGTTTGGCGGAGGGCTTATATGTGTTGCGATACACCCTGTTGCTGCGGAGAAGCTTGGATTGCCTTTTATAAGCGATGTTTTGCGCTGTTCAGCGGAGAAATTCACATCACTTCAGTGTCTTGTGGAGGAGGAGGGAGATGTTCCGTACGACAGGCGCTCATCATTCTCGCTCTGGGTCAATCATCGCAACACATTCACGGGAATCACAGACCGTGACAGGGCTCTCACGATAAGGCATATAGGAAGAGCTGTTGAGAGGGTGCTTGCAGGCATGTCATACGAATTCTGCAGCGAATTCAGAACGCCCGGGCATGTGGCGATCCTCCGTGCCGCAGATGGACTTCTGGCTGAACGGAAAGGACAGACAGAGCTGTCAATCGTTCTCGCGATGCTCGCCGGCGTTCCTCCTGCTGTGGTTATCTGCGAGATGCTTGATGAGGAAAACGGAAAAGCTCTTTCAAAAGCGAAAGCAGAATCCTTCGCAAATTCCCACAAAATCACTTTCCTTCAGGGAAGAGACATAGAAAAAGCGTTTGAAATGCTGCCCCCTCTCTCATCACTTTATAACATCTACCTCATATAGATCCTATAATAAAATGAGATCCTATAATAAAATGTCGTAATCTCATGAGTAACATTTTCTTTCAATACAATGTGAAATGATGTTCATTTTTTGTGAGAAATTCTTAAGAGGAGAGGATGAGAACAACTATGCAAAGGGGTGTGTGTCCTTTTCTGCGCTATGCATGTTTATTTTTTCATTTTTTATTTTTTCAACAGCATCTCAGGTGAGATGACTGATGATTTCTTTGCAGCCGCGGAGACGAGCTCGGAAAGAAGCACAAAAATAGCCTGCTTGTGCTCTTCCTTGCTGCGATGCACCTGAAACGGCGATATGTCCAGCGATTTATATCGCACGAAGTCACATGCCAGACCGTTCTTCTCGCAGAACTCCTTCAACTGCACAAGAAGCATGTGAAGATGGATAATCTCCTCCTTCTTCATCTTCTATATATACGCAATCTTATTATTTAAGATTTGTGCATAACTGTTAAATTGAGCATTGGAGTATGAGATGAACAAGCCGCTGTAGCTCAGTGGTAGAGCGGCTGACTCGTAATCAGCAGGTCGTGGGTTCAAATCCCACCAGCGGCTTGATCGGTTGCTCTTTTGTCAATGCGATGGTGATACGAGATGGCGGGGGGAGAAATGACGAGCGATGTGAATGCCGGCGCAGCGGCGAAGGGACTGCCGCGTCGTGACGATTTCAGTGATTGGTATTCTGAGATCCTGTGGCGTGCTGAGATAGTTGACACGAGGTATCCCGTGAAAGGTGTGTGTGTGTGGCAGCCGTTTGGATTCAAGATGCGAAGTCTCATCTACAGCATATTGCGTTCTCTACTTGACGACAGCGGTCATGAGGAAGTGCTTTTCCCGCTTTTGATACCGAGGAGTGAGTTGATGAAGGAGGAGGAGCACATAAAAGGGTTTGAGGGTGAAGTTTTCTGGGTGACGAGAGGGGGATATGAGGAGCTTGATGTGCCATTGGCACTGCGACCCACATCTGAAACCGCAATATATCCCATGTTAAATCTGTGGATAAGGTCTCATCGAGACCTTCCGATCCGCATATATCAGGTTGTGAATGTCTTCAGATATGAGACAAAGCACACGAGGCCTCTTATAAGGGTTCGTGAGATAACATCTTTCAAGGAGGCGCACACCGCGCATGCGAGTCGTGAAGATGCTGAGGAGCAGGTGCATGTTGCGGTTGAGATATACAAACGCTTCTTTGACAGATTGGCAGTTCCTTATATTGTGACGGAGAGACCCGAATGGGACAAATTTCCAGGCGCAGAACGAACAATTGCGTTTGACACACTCATGCCAGATGGCAGGACAATGCAGATAGCCACAATTCACATGCTCGGCGACAAGTTCGCACGCACATTTGATATAACATTTGAAGATTGTGATGGAAACCGAAAATTCGTGCAGCAGACGTGCTACGGAATTTCAGAGCGCTGTGTTGCGGCGGTCATCGCCGTTCATGGCGACGATCATGGCTTGGTCCTGCCGCCTGAGGTCGCGCCTGTTCAGGTTGTCATAGTTCCGATAGTGTTTTCAAGGGATGAAATGCGTGATGATGTGCTCTCAGTATGCTCTGAATTGAGAGATGCACTTGATGATGCGAACATACGCGTGGTGCTTGATGATTCAGATGAGCGACCGGGTGCAAAGTTCTATAAATGGGAGATGAAAGGGGTGCCTCTTCGCATTGAGGTTGGTCCGAGAGACCTGAAAACGGGAAAATGCGTGTTCGTCACGAGACATGACCTCAATAAATTCCATGTGAATCTCTCAACAGAGGAAGTCGTTGGCATGGTGAGGAAAACACTCGCTCGCATATATGAGGAAATGAAAGCGAACGCGTGGCGCAGGTTCAACGATATGATAATATCGCTCTCAGCAGAAACGACAGCTGCTTCATCAGCGGAATCAGATGCATCAGATGCATCATCAGATACATCAGCATCAGATGAAGATGTGCTGTCTCTCATAGGTGCAAAAATGAGGGGTGGCATCGTAAATGTTTTCATGTGCCCCAAATGTGGGAAGGCGCTGAAGGAGCTCACAGGCGCATCCGTCCTCGGAACTCCTTTTGATGGCAGAAAGAAAGGAAAATGTGTCGTATGCTCGCAGGAGTGCGCTGAACTGTATGTGGCAAGAACCTATTGAGAAGGCAGAATGGCTGTTTCCGGTGGAGGATTCACCTCCTGAATCAGATCGGCTTGGTGACGGTGACCGCCCACGCGCATTTTTCATCAATTTGTGCGCCTCTTCTCCGAATCCTCACCTCATCCTCTAATTCCCGCTTTGACCTCTAAGTCAAATCAATTCACACATTTCATCTCAGAATGTCCTGCATGCGGTTTGAGCTGAGCTTGAAGGTTGACAATCTCAACTTCCATTCCTATATAGGAGGAAAAAAAGTGTTTTAGATCCCGGTATTTTCTCTATTTTATTTTTCATGTCGCTGTGTCGCACAAATGAATCAAAAACCACATCACAATCGCATCATCTCCTGCTCGGTTGGAAGCCTGACCCTGCCTTCAAAATCCTAAAAAACTGCTATACCCCCATAGCCCACGACATTTGAACGCTCTCCGGTCACATCGCCGCTCGTCGCGTATTTCAGCAGCATGCCTTTTGTCGCACCGATTTTTTTTGTTGCCACGATCATTGCACCGATAGGTCCCACGCCGCATGCGGAGGAATTCACCTCTCGCACAACTCTATAAAATGCAGATACATCCAATGCGCATACAGCATCAATCACCCGTTTATCACTCTCATGTGCAACATTTTCGGGTTTATAATGTGTGAAATCTGAGGATGCTATCACAATCACCCTCTTATTCATACTCATAATCACATCTGCAATGCAGTCTCCAACTTCTTTTGCGGTTTCTTCATCATGAATGGCCATGCAGATGGGGACGAATTTGAAATTTTTGAAAATGTGTTGGAGGAATGGAAGTTGAACCTCTATTGAATGCTCCTGAGCGTGTGCGCTTTCCTCAATGTCTATGATTGTGCCTCTCAATGCGTTTATGAACTCCTCGTCAACATGGACCTCGCCGAGCGGTGTGAGCCATGTTGTGGCGGATGTGGCGACAGCTGAGCCAGCGAGGTAGTGGTTCGGTCCGAGTATCACGAATGTATCCGCCTGCGGCATCCTCGCGTAAACAGAGGCAGCAACGCTTCCCGAGTACATATAGCCGGCATGCGGGACAACAGCACCCTTCATTTCCGCAATTACATCACGGCTCAACCCGGAGAAGCACGCATCTATCTGCCTTCTCAATGCGGATTCGCTCCCTTCATAAAATATACCTGCCACCGCAGGTCGCCTTATTCCCGCTCTCATTTGTCTCCTCCTCCCTCTCATCTCGTAGGGCGTCTGTCTCATTCAACCGCAACTGTTTTCAACTGCAAACGCGATCCTCATCGCCACCGCTGTTGCATCTGTTTTCTGTATTTCTGCCGCTTTTGAGAATTCTGCTTATAGGAATCTGCCACAACATCAGCTCCCTTGTGATATTTCCGTATCCTCTATCCTGCTCGTGATCGCATCTTCCGTCGCCATCTAATTCAATTACTGATATATCATCATCCTCATCTTCATCATCATCCGAAATTTCAATTTCATCAATGTCCTCTTCATCCTCATCCACTTCCATCAGATTGACCTCATCCACGTTTATCCCCAGTCGCTCAAGCTCTCTGACCGCCTCATCCTCGCTGATTTCCTTGTGGAACGAGATGCTGTACAGGGATGCGCCATATCGCTCCCAACCCGCATCTGCCAGTTTCTCCATTATTGTTGCAATGTGATACAGCCGCTCCTTCAACTCGTCGCCGAGCGCTCTGATCTCGTCTGGCGAGACACTCTCAAGATCTCCTATCTCCCACTCAGGCTTGCCAAAGAGGAAAATGTCAACTTCAACACCCATGCCTTGGCACCTCCCCCTCGCTCATCTCACCTCTCCCTTATCTACAACACTCCTCAAATAAATGCAGGAAAATCTGTTAATGCTGTTCAGAGTCAGGCTGTGTCTCAACCAGACACAGCGATCATTGCTTCGTTATCTTCAGCACTGCGCGCATCCTGATGCAGCGCAGAATAAAAAAAGAATGATAAAAAAAGAATGAAGGAAAAAAGAATATGATACGGATCGTCATCTTCCGATGAGTCTATAAAAATGTTGCTGAGAGTGCCACCGCAATCGGTGGATGAATTGGGAGGAGGTGGATACTTGATCTGAAAATTATCCAACAGAGAAAACCCAGATAATCCAGAATTACTTGATGAACTCATGCCTGAATTTCGCAATGTGTTCAGGAAGTCTCCTTCCCAGAACCCACAATGCCCGTCAGGATGAACTATAAAGAGGGATACATCGGAAGACGGTCGGGATATCTGTCTCAGGAATTCCCGCGGCAGACTTGAAGGGAGCGATTTGGATTTTGTCTCTACAACGCAGGGGTAAGTATGACATGGGA
>JAOQIN010000021.1 GCA_026134085.1 Candidatus Methanoxibalbensis ujae
GAAAGGTGAACAATAAATCAATACAATGCCATTCCATAAATAATATCAAGTATAAAGAGAGTAATCATAGAGAAGTTTATACAATACATCATGCTTTTGCTGTGGCTCAATGAACACGGAAATACATAATTCGTCTGCTCGGACTGTGGCTGTAGCTACCATTAAGAGCCATGGGGCTGCTCATGGCAGGTGCTTTCGTTACCCTAAGGGGAGCACACTCCTCAACCTCATCCGTCTGATGCCCTCCATTTTAATGGTGGGAAGAGTCACGTATGCGCCTCCTCATCCAATCGTTTCTTTTTCTCCTCTCCATCTCGTTCGCCATCTCGTTATCAAGAGTGCTCCTCGCACCTCATAATCCAGACCTCATAACTTCTCCAGCTTTCAATGACTATTGTCAGACATAAAGATGAGGCTGAAACCCGCCGCGACGCCATTTCGCATGCCACGCTGCTGGACATGGTCTCACAACTTCGCATACATGGAAATGATTTTGGCCAGGGATTTGAGCAGTTTGGGATGTCTCAGGATCTCACGCAGTATTCTGATGAGCACGCCTGATGGAAAATCCATATCCCCCTCTTTTACGGCATCCATCACATCAGCATGCTTCAAAGCGCTGAATATGGCGTCAAAATCGTGATCTCCGAGCCTGCACCGCAGTTTGTGTATGCGCAGTCCGAATGAAATCTCTCTGCCGAGCATATGCATCCACGAGCGTTCATATTCAGCGAGATATGACATGTCGCCGCTGAGTGCCGCTTCAGCCGCTTTTTCGCCCGCGATCTTCCCGCATTTAATGCTGTAAAAAACACCACCTCCCGACACAGGTTTTACCTGCGCTGCTGCATCGCCCACTAGCAAAACGCCTTTTTCAGTGGAAAATGTGGGAAACTTCAGATTTCTCGCAACTGGAATGACACCGGCGTTGAGCGCAAACACCTTTCGCCATGCATTTGTTTTTTTTGTATTCTGGCTGTTTCTGCTGATTTTGTTGATTTTATTGATTTTATTGCCGCGAGAGCCTTCAATGCAGGAGATTCTTTTTGAGACAACAGGATGTCTGAAAAGCGATTCCAGAAGATCAAAGGGTGAGCGATCCGGTGAGATGCGTGTATCAGCGCATAGACCGATGCGAGCCACGAGGTTTCCTGCCGGAACAGCCCATGCGAAGAATCCGGGTGCGATCCTGCTGCTCACGAATATCTCAGCGTTTTCAGAGGTGTCGTATGCACATTCAACCTGCACGCACTTCAGGAGATTTGATCGCTCGCTGCCGCTCTCCAAGCCTGAATACCTTGCTACGATGCTGCCGGCGCCATCTGCACCAACAACAACCTTCGCACGGATCTCCGTGAAATGCGGCTCGGAAGTTGCTCTGTCTTTCAGCGTTTTCACCTTCAAAACAGATACAGTGCGTTCTCTTTTTACAGCGACCACCTTTGCATGCGTCATGATATCAGCACCTGCGCGCACTGCGGACATCGCGAGCTCTCTGTCAAAAAAATCCCTGCGAATGACGACAGCGCCGTTGTAGTCTGCGTGTATGTCTATGAGCGATGGGGAGTAAGCGGTGAAACCTCTGATATCCGATACGATGCAGCGCTGTGGATGGATCCCGCTCTCATGCAACGCTCTCCTGCTTATCAGCCCAGCGCACTGAACAGGTGAGCCTATCTCGGCATGCTCCTCCAGAATGAGTGTTCTCGCACCACTCAACGCCGCATACTTCGCAGCCATGCACCCCGCAGGCCCTCCACCAGCAACGACAACATCATAATGTGCCATCAACACTCAAACGCCGAACATTCTTTTTATATTAGAGAATGAAAGATGAGGTGATGGCTGAGAAAGAGGAGGGAGAAGAAGCACAGCGCATGGAGGGCCGCATATACACAATACCTCTCAGAGATGTGAAGAAGGTTGCGAGATGGCGAAGGAGTAAGAGAGCAGTTTATGAGATCCGTAAGTTTCTTCAGCGACATATGAAAGCGGATGTTGTGATTATAGACCCGGCGCTCAATGAGAAGATATGGGAAAGAGGTGCGGAGAAACCACCTTCAAAAATACGGGTGAAAGCAACTGAGATAGAGGAAGGCGTCGTCAAAGCTGAACCGATATAAGTCACATCTGATACATTATGATGATCGCCTATCATGACCCATGGAGTGGCAGGCAGTGTATGTGCTGTGGCTGCGAGAGATGAAGAACATGTATCGTGCGAAGAGCAGGATAATAGGCGCTCTCGGCATGCCTTTTTTCTTCCTCGTGTTCATGAGCCTCGGTTTCCGCCGTGCGGAGATTCCAGGTGTGCCTCCCGGTGATTATGTGCTGTTTCTGACGCCTGGCATAATAGGCATGACAACACTGTTCAGCTCAATGTTCGCCGGGATCTCAGTGCTGTGGGACAAACAGTTCGGATTTATGAGGGAGGTGATGGTCGCACCTGTCTCCCGTCTGTCAATCGTCATCGGTCGCGCACTGGGAGGAGCTTCCGTATCTCTGACGCAGAGCATTTTGATTATGATATTGAGCATTCCGGTTGGATTCCGCATATCCTCACCGCTTATGATAGTGCCCGCGATAGCGCTGATGAGCATAATTTCGTTCGGATTCATCGGTCTCGGTCTGATATTTGCTGCTTTGATGAACGACCCTCACGGCTTCTCACTCATCGTCAACTTCGTTATTTTCCCCATTTTCCTGCTCTCAGGCGCGATAATACCGATCGAAACACTGCCATCATGGCTTCTCCCGGCATGCTACGCAAATCCGCTGACATACGGCGTTGACATGCTGAGATTCATGCTCCTGGATGCGGATGTCGCTCACGAGATGACAAAATTCCCGGCACTTGTGAGCATGGCAGTCGTGCTATCGTTCGCTGTCCTGACACTCGGCATAAGCACAATCCTTTTTGAAAATGAGGAGGATTATCAGTGAACTTCGCCATCGGACTGCTCTGTTTCTTTGACATCACTCCTCCTCACAGCATCACAACATCAAAACATCTCAAAACATCATAACATCTCAACATCACAACATCAAAACATCACAGCACATCTCAACATCAAAACATCACAACATCACAGCACGCAAAAATCGCATAATCGTGATGATGATGATTTGTGGATATCAGAACAGTGGTTAATCAGAATCGTTGCGCATCACAGGCATCATCACAATATCACATAGCACTGGAGTATGAGTTGCTCCCCCTCACGCACGTTTTCCTCCGCTATGAAGGGCATTTTGCGTGTTGTGGAGGCGAGCAAGCCGTTAATACTTGTTTTTTCACCTTTCCTTTTGGTGATATCTGCAAGTGTTATAAATGACACAAGTTTTGGGAGCTCAATTTTCACACCTTCCCTCCATGCTTTCAGAGTGTCAAGGGCATCGGCAGGAGGTATAGGAAAGATTTCAACGCGCAATTTCGTCTTCCAACGCCTCACATCCTCTTTCAGCTCAAACTGCTTTCGCCGCTCACCGTAGGGGAAGAGGCTCTCTATGCTCGTTTTCTCGCCTTTCCTCACGCTTTTCCGAGCCAGCATCTCAATACTGCCGAGCGGTTTTTCCTCAGTTATCAAAGGCGGAGATGATGAGATGCCGAGTGCTTCATATGCCGCCAATTTTATCCCCTCACCGAGCCTTGCGACAGGGCACAACTAAGGAGATGAAGGAGCGCATATATAAATTTTGTCATGATTTTGTCAGACTGATATTAAATGAACAATAAATGAACAACCTGATGAAGATGCGTGTCGCTCGCAGGCTCACATCACTGCCGCCGTATCTGTTTGATGCGCTTGATGCGAAGAAGGAGGAAGAGGCCAAGAAAGGCGTGGAGATCATTGATCTGGGAGTGGGCGATCCTGATATACCGACACCGCCTCATATAATCCGGGCGTGCTGCGAAGCGCTGAAGGATGCGAGAAATCACAGATATCCCTCATATGAGGGGATGCTTGAGTTCAGACAGGCTGTCGCATCATGGTATAAGCGCAGGAAAGGCGTGTCGCTTTACGCTGAGAGGGAGGTTCTGGCGCTGATAGGCTCAAAAGAGGGGATTGCGCACGCAGCCATCGCATTTCTGGACAGAGAGGACATTGCTCTCGTGCCTGATCCAGCGTATCCCGTGTATAAGAACGCGACAATTCTCGCAGATGCCGCATATCATGAGATGCCCCTGCTTGAGGAGAACAATTTCATACCTGACCTCTGGAGCATTCCCCCCGATATAGCGAGGCGTGCAAAAATCATGTTTCTGAACTATCCAAACAACCCGACAGCAGCATCCGTGACAAAAGATTTCTTCAAAGAAGTCGTTGATTTCGCAAAAGAATATGATATAATTGTATTTCATGACAATCCATACTCCGAGCTTACATATGATGGATACAGTGCACCGAGCTTTTTATCTGTTGACGGCGCCATAGATGTTGGAATAGAATTCAATTCACTGTCCAAAACATACAACATGACAGGCTGGCGGATAGGTTTCGCCGTTGGAAATGCTGATATCATCGCAGGTATTCGGAAAATGAAGACCAATATTGATTCGGGAACATTTCAGGCAATTCAGATAGCCGCGATCGCCGCACTGAATGGTCCGCAGGACTGTGTTGATCGCAACATGGAAATTTATAAAAGAAGAAGAGATATTCTTGTTGAATGTCTGAACAATGTGGGAATCCCCGCCAAAAAGCCTCGTGCAACATTTTATGTGTGGGCGAAAGTCCCTCATAAATTCTCATCAATTGATTTCGCAATGCTTCTCCTCAAAAAAGCGGGAATTGTCGCAACTCCTGGTATAGGGTTCGGCAAACACGGTGAGGGATTTGTCAGATTCTCGCTTTGCGTGAGTGAAGATAAAATAAGAATTGCCTGTGAACGATTGGAAAAGATGAATTTTGAGCAGTAAAAAATGACGGGAAATAATTGAAAAAGAACTGAGAAAACTGGAGAAAGAGACTCTGAGATAATAAATATAAATATGGTTTTAGGTCTGAATCTGAAAAGGTGAATTTGAAAAGGAAAGGAGTAGTGGAAAATGAAGGGAAAGATATTAAGGTGCCAAAAGAAGAAGAAATTGAGATATGCGATCTGCTTTGGTTGAACGAAGAAAAATGAGGAAGTATGAAGGATGGGAGTAAGGAGAAGATAAAGGAAAGAGAAGATAAAGGAAAGTGAAAAGATGAAATCTGAGTCAAAGTGAATTGGCAATATCTTCACCTGAAACATGCGTATAGATTTTGCTGCATTTTTCACTATGCTGAATTGTTCTTTTGCTGTATTTTCCACTCTTGAAGACTAAACCCTGCTTATTAACACCATGAATTTCCAATTTTCAATCTGGAATGTGAGACTGATTTAAAAACATTTTTATGACTTGAGACCTGCCTGTTTAACAGGGATACTTTCTCAGCTTTATTTCTTCGATTGCATATCAGATCATATTTTTAAGCTTTTCAAAGTTCAGACTCACAAAAGTAACGAGATAAAGGTTCGCTCCTATGGTAGAAAATTTTGTGAAACAGTCGTCAGGCGAAAGTTGAGGTGATCAAGCATGGACGACTATAAGGAAAGAAAATATTTGTCAGCGATAGAGGTAGCCAGATATCTGGGAATAACCGTAAAACAGGTTCATAGTTTATTAAAATCAGGAAGACTTAAAGGTTTTAAAGCAGCAAGCGGGCAGTATAGATTTGATTTAAGAGATGTGAAGGAAATGGAAGATCACATTCATGGTTCAAATAAAATTTTTACAGAAGCAGAAATGTCAATTAAAACAGAAAATATTATATCAATCAATGGAACAACGCAAATAGTTTATGTTAAAGATGCAAGAGATATGAAAGAGATAAAAGACAATTCTGTTCATCTGATGATTACTTCCCCTCCATATTTTGATGCTAAGCTTTATTCCAAAAATTCAATAGAAGGCGATTTAGGAAACATACATGATTTGGATGAATGGTTTAACGAAATAGGAAAAGTTTGGAAGGAGGTTTTTAGAGTTTTACAACCAGGAAGGAAGGCGTTTATAAACATCATGAATTTGCCTGTGAGAACGAAACATGGATTTAAGAGTTTAAACATTGTTGGTAGAACTATTGACCTCTGCGAAAGCATCGGTTTTATTTTCAGGCGAGAAATTATATGGCATAAAACAAATTCTGTAAGAGCTCATTTTGGAACATATCCATATCCTGGAAATATACTTATAAATTACGCTCATGAATTTATATTGGAATTTGAAAAACCTGCGCCTAAAAACTATAAAAAATATGAACATCTAACAGAGGAACAAAAAGAAGCATCCAAACTTGAAAAGGATTTTTGGATAGAGATTAAAAAATCGGATGTATGGTTAATGAAGCCAGAAGGAAGTGGAGACAATAGGGATCATCCCGCACCGTTTCCTTATGAATTACCGTATAGATTGATAAAGGCATATAGCTTTGTTGGTGAAACGGTGCTTGATCCTTTTTTGGGTTCAGGGACCACATTGGTTGTAGCGAGAGATTTAAAAAGAAATGGGATAGGATACGAAATTAATCCCGAAATCGCTAAGGAAGCTGTAATGAAAATCAAAAACTTTCAACAGAAATTATGAGGTGAAATGAGCAGGAAAAAAGATGCAAAATTGGTATATGCACAATCAAGCGATATAAAAGCGAGAACATACATAGAGTATAGAAAAGATATGAAAAAGAAAGCTATAGCAGAGTTAGAGATAAAAGAGTGGCTTGAGAACAAGTTAAAGGAAGAGTTAGGAAGAAAGGACATAGTTGTTGATGGAGGAGATAGATTTTTATGGTTTTTAAGGGAAGGAGGAATAACAGGAAAGCCCGATTTTATTGCCTATGTCGGCGAGAAGGAAAAGTTATTTGTGGAGTTTCAATATACTGATAAGGAAGACTTGCAATATTTTGATTTTAAAATTTCAAAAGTTGCTAAGAAAAAGGGAGGGGAGAGGATTCCTTACGATGATAGAATCTTTCTTTATATTCTCAAAAATTCATTGAGATATGCCTTTATAGAACCAAAATGGATAGTGGAACATGGAGAAATTGGTGTGGTAGATGCATGGGGAAGTCGCCCAGCTTACCGTGTTCCAAAAGAGGATTTTGAGAGCTAAAAAGGGATGAATATTTGAAACCCTTTATTGAAACCATAGATGCCTAACCATTTTAGATTTTCAACATCAACTGATCTATGGGAAGATGAGTTATCTAAGGAATTGCAAAAGGTGGTTGATGAAGAAAAGCTGGTGAAAATCATACCAAAAACCTCAGAAGGATTTTTCAAAGTTTATTTCATATTAGATCATCTTGATAGTGTTCTAAATACAAGCTTGTGGCTTGTTTATCTTTTGAGTTATGTGAACAATAAATTAACCTTGAGAGACATCGCAATGTCTTATTCACTTGATTTTCTCTATGCTAAAATTCCCCATGGTCAAATTAAACAGAATGAATTAAGAGAGCTGGAAGGAAAATCGGGAAAATTAATAAAGTTAATTGACTCTTATTACAATAATGAGGAGGGTCTTTATAAGTCTTCGATTAAAGAAAGCCCGTTGGAGGAGACAAGATATGCTCTTTTTTTCTATCAACCTCATTGAAGATATTGTTCAAGACGCCATCCACTACCATAATGCCGATTTAAATCCAATAGCAAAAATTTATCAGCATGTTGAGAATCCCAAAAAGATTGCAGAAGTGATAAGGAATGAGATGGTGCCTCTTCGTCTGACATAGCATATACAGCTTGTTCGCCAGAATCTCGGCTTCACCGCTCAACAAAATCTCCTCCACCACAAGCGGGCGCATGTGGAGTGGGAAAAGAAATCTTCAATTTGATTCTTCACGCTTCTTCGGGATTCAGAGGGGTCGCTATGGCTATGATATGAGAAACGGAGATAAGCTTTCAGCAATAGTGATTTTTGCTTTCTCCAATCCTCAGAAGGATTCCGCCGGAAGATAGATTTTCCTGAGGCTGAAAGGAGCAGATTCTGAATTCTGAATGTACTCGCCTGAGCGCCAGCCATCTGTGTTTGAGGATGCAGAAGAGATGACACTGGCCCTCTTATGAATGAGTCTGCAGAGTGCCGTTTTCCTCTGTCATTCATGCACTGCAGGCGAGTCTGCGCCGCACATCGTGATGTTGTAAGAAAATGGGAGTGTGGCAAAACTTAATGATGTGGATTGTGAATCTCTGCATATGAAGATCTACGGATTGACAGCTGATGAAATCCATAGGAAACTGAGATCAGGTGATGTTTCAGTTGCTGTTTTCGGTATTGGCAAGATAGGACTGCCGATAGCAGCGATATTCGCGAGCAAGGGTGTGAGAGTTGAGGGTGTTGATGTGAAAGAGGAAGTGGTCAAGTGTGTGAACAGATGTGAGAACCCCCTGAAAGAGGAGCCAGGACTGAGCGATTTGTTATCAGAAGCTGTGTCTTCAGGAAGGTTGAGTGCAACGACTGATGCCATTCGTGCTGCGAGGGATGCGGATGTCATGATAATTGCTGTGCCCACGCTGCTTGATGACAGGAGGAACCCTGATTTATCTGCTGTTATGGATGTATGTGATAACATATCAGCGGGACTTGAAAAGGGAGATATAGTGATCACAGCGAGCACACTGCCGCCGAAGACGACGAGAGACGTCATTGTTCCTTTTCTTGAGAAGCGTTCCGGAATGCACATGGGGGAGTTCGGCGTCGCTCACTGTCCTGAGCGCGTTTCTTCAGGCAGGGCAATAGAAGATATGACGAGAGCATATCCTCAGATAGTTGGTGGTGCGGATGAGAAGAGCACAGAAACTGCAGCAGCGATTTACAGCCTGATAAATGAAAAGGGAGTTATCCGCGTCAGCGATGCCACCACAGCAGAGGCTGTAAAAGTGTTTGAAGGTGTTTACAGAGATGTGAACATCGCACTCGCAAATCAGCTCGCAATGATATGCGAAGAGATAGGGATAGATGCAATTGAAACAATAAAAGCAGCAAACACACAGCCTTACTGCAATATTCACATGCCTGGATGTGGTGTGGGAGGTCATTGCATCCCAGTGTATCCTTATTTCCTCATAAACACCGTTGATACCGACACTTCCATTCTCAAGATTGCACGCAGGATAAACGACGAAATGCCAGAACACACTGTTGAACTCCTTTGGGATGCGCTTAAATCGTATCATGATGAGATGAAGGACAGTGATGAGATGCGTACGGAGAGGCCGAGAATACTTGTTCTGGGGCTCACATTCAGGGGCGGTGTGAGGGAGACGAGATACAGTCCTGCGTTGAAAATCATAGATGTGCTCAGGGATTCTGTTGATGTGTTTGCATATGATCCCATCATGGAGAGGTCGGAGATAGAGAGATATGCACCTTACATGCATCCTTACGACGCTGAAAATCTGGATGCTATCATCATCGCATCTGATCATGAGGAGTTTAAACGCATTGATTGGAAAATAATCAGCGAGAGAATGCGCAGAAAAATAATTGTTGATGGAAGAAATGTGTGCGATGCGGATGAAATGCGCAAACTTCGCTTCAAATATCTGCGCATAGGCTACGCACCATGTCGTGGCGTCAGCAGCATGCGGTGAGTGTTTTTTTTCTTTCTTTCCCTTCCTGTTCAAATTGAAATGATGAAGAAAGTTGTCATTGTGGGCTCTGGTGCTGGCGGTGCTACTGTTGCGAGGGAGCTTGCGTCTTTTTTTGATGTGATGATCATTGAGCGAGGTGCGAGAGTGGAGGGAAAGGATGCGTTCAAGTGCTATGCCAATGTGCCCTCTGCGGTCAAAATCATGCGTGCATTCTGTCTGGGCGGCACGACTGTTGTGAGTGTGGGAAACGGCGTGAGGTTTCACGATGAAATTGCGGGCATCCGTCTTGATTATGAAAATGTTGAGCGCGATATAGGTGTGCATCCGCTGCCTGATTCGCTTATGGGGGAGGGCACACGCATGATCGCAGAGTCCGCATCTGATATGGGGTTTGATGTTGAGAGGATGCCCAAGTTCATCGCAGCTTCAAAATGCATACAGGACGGCAGATGTGCCTTCGGATGCAGCACCTCCGCAAAATGGACAGCTCTGAACTTTGTTGAACATGCTGAGAAGTGTGGTGCAAGCGTTATTACTGAAACTGTCGTTGAGGAAATTGTTGTGCGAGGCGGCGAGGTGAAAGGTGTTGTTGCCCGCCCATCACACAGCACAAATGCGAAATTCATAGAGGCGGATGCAGTTGTCCTCGCTGCAGGCGCGCTGGAAACGCCACTTCTCCTTCAGAAAGCGGGACTTCCCGCATCTCCAGATTCGCTTTTCACTGACACATTCATCACAGTTGGCGGCGTAATCCCGGAGCGCACAAAAAAGGACGCAAGAATTAATTTCAGCAGAGAAATACCGATGGGCATATTTATACAATTTGAAAACTTCATTTTGAGCCCTCACTTCGCACGTGATTTGCCGAATGCGCTCAGGCGTAACGGGATAAATGCGAGAAATTCTGAAGTTCTCGGGATAATGGTCAAGATAAAGGACGAGGAGAAAGGCGTTATCCGAAATGGAAGTGTGGAGAAAGGGGTATCCGCGCATGACGCAGAGATACTCGCGGAAGGTGCGTCAATTGCAGGTGCGATACTCGTGAATGCAGGTGTTCTCCCCGGTTCGCTTGTCTCCACTTCTCCGAGAGGTGCGCATCCAGGCGGAACAGCTAAGATAGGAGTTGCAGTTGACAGAAACCTTGAGACAGAGGCGAGCGGTCTTTTTGTAGCCGATGCATCTTTGCTGCCTGAAGCGCCCGGTGCACCTCCCATCCTCACAATAGTTGCGCTCGCAAAACACGCAGCTGATGTTCTGAAGGAGTTGTGCTGAAGAGTTGTTATAAAGAGTTGTGCTGGTTGTTCTGAGGAGTTGTTATGAAGCAGGAGAAAAGAGGAGCAAATAAAAGAAGGGCAATGAATGAGAGAGGTGGCGGATACCGCGGCAGGAAGCAGTTTGAAATAGGCGTGGATGAGGCGGGGAGAGGACCTGTGATGGGCTCAATGTTCGTTGCGGGCGTTTTGAACTTTGAAGGTCTCGCGGATATCAATGTGAAAGACTCAAAGAAACTGAACTCAGCAAGAAGGGCACATCTCGCAGAAATAATTGAACAGAGGACGCTAATTCGTGTTGAGGAGATAAGCGCATCACAGATAGATGAGGAGAGGGAAAGAGGGAGAAGTATGAACGATATCACGCTTGACCTCGCATCAAAGGTCGTGTGCTTTTTCATCAGAAAATTTCCGGTGCGTGCATTTGTGGATGCGGCTGATGTGAAGCCTGAGAGGTTTGCGAGAAAACTGAAAGAACGCTGCTCGCTTTTGTGCGGGAGCGCACCTGAGATAATATCTGAATGGAAGGCTGACGAGAAGTATCCTGTTGTAAGTGCAGCATCAATAATAGCAAAGGTTCGCCGCGATAGGTGCATGCGTGAGATATCCGAACATCTGGGATGTGATGTTGGAAGCGGCTACCCTTCGGACCCCAGGACAATCGCATTCCTGCGAAGTGTGATGAGGGAGAAGGAGATACCATATTCCGTGAGACCTTTCGTGAGAAAATCGTGGAAAACCTTTCATAAAATAAAAAAAGCATGACTTCGCGATCATCATATATGTTTCCGAGAGTGCGTTTGAGGAGGCTTCGCCGTCTGAAAATTGTGCGAGAGACACGCATATCTGTGAAAGACCTCATACTTCCGGTTTTCGTTGACGAGACGCTTGAGGGGAGAGATAAAAAAAAGATAGAAGCGATGCCAGGGCAGTTCAGATTTTCGCTTGATTCTGTTGTTGATGAGGTTTCATCGGCAATTGACAGAGGTATCTCATCGTTCCTCCTGTTCGGAATCCCTCTCAAAAAGGACGATGTGGGAAGTGAGGCATTCAACAGCGAGGGCATCGTCCAGCGTGCTGTGAGGCGATTGAAAGATGAATTCGATGACATAATTGTGATAACAGATCTCTGCTTATGCGAATACACAACACACGGACATTGCGGGCTTATTGATGACAGGGGAGAGATACTGAATGACGAGACTCTTGATGTCCTCGGAAAAATAGCAGTGAGCCAGGCACATGCGGGCGCTGATATTGTTGCGCCATCTGGCATGATGGACGGCATGGTATCCGCAATCAGAAATGCCCTTGACGATGCAGGTCTCAAAAACACGGCAATCATGAGTTATTCCGCAAAATTCCACTCTTCCCTTTACGCACCTTTCAGAGAAGCGGCAGAATCAGCACCTGTGATGGGAGACAGAAGCACATATCAGATGGACTTCGCAAACGCAAGAGAAGCTCTGCGCGAAATACAATTGGACATCGAAGAGGGTGCAGATATAGTTATGGTAAAGCCCGCACTGTTCTATCTCGACATAATCTCAGCAGCAAGAGCACGCTTTGATGTCCCTATCGCCGCATACAATGTCAGCGGTGAGTATTCCATGATCATGACAGCTTCTGAGAGAGGATTTATTGATAAAAATGCCGCCATTATAGAGACATTAACAGCAATAAAAAGAGCAGGAGCTGATATAATTATATCCTATTTTGCAAAAGATGTCGCGGATATAATTGAGATGAGATGAAAATAAAAAATAATAGATAAAATAATTTTGCGAACAAAAATAATGATAATAATAATATAATAATAAAAAATAAAGATAAAAAACAAAACGACGTGTTCTGATGACACCACCTCACCATGTTGAGCGAACATCCTGCAGAACATATTCCAGCCATAGCTCCTCAAACTTCCAAACTCTTCCTCTCTCTTCCTTGACTGTTATGGAGCAAAAAATCTCGGCTCCCTGTTTGAAAGAGCTGAAGACTCAACCAGGCTCCTTTCTCCAATGCTTTCATTTAATGAACGATATTCTATTTTATCAAGAATGGTTTCTTCAACCTCACACCAGGCACTTAAGGAATAGGCTGTCAATGCATTCCCTGATAAACCATCTGGATGATTTTATTCCTTTCAATGTCAAATTCATTCAGTAACTCAATCAGTTTTCTATACCTCCACCATAAAAATTATTTATTTTGTTTTATGCTTATTCGGACACGCCCAAACAAACCAAACAAAAAATAATAAAAAAACAAAAAAACAAAAAAACATCAGAGAAGCGGCGCATCTGCGAGTTTTATGAGGGCCTCCTTTTCCATGAAGTGAAGGTTGCCGACGGCAACAAGGATATGCGGAGGATCTCCAAAATCATAAGTCCTCAGCGCATCGATGTAATCTGCTTTCACAACCTGATCAGAGGCACCCACCCGCGCAATACCGACGAAGAGAACATCGCTTATTCCTCCTATCATTCCACCAGCTCTCATGTCACAATCATCTTCATTCCTGTCTCCTGATTTCACCAGTTCATCATCCATCTCAGCATCCATCTCAGAACTCATTCTCCTTCGCTCAATTTCCTCAAGCAGATTCAGGGCATATCCTATGCTCATGTTTATATCAAGAAAGAGCAGCGTGTGCAGGCCTCTCTTCCTGTTTTCAATTACAGTTTCATAAGGCACTTCCGAGATAACATCGCGGAAAGGCGGCGAAACAGTGGCGGACCTCCCAAACTTGTATATCTGAAGACCGCATGCGCCGGCAACAGCGGAATAGACAGAAGATGCATGTATAATCTCAGTTTTTATCCCATTTTCAACGGCACGAAGCATAAGATCAACATGTGTTGTCGCAATCATAGGGTCTCCAGCACTCAATAACACAACATTTTTCTCCTTTGCATGCTCTAATATGAAATCATTCTCCTCAATATCCTCACGTTTTAAAACAATTATTTTCCTGCCGTAAATTTTTTCCATTCTTTCTATTCTCCTTCCTGCGAGTGGAGAGGTATAGAATTCTGCAAACACAATATCTGCGTTCCGCACAGCCTCCAGACCTCTGAGCGAGATGTCCTTCTCGTCCCACACCCCAAGCCCCACAAATATCAGCACCACTATCACAGCTCCCGCACAATATATCTCACAGAGGGGTTGCAGGCTGGCTGCGCTCTGCCTTTCGGAATCGTGAACCTTATATGATAAGGGATCTATTTAAATATTGCCGTCCGCTGTCACACTGTGTGGGGGCGTAAAAAATGAAGTCATTGATTGTTGAAGGAATTCCAGCATTGATAACATTTTTGTTTCTGATATTTCTGTTTTTCGTCATAATATGGGTGATATCCAAATTCCTCACATATATAATCATCGGATTGGGCGTATTAATTCTGCTTCTCATACTTGTCTATATCGTTGTCAAAATTATCTGAGCGGATGGAGATGCAAAAGAGCCACGCAGCAAGCTATGCGCAGCGGCTGCATCAGACAACAACAGCATCAGACAACAACACACTGAAGATACGATAACAATAAACGGATACGATAAACGGATACGCTGGCAGCATATGAATGAGCATACTACTCCATGTTTGCGAACATCTTGCTCATGCATCCGGCAATGAGCCCGCCGACAGCGTCATCTGCGAATATCGGAATTTTTCTCAATATTCCGGGCTTTTTTGTGTCATATCTGAAAAAATTGAAGAGAGCGTTTTTACCGCCTATGTATTCAGCGATTGAAATGCCGATGATTTCATCTGCGACTATCCAAGATGCGTCTGATCTTGCTGCTTCTCCGCCAAACCAGCCCTTGCGAACTGCTTCATCAAGCAAAATAGCTGCATAAATCAGTGCGGCGACATTCAAATCCTCACATTCCTTCCTAACAATATGTTTGAACAGCTCACGCAAGTTCTCCTCATGCTTCCTCTGCTCATCGTTCCTCCTCCCGCCGTTGCTTTCGCCGTTTTTTTTCATCAGCTCATCTTCACCCGTACTTCTTCCTGTCGCAATTTGCTGCGAGATTCTTCTGTCTCCGATTTTCGTTTCCGCATCCCTTACAACAGATGAGGCCGGCACATGGGCTGGCACATATAGCGAGAACGCGGCATCCGCAATGTCATCCATGCGTATTCCGTAACACCTCTCCAGTTTTCTCAGTATGTCATCATCGGAGGCATCCATACCTCCCTTCCGCAGCGATTCCCTCACTGCTTCCCTCACAGCATCATATATGGAGGTGCCGAGCTCGGTCGCCTTTCCAGCAAATGTCACTTCATCCGATTCCCTTCCAGAATCATCAGAAGCAACCTCATCTCCATATTCTCTATCACCGTTATCACCATTATGTTCCATCCCACAATCATCACAACCGCTGCAGCGGCAAGCTACAACAATCGCATCCGTCAGGTCGCCTGTCATGGGGTCTCCGGATGAATCTCGCACATTCATATCATAAAGCGCAGCTGATTTTGCCTCAGTCGCAACAATTATGGCCTCAGCCATTGCGGAAACCCTCAAATTTCTGTCAATTATCAGAATTATATTCACTGTTGATGAGGAAATTCCAGCAGTAACAACAGCTATAACTTCATTTTTTGTCACAATTGCTGCGTTTTCCATCGGAACTGCGGTCATCATACCAACAACCTTTCCAAATTCAACCTTGAAATTTTTTTTAATGAAATTTGTAAGGTGTTCAACGGCATCCTCATTGAAGTCCTCGCTTACCTTGACATTCAGTATTTTCTCAACATCTCTCACATATCCGCCGTTCAACACTGCCGAGCTCAGCACATCAAACCTGCCGCTCACGATTATGCAATCTTCTCTCCTCTCTATCATTTCAACCATTTCAATCATTTCAACCATTTCAATTGGCACTTTAAATCTTTGCAGCCGTGTGAAGGGCCACAGACATGGAAAATGGAACGGAGAAATGCGTGCGGTTTGAACGCATGACAGAGCAGCGGGAAGCATGCGAAGGGAAAGCTTATCTTCATCCAGGCATGGGCAATATAAATGATCCCATCCCGACAACAGAATCCCATCACGACAACAGAGGCTGACCAGATGAAGAGGAAGAAGAAGGATTAAAGAAGCAGGCGGAGAGTGAGGAGGAGTGCGGATGCGCCGCGGAGTGTGGAGATCTGTTGGAAAATGGCTTCTCAACAGAATATACAGGAAATATGAGCAGATACTTGAGGCTGAGATACTTGAGAACCCGCTGCCTGAGCATGTTGCGATAATAATGGATGGAAATCGCCGCTTTGCCAGATTTTCTGATCTGTCTTTTTATGAGAGTTACGCACTTGGCGCGAGAAAGACATGGCAAGTAGCCGAATGGTGCTTCGCTCTTGGTATAAAACAGCTGACAATATATGCATTTTCAATTGAAAATTTCTCACGACCGCCTGAGGAGCGTGAGATACTTTTCCGTTTGATGAAAGAGGAGTTTGAGCGTGTTGCGCATGAAGAATCAATTCATCGCAACAATGTGAGGGTGAAGGTTATAGGAAACATAAAAATGCTGCCTGAAGATGTTGTCAATGCTATAGAAACTGCGGAGTGCGCCACTGCGGGATATGACAGGTTCAGATTGTTCATCGCTGTGGCGTATTCAGGCAGGATGGAGATCCTTGATGCCGCGCGAAAGATCGCGGAAAAGGTGAAAAGAGGGGAAATACTGCCTGATGATATTGATGAGGACATGATATCCGCACATCTATACATGTGCGAGGACATCTGCCATGACAAAAACTTCTGCTGTAACAACAGTTCATCTGGAGATGTGCCAGAGAAGCCAGAGAAGCCAGAGAAAGAAGAAGTGGGTTGTGATTCTGCTGCTGTTGAATATGATGCAGATGAATGTGATGAATGTGATACTGAATGCGATATCGCTGAACGTGATGCTTATGCGATGAAGACAAAAGCAGGAAGAAGCTGCTCATCAGGGATCTCCGCGGCGGAGAGAAGGCAGAACGGAATGAAGACGAGTGTTGACCTGATAATAAGGACAGGTGGTGAGAAGAGGTTGAGCAATTTTGTCCCGTGGCAATCGCTTGGGAACGAATGTGCAGCTTATTTCTGCACGCCTTTCTGGCCCGGGTTCCGCCGCATAGACCTGTTGAGGGCGATAAGAACATATCAGCAGCGTGAGGAAGAGCGAAATAGAAAAAAGCGCATATTGAAAGCGGGGTGTGTGTTATGAGGGCGTTCATCGCGGTTGACATATCTGATGAGATAAGGAAGAAGATAGAGGATGTTCAGCATGAGTTCAGGTTTCTGAAGAGTGCGAGGTTCGTTGATGCGAAGCAGGCACATATCACACTGAAGTTCCTCGGCGAGATATCTGCGGCAGATGACATCATACATGAGCTCTCCTCAATCAGCGTGAATCCGTTCAAAATCACATTCAAAGGAGTTGGATTCTTTCCTGAGATCCCACTGGACAGGCTGAAAGAGAGAAGGGGGCGTGTGAGAGTGGTGTGGATAGGCGTGGATGACAGCAACGGCAAAGCACTGCAGGCATTACAGCAGGATGTTGATGCGAGAATGGCAAAATTGGGCTTCGCTCCTGAAAAAGATTTCAGTCCACACACGACTATATGCAGGATAAAGCGCTCAATGTCGCGTGATGAGATTGAATCTTTCATAAAACGCATAAAATCATTTGAAAACACAAGCATAGGCACGATGATCGTGGATTCCATCAAACTCAAAAAAAGCACACTCACACAGAAAGGTCCAATATACGATGATATATATGTTCATAAATTATCATAAGCACAGAAGATGAGCAAGTGTTAAGCGGTGCTCCTGTTATCGTCCGTTATCGTCCCTGCAAATGTTGGATGGTTCTCTCAATAGCGGTCTCTCAATAGCGGTTCTCTCACTGATAGCAGTGTCAGGCAGGACAGAGCCGCCATGCTGAGCACAGAACCGGAGCCAGAGAGAAATTGCCAAATGGCATCAGGAGTGTGAAAAGGGTGAGAGGATGCGGATAGAAATATCACACTATAACTCTATAATGCGTTCTGCGGTTTTAACGCCCACTCCTCTTTCGTTTTCATGCAGTAAGCCTCGTGATATAAGCACATCTTCAAGTGCGTTTATAGTATAAATGACATCATCAGCGGAGACATTTCCCATTGTTGCGATTCTGAATATTTTTCCCTTCACTTTGTCCTGACCTCCAACTATAATGATTCCTCTTCTGCGCATCTCTTTTTTCATTTCATCCTCAGTGATTCCATGTGGCAGGTTTATTGCGGTCACCGTGTTTGAATAAGCGCGCTTTGGGAAAAGCTGCAGGTTCATGCGAGATGCCGCTTCTCTGACAGCTCTTGCGAGAGTTCTATGTCTCAGGATGCGGTGATGCAGGCCCTCCTCACGAACAATGCGGAGAGCTTCGTGCAATGCTGAGAAAAGGGGCAGTGCTGGTGTATAGGGAGTTTGAAGCTTCTCAAAGCTCTTTTTGTATGAGATGAGATCCATGTAGTATGGCTTTCTCCTCTCGTTTGCGGTTATGCGCTTCCATGCTTCTTCACTGATTGACAGTGCTGAGAGTCCTGGAGGAGCGCCTATGCACTTCTGCGAGCCTACGATTGCGATATCGGCGCCTATGTTGTCGACAGGCACATCATCACCGCCTATTGAGGTGATGCAGTCAAGCACGAAGATCGCATTCGCATTCTTAACAAGTGCTCCGATGTCCACAGCAGGGTTGAGCACGCCTGTTGAGGTCTCGTTGTGCACCATTGTCACCACATCAGGCTCAAAATAATCAATCGCCCCTGCCACATGATTCACAGCGACGGGGAGCCCCCATTCAAACCGCAACGGCATGACAGCATTGCTGTATTTTGACGCTATCTCAATGAAACGCTCGCCAAATTTTCCGTTTGATATGCATAGCACCCTGTCATCTGTTCTCACAATATTACCGATAGCGGCTTCCATCGCACATGTTCCTGAACCGCTGAGCACGAAAATGTCGTTTTCTGTCTGAAATATCTCTTTTAACATCTCAACAATGTCACTGTATAACGCCGCAAACTCGCTTCCACGATGATATTTCACAGGCTTTGACATCGCTTCCAATATGCGAGGCAGTATCTTCACAGGTCCAGGCGTCATCAAAATCTCTTCCATATCCCCAGCCCTCCTCTCAACGCTCTATATTTTTCCTCAAATACAAACAAGCCTGTGCCAATCGAAGTTCTCCTGAGGCAGCGGAGACCTGCCTGAGGCAGCAGAGACCTGCCCCGCTTCGCCCATCACATATAGCACCGCTCAATGGATATAAATGGGCGAAGTTTCAGGAATTGCCTGAGCGCGGGAGGCTGAGAGATATCTTTACACCGCATCGTCAGAATGTCGTACGCTTGAGCGGTGATTTGGGCGGTGAGATCGGGTCAGAGGTGTTGCATTTGCAGTGACTCATCATATGCACACTACAACAATCTTATCGCAGGAATCCAATCGTAATATACTTTTCCATTTGCATCCACAAACGATGTGCAGTTTATCCATCCGCTCTCTGTTGGCAGTGTCTTTCTGTGATGGATCTGCGGATAAGAGCCCGTTATTATTGTGAATTTATACTCCACATTTGCATACAACTTGAAAGGTTCAGTGAAAGAAAGATTATGCCAATCCCCACCATAGCCTTCCCATGGTAAAGTCTCAATGCTCCATGAATCATTATAAATTCTTGCGTATTCAGCATGACCGCCTGTCCCTGCGCATGGGTATGTGTATAGTTTTGTTGCAATAATTGTATGATTTGGCTTGATTGTGCCGTTGTGCGTTCCTGATATTGAGGGGTATGGATTTGAGGGTGTGCCGGTGTCAAATATTGCTTGTGAGTAGACCGTTATTATTTTTGTAGTTGAATTCGTCGCCCCTTTATCGTCTGTTACTGTCAATGTCACCTCATAACTACCCGCTTCTGAATAGGAATGCTTTATTATTTCCTCTGTTGTGCTCGTGATGTTTCCATCGCCGAAATCCCATTCGTAATTCGTGATTTTTCCGTCCGGGTCGTAAGAAGATGATGCGTCAAATGTTACAGGTTGATTTATAACGGGTTTTTCAGGGCTGTATGTGAAACTTGCGATCGGCGGCTGGTTTAATGCTCCCGAAGTGGTGAAACTATATTCTGAGCTCTCTGCCGAATTCCCGCTTAGATCAACGCTCCTCACAACGAAGTAATATTTTGTTCCCGGCGAGAGATTGTATAATGAAACAGAGTGTTTCTTCACGAATAATTCGTTGTATTCCTGCTTTGTGTAAGCGCCTGAAGATGTTCCGTATTTAACAAGACTATCTGCGAACTCATCCGTATCCCATTTTATCGTTGCAGAATCGTCTGTTATGTTCGTTACCGTGATATTTGAGATTATCGGCGGTGTGGTGTCGTTTATGAGTTCTTTTGGGAAGAGCAATTCTTCAAAATACTCTGCATCTTCGAGATGAATAAATATTTCCTTGACGGGTAAAGGCTCGGTGGGAATGCTCACTGTGGAGAGATTCTTTTTAAGCGCTGCATCTTCGTTGATGATGAAAATTTCTTTTAGTGGAGAGGGCAGGGTTGGAATGCTTACAGAGGACAAATTCTGGTCTAAAGATGTATCTGCGTTGATTACGAAAACTGTTTTAATTGGAACCGGACTTGTTGGAATGCTCACGGTGGACAAGTTTACTTCGTATATTGCATCTGCATCGGTTATGTTAATCGCTGCTGATGCCGTGTTTACGAGAATCAGCAATGCAAAGGCTAAGACAAAATAAGTAAATTTCTCCGACTTCATTTTTCACCTCCTGATATATCCCCGATTTCCTTAAGCGTCTCCATGCCCGTTTTTAGCATTTGTTATTCCTCATTCCCCATCTCCTCACCTCATCCAGTCCAGTATATCAGCACCGTTGCTACGCCTGCCGAGCCAGATTGTTCAGAACTGTAAAATATTTCTATTTTGTGCAGCGTTCCAGTAGTGATTGCTTCTTTGTATGAGCCAAATGCTCTATTCCATTTCCTTTCGCGATATCCTGAAATTGAAAGATCACTGATTGTTGTCTCGTCCACTTTTAACTTTGAATTTGTGCTGAAAGAGTGATAATTGTAGCCGGTGATATAGTGGTAATAAGAGGCCTCATATAGCGTGTAAGTTGCCGGAATCTCCACCTGTGTGATATTTGTCCCTGTTGTTGCCCTCGTTCTGACAAACAAAGTCATGCCGTTCGCATTGGGATACTCGAAGTCGTAATATTTTATATCTCTCACAGCCCATAATATTCCTGCAGCATCCGCAGCCTTTATTATTGCATCTTCAAGTGTCGTAGTCGTTATCTCTGTAATCTGCGGATTATTTACATCCGTATCTTTACCCCACTGCATTATCTTCGCTGCGGGTTCATCCTTTGTGAAGTAAGCGACAATCCATCCGTCAGTGTCTGCATATACATGCACATCTATATCACCGCCGAAGTCGGAAATAGGGGTTATTCCTATGATATAGTTGTCGCCTGCTGCTTCCACTTCAGTGAAGATCGTCTTCAGTTTATCAAGGTCTATCGTTTGGCTTGTGTTCACGTATGCGCTTATACCTGCTTCGTCTTCTGGGAAAGCGCCTCCACCGCCTCCCGCAGCTTCTGCTGCGCCTGCAATCTGGATAAAGGGCGGCGGCACAAGCGAGATTGAGACGACGTCTTTTCCTCCACCTCCGCTTAACCCACTTTCCTCCTTCTCCAAGCTATATATCGCCACGCTGCTTGCTATTATTAAGGCAATAGAAATTGCCAACACCTTCAATCCGTATTTATTCCCCATCTTTCATCCCCCTTCCTCTTTAATTAAAAAATTATAACTATATTTTATGCATGCATAGATTCCTACCCTCTTAAAAGTCTTTTCGGTTTTTTCAATGCTGTCTTTTGGCATCATCATATCATCATAATAGCCAGCACCGTAAGAGAATGTGCTGCCAGCGATGATATATCCACCATCATCTATGGTTTAAAATTATTTATTATTATTTGAATTTGCAAGATTCCATTTTCACTGCTATGTAGTTTGAAGCGATAGTATTATTATTTGAATAATTTGATCCTGAAATATCCCAGACCATATTGTACTTCTATCAGTATTCCATTACAATTCAATCCCTCTATAAAAAATAATGCAGTTTTCTGAGCCGTTCTCTGATTTTATTGACTGTTATATTTGTATTAATACTCTCGCTATAAATCCCATTTCTTATAATAATTGTATCTCCCTCTGAAGCATTATCAACAGCCCACTGAATCCTCGTCGTCAGGCACATAGTTTTGCTGCGGAAACGCCTGAGAAAGCTGTCAAGATTAAAAATGAAGCGAAGAAAACAACCTTCTTACATCTCATCACTCCACCTCCCGGTGTGAATGTTGAGGTATGGGATTATCCCAATATAAATGACTTGTGCTTTTTCTCATTTATTGCTCGCCACACTTCAGCCGTCTGCTTCTCTGATAACTTGCGCTTTTTGTCAGAACAGTGTCAAAAATAGAAGCAAAAGCTTATACAAAAAATGAGGATTCTTTTGTCTTTCTTTGAGACAAACAATTCTATAATAAAAACATCAAAGAGAGCAGGAAAGGAGCTAATAGCAATTAAACAAAGTGATCTTATATGCTATTGAACCGATGTTGCTTTTTGCTCGCAAAGGCGTATCGCCACTAATATCATCATGCCTCATTAATTTTTCAGTTAACTGCTTGTTTCTGATGGCGCAAAGATGCTTTCATTTGATTCTCAGTGCAAGCTATTTGCAACATGGAAGAAAGTGATTATCTCATTATCCCTGCTCTCTCTTGAAAGCCTGCTTATGAAATCCCACAATATGCGCCTCAAGCCTCAACCCCCTTTTCACTGCCACTCCTGACTGCCAATGCAGCAGCGCCCCACAGTTTCTCGGAAGTCTGGACAGGGTCTTCTCAAAATTCGCCTTATATCAAAGCTGCCATCACTTCAAACTGTCATCTGAATTTCCCGCCTGAATTTAGCGGAGCAATTCTCAGGTTGAATCGTTAAGGCTCGTTCACAAATCGTTTTCTGTATTGCGGAGGAGACGCCTGCTATCAGGATCAAAAACGCAACTTCCCTCCTCTCATCTTCACTGGATTGCTTTCGGATGAACGTCCCACATCTTCAGGGCTCCAATCACGATATTCCAACTATCAATCTCCATCGGCTTCAAGACCACATATTTCAGGCTTAATTTTCCGCCACAGGGCATGGAGAACTCCTTTCCCATATTCCAAACACTTTCCCTGTCCTGTAATCCCCACACTCAAGCAGGTCTGCCCTTTCCTTCCTTTCGGAGTCAGGCGAAAGCCACCTTCTCCTGCTGCTCTGAATCTTCATTTCGCACCTCCCAATCGCAAACAGGCTCCAATACTCCCAGGTCTGCATCATATTCGCCATCGCACCTCAACCTCATCAGGTCTGAAATTTGGTTTAACTGCTGAATTTTCGATTTCGGTGATGGCGCCGCATTTGAGCATGAGCAATCCGAGATATGCGATCATTGCGCCGTTGTCTTTGAGAAAACGTTTTTCAGGCACATGAAATCTCGCTCCTCTATCCTCGCACATTGTCCTGAGCATTTCCTGCAACCGCTTGTTTGCGCCCACACCGCCTACAAGGAGAAGATCTTCCTTTTTCAAGTGTGCCATCGCGCGCTCTGAGACCTCGGTGAGCATTGCGAATGCGGTTTCCTGAAAAGAGAATGCGACATCTTCCGCGGAATATCTCCGCAAAGCATCTTCAGCGGCAGTCGTGAGACCTGAGAAGGAGAAGTCCATACCTTTAACCACATAGGGAAGAGGGATGTAATTCCCTCCGTCTGCTGCAAGCTTCTCTATTTTTGGACCGCCCGGATGCTGCAGGTTCATGCTGCGGGCGAGTTTGTCAAGTGCGTTTCCTATGCCTATGTCAAGCGTCTCGCCGAGCACTCTGTATCGTCCAAAATGATATACGAGGACCTGAGAGTTCGCACCACTTACATACAGCACCACAGGATCATAAACTCCGCAGTTCCACATGCCTATTTCTATGTGTGCGACGCAATGATTCACGCCAACAAGCGGCTTCCTGAGCAACAGTGAAAGCGCTCTCGCAGCCGTAGCAACCACACGAAGGCAGGGGCCCATCCCCGGACCCTGAGAGAACGCCACACCTGATATCTCCTCTGATGCTCTCAAAACCTCACCAACAACTCGCTTTATCTCGGCTGCATGGTGCTGCGCTGCTTCTCGTGGATGTATGCCCCCTCTCTCAGGCACATACGGAGACTCAACCTCGCATACCACACCTTCCTCATCGCTGAAAAGCGCAACACTCAGGTTCCACGCAGTCCCCTCAATGCCTATCACTTCCATTTCTTTGTCTTTGGAATTAGGATTACATGAATGATCGCATGATGATTGCATGAAACCGGCAACTCGCCTGCCGATCTATCGCCTGAGCAGTCATTCGCCTCAGTCATTCGCCTGAACTGATGGCTGAACTGAGCGAGTCAGAATGTTTTGATGTCGCCACGCAACACCATTTCGGTTATTTCCATGACATTGGAGAGCCATTCGTCTGCAATTCGCCTCGCTTTGCTTTCCATATTTGAGGTGTTTGCGGTTTCAGGTAGTATCTCTATCAGTGCCACCTTCGGATCATCTATTCTCCTGCCGATCTCAGAGAGGAGTTCAACATATACCTCTTTCACACCTTCAACCTCTTCAGCGATCTGTTCGGCTATTTTCATAGCGAGCAGGTTGTACAGTTTTCCGGTGTGATTCACCGGATTTTTTCCTGATACTCCTTCCATGCTCATCGGTCTGCTCGGTGTGATGAGACCGTTGCAGCGATTGCCGCGACCTGCTGCGCCGTCATCGCCCATTTCAGCTGAAGTTCCAGTGACTGTGATATATGCGGATTTTGGCGTGTCAGCCCTGTTCACAAGCACTTCAACATCGCGCTCTGTGTTTTCACATGCGACTTCCTCAATAAACAGGGAGAGTCTGCGCTTTGCCTCTTCATAATCTGTCCTGCTCTCAAGATATCTTGAGACGAATGCATTTCCCACAGTAAGCGTGATTTTATCACCCATTCGCAGAGCCATCACCTTCATATCTTCGCCCACTGCATCCTCTTTGAACCTGAATTCATCCATTACTCTGTTTTCAACATGCAGAACAACCCGCTCAGTGTCTGAAAGCGGTGCGTGAGAGACTCCAAATGAGGTGTCGTTTGCATTTGGAATCTCATCCACCACTCCTCCGCTGTCATGCTGCTCACCTCCTGCTCTGCTGCGCATGAACACATCTCTGAGGTCTGAAGAGCCTGTTCCGAGTCGGCAGTCTATCTCAACATGACGCATGACATCCAGATTGCGGACATTCCTGAGATATTCTCTTGCAGCTTCTATGGAAACTGCTTTGACTGCGAACTCATTCCCCTCAAACTCCATTGTCGCCCTGCCACCGAGGAGCACATATATCGGGGAGATGACCTCTCCATCGCCAAATTTGGGATTTGAGCGCCCTGCGACTATTTGAACCTTGTCTGTGTTGTGATGAAGCATGATGCCACATTTCCTTCTATATTCATTGCAGAGCGCACGGCTGACGGATTCAGCAATGCCATCGCACAGACTGTCAGGATGACCCATTCCCTTCCGCTCAACCATCTCCACCTTCCGCTCTTCAACAGGTGTTCTGCCCGTCAGAAATTCCACTTTTATGTTTCTCTCATTCATTTCCCCACCTTCTCCCCTTACAAAATCATCGCATTTTTATAATTTCCCGCAGAGATCTCATTCTGTTCATAATTCTCATAGCATATGCCTTATCTATACCGCTCGGCTTCCTTTTATATGCTGATGGCACTCTTATGACGCGTGAAGGTGTGACGATAATGTCAACGGGCACATCCCAGCGCGATTCTGTGTGCATCTCCTTCTCATACACCTGAACATCATGAACGATTGCAGCGATTGGCGTGTGCTCATCAACCGCACCTATCTCACGCAGAATTTGATATTCAATGTCAAAAAATGCTGTGCCTTTACCTATGCGCTCACCATTGATGCTGACAGCGACTGCACCTGTCACCATCATATCTATCCTGCCTATGCTTGACAGGGATGTGTGCAGCCGCCTGCCGTGGGAATATACGCCATGCGTTCTTATCGCGAGTCTCCACGCGTCTATGCTCCTGTCGATTTCATAAAAGCCGTCCTTCAATGCAGGCGTCGCCATAACAACAGTCTTTCCGTCACGAACACAGTTGAAACGCACCTGAAACAGCACAGCATCAGGCGGCACGAACACGCGCACCGCACTTTTGTACTCGGGAAGACCTCTCAACCTCTCCGCCGCACGCTCCTGGCCGTTGAATGTCGGAATGCCAATGGTGCCTCTTTCGTTATCTGCGAGCCGCCTCTGCGTCAGGCCATACTCATGCATGCGAGTCCACACATCATTCCTTATTATGCGCTTCTTGAGCGCACGCATTTTTTCATCTGAAATTTCAAGAACGGAAATCAAATACGGAGGGATCTCATCAGCAACATACACACGCTCAGTCGCCTTTTCTATGCGAATGCCGTGTTCAATGGCACGCTTCACATCGATCGCGAGGATGACAGGCCGCATAGTCCTCCGCATCGCCACCTCCACCGCCCACTCTATCGTTGAAGCGAGATGCACTTTTCTGCGATCCATGGGCTTCAATCCTTCCCTACATATCCTTTCAGCCGATTCCGCAGTTGTCCCGTGATAGAGTGTTTGCACATCTGACGCAGGTGGCAGATGTGGCGACACGTTTATTGAATGCCCGTATCTCGCCCTTATCCTGTCTCCTCTTATCTCATATCTGCCCTTCCTATCCTCTCTCACAATATCCTCAACAAACACACGGTCAATCCAGGGATATCGCTCCCGCAGCTTCTCAACAAACGCTTGCATATCCACAAAACCATCTTCATCCATCTGAAGCCCCTGAGGGTCGTGACGCAGAATATAACTCATGAACTTGCTCACGCTCGTTTTCATTCTGCAGTCCTCCATCCCTCCACCGCTCACCATTCGTTCACTGAACATCATCTTTACTATTAATTGTGCTTTCTCATCAGCATCCTCTCCGCCCTCACTCCTCTCCACCCTCACCGACAGCATCATGTGACCTTGCTTACTCGCTCATCCTCTCAACCTTAAAAAATCACCAAATCAAAAAATGCATTATTCGCTTCAGCTTCTTCATGTTTACGATGGCTCCCTTCCCAATTCTGGAAGAATCTCAACAGATTCTCAAATCAACATCAACATTGCCACATCCGGCAGAACTCATACTTCAGTGCTTGAACGCCATGAACGCCGATGCCGGTCTGACTCTCACCTCATACACATGTTACAGAGAGGAGGGATCTGTTATTCTACCAGTTATTGCTGAAGCTGCGACGACTGCAGGACTTGCAAGATATATTTCTGCGTTTTTATGACCCATTCTGCCTATGAAGTTGCGATTTGTGCTGCTTATGCATCTTTCTCCATCTGCGAGAACTCCCATATGACCTCCGAGGCATGCACCGCATGTCGGACCGCACACGAAGGCGCCAGCGTTCAGAAATATATCTATGAGGCCCTCCTTCAGCGCCTGTTTGAACACATGCTGCGATGCTGGCACTACTATCATGCGAACTGATGAATGCACCTTCCTCCCTTTAAGCAGTGATGCTGCAATTCTGAGATCCTCAATTCGTCCGTTTGTGCAGGAGCCGAGATACGCCTGATCAATTTCAACTGAGACATCAGATGCTGCAACCACATTTTGAGGCGAGAATGGTTTCGCAACCATCGGAACAATCTCTTCCGCGTTTAACTCATATATCTCATCGTAACTCGCATCTTCATCCGCATGGACCGCATTGAACTCTCCACGAACACGTCCACGCAGGAATGAGAACACTTTTTCATCGGGAGGTATTATGCAGGTCTTGGCACCCGCCTCAACTGACATGTTCGCAATGGTTATCCTGTCAGAAAGCGATAGATTTTTTATTGTCGACCCGTAGAACTCCTGCGCTTTGTATCTTGAGCCATCAACACCTATCTCACCGATTATGTGAAGCACTATGTCCTTTCCGCATACGAAAGGGCGAAGTGAACCCTCAACAACGAACTTCTGCGTCTCAGGCACCCTGAACCAGAGATTCCCTGTTGCAAACACCACACCTGCCTCCGTTGATCCAACTCCCGTTGAGAATGCTCCAAATGCACCATATGAGCATGTATGCGAATCTGCACCGATTATCAGCCTGCCCGGTGCCACAAAACCCTCCTCTATCATCACATGATGGCATATACCGCCCCTGCCTATTTCGTAGTAGTGCGTTTTGTGTTTCATTGCGTATTCCCGCAGCCTCTTTGACTGCTCAGCCGAAGGCACATCTTTCGCAGGAACATAGTGATCCTGCACAACCACAATACGCTCGTTCAGTATTGAGCCGCCATCGCAGATCTCCTCGCAGACCTCAAACGCAGGCACACCCGTGATATCGTTCACCATCACATAATCAACCTCACATTCCAGAATATCGCCGGGCTCAGCTCGCTCAACACCCGCCTTCTCACTCAATATCTTCTCCGCTATCGTCCGACCTCCCATACCCCTTTATAAAAATGAAAAAATAGAAGAAGCTGTTGTTGAGAATTGCTGCAACGCCGATATGAGCTGTCTCGGCTCGCTATCCTTCTTCAATCTCTCGCAGAATTTTAAGTGATGCACCTTCTGTCTATTTTGACAATATCGGGTGAAATTCCCAATCCATCAACAATCTCGTCCCGTCATATCAACTATTGGGTCGCCTGAAAACGATTGAATGAGGCAGTGTGCTGCTTCCCAAATACGAATCGCTTTCCCACTGAAATTGGCAGCAGCTTTCCTCAAAACTACAACATTATCACATCCACTAAGACTGACATTCTCGCTCAATGACATTCTCGCTCAAAAGCGCAAAATTCATGCTTTCAGGCTCCACATTCCTGCTTTCAGGCTCTACTGCAACTACCATGCCTCCGGGACCGACTGTTTTCGCCGCTTTTAATGTGAAAGCACCGATGTGAGCGCCTATATCCAACACGCATCATCCCTCTCTCATATGCAACGCGTCATAATGGCGATGCTCATACACATTTTTTATGACTTCCTCATCTCCACTGGCGAAAGGTCTGAATTTCGTTCTGTTTCCGCCGGGAAGGTCCGTCTCAACAATGATTCCAGTGCCATATTTTTGTTATGTGACCGATCCCCTCACTGAGGGGCATCCAGTTGGGTTCCTGCTTCCTCAAAAGCTATTATCACCTTACGGTGAAATGGAGTATGGGATCTCAACAGGTCTCAAAGGCCCCAGTTTTTTCAATCCTCTTTTTAGAATTCTACGAGCGGATATGTGATCTCGCAGGGGATCACGACTTCGGAAGTTCCTCTCAGGTGCACCTTCACGACCGTCTTACCAGCTCTCTCAGCCTTGCAGGTGGCGAATGAACTTCAGAGGCATCCAAAATTTCAGATAAAAGATTGTGATTCCTCCTCATGCTTCAAGGCTTCAACCGCTATGCATAGTTATAAAACCGCGCTTGTGAGTCGTCTCTCCTCCTCTCTATTTTC
>JAOQIN010000022.1 GCA_026134085.1 Candidatus Methanoxibalbensis ujae
TCAGGACATATCATGGCAGGTGAGAAAGGGGGCTGAGAAAATGAAAATTGCGTCACCTCCCTCCTCACTCTACTGATGAATCCGATTGAAAATGGAATTTAAAAGAACAGTTTCTGAAAACCTTAATACTGAAGAGCTGAGGAAAGCGATTGTCACTTCAGAAAGCTGACAGAATCAATATCTTCTGCAAAAAGACTGGATCGGGGAGTTTCTGCCGACACCTTATAAAGAGCAAGCAGAGAGCAAGCAGAGAGAAGTGTGTGAGAGTGTGAGCGGCTGTAAGAAGCAAACTTATGCTTTTCTAACCGTCTATTATTACCCGTCTATTATTACATATGCCGGCATATCTCACATTGACTTCCTCCAGACTCACATAAATAAAAGCGAATATAGCGAAACTGACGATAGCTGCAGGATTAAATGATGCCTCTTATTCATTTTTCAACCACCTTAAAATATAAGCAACTGCTAATAATGTAATTGCGAATATACATTCAAATCCCGGTATCTCTTTTTGTTCCTCTGTTGATCTGTTCCCTTCAGGCGTTTTCTTGGTATCAGGCAACTCAGAATAGCTATGATACCTGAATATGGAAATACCTAAGAAGGCAGGATCATCTGAATAATAATCAAATAAATCATTGATACAGCTCTCCACATCACTTTTATCTCCGAAACCTTCATGTATACCGATACCTATCACTGCTTTAGCTCCTTGTCCCCGTACAGAACCCATTTCTTGGGCAACTGCATCCTTAATTTCTTCAGGAGTGTTGAAACCTGAACCTCCGCTGTCATATGCCATGATAACAAAGAAATCCAGAACAGAAGCTAAATCCTTTATTCTATCCTCAGTGTAATCCCGAGAGTCATAGAGTATGTCTGCAGATAGCTCAGTTCTTCCGTTTATTTTCTTCTTAATTGCATTTATGACTTCCATATAGTCATTCCATACATCCTCCCTATTTGAATTCCATAAGTCACTCGTGTAAGGTTCTATGTCTATATTTATACCATCAAATGCCCCAAGTGATTTTTCGTTATAGTTCAAAATTTTCTCAACATCTCTAACTGCTTCATCCTTGTGATATGGATTTTTGTAGAAGTTTGTGTAATCGTAAATCCCTTCTTCCTTGTTATCTGCTATCTCAAGAATCATCGCATGCACTTCTATACCATTCTCATGCGCAGTCTTAACAAATCTTTCATACTTCCAAATGTTGTTCACATCTGTGCTTAGGAAAATCGTGTTTATTCCCGCAGATTTTAGGTCATTCATTAAGGTTGGCAGATCGTATCTGTCATAATCGTAAAGCCATACCGCTTTTATTTTGCCTTCGGGCACGGTTGGTGGTGCGGGTGTAGGAGTGGGGGTTAGTGCAGTTTTTCCTATTGCTGCAATCCGAATGTTATCTACACGTATAGGAGACCACTCGTCGCCATAATCTGGCTTACCGTAATATCCAATTCCAAGATAGCGAAAAGGATCTATTCGAAAATCAGCATTTTCATTTGTATAAAAACTCTCTCCTGTGGATTTTTTGGTGATATAGATATCTACTTTTTGAGTTGAAGCGTGATATTTTAGTTTCACATGATACCAAACATTCGACTCAGGCGGTTTATTAGCCCAATGGGAGTGTCCATAACTGTCTGCTATTAAGAAATTTTTACCGTAGGGGTCGTCCCAGTGGAACTCTATCCTAAATACAAAATTTTCTATGGTATCAGGATTGTCATAATAAAATGCAACTAGTGGATAGGTCCCCCAATCCAAATTTTCACATTTCATATCCAACTCAATGATTATATCCTGATGATTAGTATCTACAGTTGGAAATTCAGGAGAATAAGCCCAATACTTATGAGCAAAATTGTCAAAAGTTTTAACATAATAGTTACCATGCTCAGAATCCCAATAAGCATATTCAGGAGCTAACGAGGTATAACCAGGATTAGTTTCAAAATCTTCTTCATAATATATAAAAGGTGGTGTGGGTGTTGGTGCTGTTTTAGGTGTTTTAAGATCAAGGCCAACATTTTCTGGAGTTGTGCCCTCTTTAGTTAATAGGACTGTTGGTTCAGGAGAAATGTATTTTGCCACAAAGATATGGTCAAACCAAGATTCGCCGTTTTCGTCTCCACCATTTATCAATATTATCCTCCTACTCTCATTTAAACTGTGCACCTTTGCTTCATGCCAGGAATCATAAAGATTACCAGATTCCCATATTCTGCCTTTAATAACACCATCTCTAGCGCTGAGAATCGTTTCCACATTGAACCATGTTAAGACTTTCTTATTGCTGTTAATAGACCGTTCATCGAATAGCACTCTATTTGAACGCCATTCGGGATGAGGATCTGAATAATATGTTGCTCTGAAAACATCAAAATAGAGAATATAATCTTTAGGCTTTCCAAGATCGTTTACACTTTCAGGCACGAAGTAGAGTATTGTTTCCTGACCATTATGTGTTCCCACCCCATTCCACCTTACTTTCATACCAACTAGGGAATTTGGTAATGCAGGAATTATGTGGGAAATTATTTTTGTATATTTTTTCCCAAAGAAATGAGCGTAACCATTTTTTAAATCTAAATTTCCAGTTCCTTCTTCTTCGTAACTCCATTTGTTGATATCTAAACTCGTCCCTTCAAAATCATCGAAAAACTCAAACACCTTATCCCCATCGCTCACCGCACCTGCACTCGGATTCCCATAATACATTTTTATATTCGTCTCACCATTCGCAGGAATTAGGGGAACTTTCACCCATATCTTCGCCTTTTTAGCATTAGAATCCCATTCTTCAATCCAATAACTTAACTCTTGAGAATCCGTTGAAAATCTGATATCAGAACCATCTGATTTAGCCTTTGAAAAATCAAAATTTGCTGAATTCAATTCTACCAGTATTTGATAATCCGTCAGAGTTTTACCCGAATTTTCCTTTATTGTTATTTCCCTATAATATTTCCAGTCCCCTCCACCCGAAAGACTGAAGGCAGATACTGTTCCAATACTGAAGAGAAAGATCAACAAACATAGTATAACCTTTCTCATCTATATCCCCGCCCAGACCTATTGTTCGCTTCTTTACCTCAGAGAAAACTTAAGTAACTTTCGCTTTTTTCTCCCTTATCAATTTTGAGATGCACTTCCAGATATAATTTTCACCTGTTCTACACCGCCACGAAGCACATACAGATTCAAGCCCGAACGCCTATGCCCTTTCGGTTTCGGGAATTTTTCCCTCTTCCCTATGCGCCTATGCGCTTATGAGGCGAGAAGGAGAGAAGCGAAATAGGGAGTTAACGACTCAAAGAAATAGCATAAGCGAAGTGGAGAGTGCAGGTGGCACAGACGGAGTTCATAGAAAGGTATTCCAGAAGAGAAAAATAAGAAAAAAATAAGAAAAGGAGATTGTGTGAAAATGAGGATATTGAGAGAAGGGAAATGTTTAGTTCTTCATGGATGGAGGATGGGAAATTGGAGCCTTTGCACGATATTCATTGCACGATATTGATAAGGCAAAGGAAGCCGCGGGCATTTGAGGACAACGCCGCTGTGATTGCTGACGATAAGGGAACTATTGCTGACGACAAGGAAACTCCAAAAGGCTCTGAGATGAGGAGCTCTGCTGCGAGAGAAGAGGTTGAGCGATTCTATCATATTGCATCTGCCGCCACAATTATTAAAAATGAGTTGAAAAGAGGCAGAGAAGGGCAGAAGATGGATGAATGGATTTTTGGAGGTTTCTTTGGCTTTCAAGCATTTATGTGGTATTTGTTCTTCTTCTGCCTCTTCTCTTTCTTCTCTCATTTCAATCTCTGAGAACTGGTCTGCTTGAATAGGCTTAATCATTGCAATACTCGGCGTCACAGTTGAGTTTTGGCGGATAAAAAGATTTTTAAAGGGATTATGAAAAATGAAAAATAGAAAAATAAAAAACAAAAGAGGAGAGAGGGAGCGGGGGTTACCGAGTCAGGTCAAAGGTGGCAGACTCAAGATCTGCTCCCGAAGGGGTTCGCAGGTTCGAATCCTGCCCCCCGCATTCCAGACTCGCAAAAGGAGATGCGGAAAAAACATCTTGAGATGCTCCTCGAGCGTCTTGATGATATCCCCTCGCCCGATGTGCACACTGAACAATACACAACACCGGCGAGCGTGGCTGCTGAAATGCTCTTCTTCGCATTCACAAACGGTGATATCGCCTACAAAACAGTGGCTGATCTCGGCTGCGGAAACGGCATACTCGGCATCGGCGCGAAAATTCTTGGCGCAGATAGAGTCATATGCGTTGACATAGATGAAAAATGCCTGGAAGTCGCAAGAATTAACTGTCGTAAAATAGGCGTTGATGTGGAGTTCGTGTGCTGTGATGTGAGAGAATTCAACGAAAAATGTGATACAGTCGTTATGAATCCTCCTTTCGGCGCTCAAATCGCGAACAGGCATGCAGATAGAATATTTATTGAGTGTGCAATGAGGATCTCAGACACAATATACTCCATTCACAACGCTGAAAGCGAGAATTTCATCAAATCTTTCATGCCAGATGACTTTGAAGTTCTCTGCATCATCTCAAAATTTCCGATGAAAAGGCGCTTCTCTTTTCATAAAAGAGACAGGAAAGTCATGGAAATCGGAATATACAGGATGAAAAGAATACGAGGGCGCTGATAGCGTTGATGTGATTCAGGATGTGCTCCACTGTGAGGGCGGAATAATGAAGATGGAGCATGCGGTGAAGATGGAGCATGCGGCGTGATGCGGGTATGGAGGTAAGAGTTGTTCTGGTTGAGCCAAAACGATGGGAAAATGTGGGAGCAGTTGCGCGTGTTATGAAGAACTTCGGTTTCTCCTCACTGTACATCGTCATCTCTCCTCCTGATGACCGCGCATCGCAGCATTCTATCAGATCCATCAGATTTCAGAATTCCACGCATTTCACTCACGCGCACGCTGGCTGCACGCACATTGACAGAAGAGCATTCTATGTGGCTTCTCACGCAGAAGATGTGCTTGAGAGATGCAAAATTGTTTATACAGTAGAGGATGCAATCGCAAACTCACATATTGTTGTGGGAACGACAGCAAAAATTGGCTCGGAGATGAATGTGTTGAGGAGACCCTTTTTTGAACCTGAGAAATTAGGCAAATTTACAATGCGAAAGAGAGGAATATTAAGTCTTCTTTTTGGGAGGGAGGACATAGGACTGCTAAATGAAGAGTTGAAGAGGTGTGATATCGTCCTTCACATACCTGCACATCACGAGCATCCTGTTATGAATCTCTCGCATGCTGTTGCAATTGTTCTTTATGAGATCTACAAGTTCAGGCGGACTGCTGGTGCTGCTACGAGGCTTGCGAGTGTGGAGGATAGGGAGCATCTCTTAGCGCATTTCCGCACGCTTCTTGAGAGAGTTGAGCACAGGGAGCACAGGCGTGAGCGCACGATGATTGTTCTGAGACACATATTCGGCAGAGCAGGCGTAACGAGCAGGGAGGTTCGGACGGTTCACGGCATGCTTCGCAAGACGCTGCGCATGCTTGCGCGTAAAGCGGGTGAGCGTTGAGATGAGATGAGCGCAGATCAGCCGAAGATTCCGTTTATATATGCTTCTGTTCTCCTGTCCTGTGGGTTTCCGAATATCTGAGGAGTCTTGTCGAATTCAATCAGCTCGCCGTTCAGGAAAAAGGCAGTGTAATCAGAGATGCGAGCTGCTTGATGCATGTTGTGTGTGACGATTATGATTGTGTATTCCCGTCTCAGTTCACGGATGAGCTCCTCTATCTTCGCTGTTGAAACAGGGTCAAGTGCTGAACAGGGCTCATCAAAAAGTATAACCTCAGGCTGAACGGCGAGTGCTCTCGCTATGCACAATCGCTGCTGCTGACCTCCTGACAGGCGAAGCGCACTCTCATATAGTCTGTCTTTCACCTCATCCCACAGAGCAGCCTTTTTCAGGCTCAGCTCAACAATCCTGTCAAGACTCCTCTTATCTCTGATTCCGTGAATCCTCGGACCGAATGCGACATTGTTGTAGATGCTCATCGGGAAGGGATTTGGTTGCTGGAAGACCATTCCCACGCGGCGGCGCAGGCTCGTGACATCTATGCCGTTCAGGATGTCCTCCCCGTCAAGATATACATTTCCACTGACCTTCGCACCGTCAAGGTCAACCAGCCTGTTGAGAACACGCAGAAAAGTCGTCTTCCCGCATCCGGAGGGTCCTATAACCGCAGTCACATTGTTCGCATCTATCCTCACGCTCACGCCTTTCAGCGCATGCACATTCCCGTAATACACATTCAGGTCATATGTCTCCACTTTCACAGCCATTTCAGACATCACCTCCCTTCAGGCATATTCACCGCGATTTTTCACATTATTCACATTATTTTTCTGATGTATCTGTTACGAAGAATCAAAGCAGATACAGTTACTATGAGAAACATGGTTAAAAGGACGAAAGAAGCACCTGAAGCCTTTGAAAATGCTGTAGATGAGTGACGACCTTGTGTTGAAACCATGTATATATAAACAGGAAGAGAGCCCACAGGGTCAAAAATAGAGCGTGGCAGGAATGACTCAAGCCCCGAACCCGCTGTGAGAAGGACGACTGCAGTCTCTCCGAGAGCCTTTCCCAATCCGAGCAGAACACCGGTGATCATGCCGGGAAATGCGTTGCGGAGCACGACCTCACGAACTGTCTGCAATTTTGTTGCGCCAAGCGCGAGAGATGCCTCCCTCAGAGACCGGGGAACAGAACGGAGAGCCTCCTCAGACGCACGGATTGTCCACGGCAGAATCATGAAACCGAGCGAAAGACCGCCCGATAACAGTGAAACGCCAAAATGCATGTAATGAACAAGCAAAATAAGCCCAAAAAGCCCTATCACTATTGAAGGAATTCCAGCCAAACACTCAACAAGAAACCTTATTGCTGATGTAAGCTTATTTTCAGGTGCATATTCAGCAAGATATATCGCAGAACATACGCCCAATGGAACAGCAAAGAGAAGACACACACATGCCAGACATAACGATCCGATTATTTGAGGAAATATTCCTCCTTCCACAAGCATATGAGGAGGGCTCAGAAGGAAATCAGGATTTATCGCACTCATTCCGTTTATTGCAACATAGGAGAATATGATTATGAGAATTGCAGCAGGTATTAATGCGAGTGAAAGTGTGATTCTCACCAAAATACGCTCCTTTCTCCTCTCGTTATTTCCCATTATTGCTGTTATGTCCATTTTCTTTTCACCTCTCGTCTGACAATTGCTGTTGTGATTATGTTAAATAATGCGACAATGACAAAAAGAACAACTCCGAGTGCGAAAATTGCATGCTGATGCATTGAACCCCATGCTGCATAGCTGTATTCTATCACGATCGTTGATGTGAGAACGCGAGCCGTATCAAATATGGATGATGGTATAAACGGAACATTCGGATTTCCGACAACCATCAGAACCGCCATGGTCTCACCGACGGCATTTCCCATGCCGAGTATGAGAGATGCGAGTATGCCGGAGCGGGCGTTGGGAAGCACGACCTCACGAACTGTCTGCAATTTTGTTGCGCCAAGCGCGAGAGATGCCTCCCTCAGAGACCGGGGAACAGCCAGAATGGCATCATCTGAAATGCTCACAACATGAGGGAATGTCATCACCGCGAGGACAAGCCAAGCCGCAAATATGCACTCCCCACTTCCCAAACCGTGCTCACGGATGAGCACAACAATCACAAACAAACCGAAAAAGCCCAGCACAACGGACGGAATGCCGACGAGCATCTCAATACATGGCTTCAACACATTCCTCAAGGAGGGCGGCGAAAACTCAGCGAGATATATCGCAGCCGGTATTCCAATTGCAGCTGAAATGAGCAATGCCCCCGCTCCAACAATAAATGTGCTTATTACAGTGGGCAAAATTCCAAATTCATCATGTGATGGGATCCAGTTCATTCCTAAAAAGAAATCCTTTCCGAGCAAAAGTGCGGGAAATCCTTCATATATCATGAAAATAACAATGAAAAAAACAATTGAGGCGGAGAATATTGCTGAAATCTGCAGAACGCGCTCCACCATTTTCTCATGCATTCCTTTCCACTGCTTTTCCTCATTCTCCACCTCCCGCACGATTTTCATTCGTGCTCACCTCTTCCTGCGCACGAGAAAGAGCGCAAAAAGCACAGTCGCCGCAAAAAAGATCGCTTCATACCCGGGCTGAGTCGCTGCCGGTGTTGGAGTTGGAGTCGGGGTTGGAGTCGGGGTTGAGGTCTGAGTGGCAGACGGAGAGGCTGTTGGTGTTGGTGTGGTTACAGGTATGAATCCGAGTTTCTCAACGATTTCCCGTCCCTCCGTGCTCAGAACGAAATCAATGAACGCTCTTTCAAGTGGTGAAGGCTCTCCTTTCGTGATGAGATACAGGTTTCTTGAGATGGGATATCTGCCTGAGAGAACATTCTCAACAGTTGGCTCAACGCCGTCAATTTTCAGCGCCTTCACGCTCTCATCAACATGTCCGAGAGAGATGTAGCCGATCGCGTTCCTGTCTGTCGCGACGGTCGCTTTGACTTCGCCATTTGATGGTTTGACACTCGCACGCACAGCCATCTCACGCCCGTACGGTTTCATCACGAACTTCTCAAATGTCTCTCTTGTTCCGGAACCGGCTTCTCTCGTTATAACACGGATTTCAGCGTCTTCACCACCCACTTCCTTCCAATTTTTTATCTCACCTGCAAAAATTTTTGAAATTTCATCCGTTGTGAGCTCGTTGATATCATTTTCTGTGTTGACAATGATTGCAACACCGTCTTTCGCTATCACAAAAGGATTCAAATCGGGATATCTTTTCCATTCCTCCTCTTTTATGTCTCTTGATGCGGCACCTATATCAATGTCTCCCGCGCCAACCGCCTTTATGCCATGTCCGGAACCACCTCCGCTGACTGTTATGCGAAGGTCCGGGTTGCGCTCCATCAGAATATTTGCACACTCCTGATTTATCGGAAGAACAGTTGTGGAGCCCGCAATCGTTAGTTTGCCTGAAAGTTCCTGAGCATCACACGCAGGCAGAAACAGCGCCGGAAAGAGCACTGCAACGAGAGCAACAACCGCTCTGCTCATTCTCTGATCACCCCTCATCCACACATCTTTCCTTTCTTTCATGACTATATAAATGTTGTGGAAAATTTATTCATCGCGTAAAGCACACTATTTATTATACATAAATTATAGAATAAAATTTTATAAAGAGATATATGGAAATAAAGAGAGAATAAATAGAAGTTGAGAGCATATAAAATAAAATAAAGAACAGAGGAGGAGGCAGCGGAGAAGAGGGCTTAATGCGGAATCGCTGCAGAAAAACGAAAAACAAAAAAAACAAAAAACAAAAAACAAAAAAAAATACAGGCTCTCAAGCCCGCAGAGAATCACGCACATCAACGGCGGCCAACCTCACGCATCACGCGCTCAACAAGCATGTCCCAATACTGATCCCTTTCTTTTGACTCTTCAGTGTCCTCAAAAACGATCTCATCATCATCATATTTTGAAATGACGCCGATGTAGTTGAATGTGACGCTGTCCCATTCATTTTCTGTGAGTGCTCTACCTATTGCTCCCTCTATCACTCTTCGCTTTAGAATCAATTTTCCGTCTCCTCGTATCCTTATAATCCCGCTATAGCGCTCAAAATATGCATTATTTGATCTATTATCATTGCATATTGCCCTCGCTATTGCCATGTTAAGAGGTATTGCCTCTATGAAGACGCTCACCATTTTCATCACCTCAACAATCATCACCCGACAATCATCACCTCAACAATATTCATGCACGGTTTCAAGCGCTTTTGCTATCAGTTCAGCGCATCTGTCGAGGTCTTTCAGGTCAAGCATTTCAACAGGAGAGTGTATATATCTTGCTGGGATGCTCACCACGCCTGTTGGGATGCCGCTTCTCGCTATCTGAATTGCGGTTGCATCTGTTGTTCCCCCTTCAGACACACTGAGCTGATATGGGATTTCGTACTTCTTCGCTGATTCTTCAAGCCATTTAAGCACATTTCTCGGTGTGATTATACCGCGACCTGCGGCATCTGAGACTGTTATCACGGGTCCTTTTCCGAGCTCCACAGTTGTATCTCTTCTGTCAATTCCGGGATGACCGCCTGCGATCGCCACATCTGTTGCAATTGCGATATCCGGCGATATTTCAAATGCGGATGTTCGTGCGCCCTTCAGACCGACCTCCTCCTGAACCGTTGCGACTGCCACGACCTCGGCTGATGATGATGTGCGCTTGAAAGCTTCTATCATAGCAGTGACGCCTGAGCGGTTGTCAAATGCCTTGCATGTGACTATGTGGTCCGTGATGAATGTGAAATCCCGGTCAATTGTTATGGGAGTGCCGATAGATATTCCACGCTTCTCAACCTCATCACGGCTGCTCGCGCCTATGTCAATGAACATGTCCCTCGCCTCAACAACTTTCTTCCGCTCATCCTCACGCATCACATGCGGCGGCTTCGCGCCTATGACTCCTCTCACATTTCCATCGGGAGTGTGCAGTATCACGCGCTGATGCAGAAGAGTCTGGTCAAACCATCCGCCTATGCATGTGAATCTTATGAAACCATCGTCATCTATCTGCTTCACCATCATCCCTATCTCATCCATATGCGCCGCTATCATAACAGATGGAGTCTCTCCCTTCTTCACCGCAACTAGATTTCCCATGTTGTCCACTCTTATCTCATCAGCAAATGGCTCCAGAGCATCCTTCACAATCTCTCTGACCTCATCCTCATACCCGGAAATCCCATGAGCCTCCGAAAGTCGCTTAAGCAGTTCCCCGATGTTCGCCGCGCTCATAGTATGTGGATGCACATCACTTAATATATCAGGTTATTGACAACAGTTGTTGGCCACCTTATTGACCACAAGCACGGGCGTCGGCAGTTTCACTTTCATTCTGTCCATGCTCAGGAGTGTCTGCTTGTTGGAGCCTTCCAGCCGGGGAAAGTGTCAAAATGGAGCAGGTGAAAGAAAGATATGGCCATGAAAGTATCCGCGAAATTCTGGAGGGAGCAGGATGCGAGATACAATCTTGAAGGGACGAGATGCCTGAACTGCGGCTCGTATTTCTTTCCTCCTCGTTCCGTGTGTCCCAGGTGCAGAAGAAAGGGTAAGATCGAGCGATACCGATTCTCGGGAACGGGAAGAGTTCTGACATACAGCGTCGTTCATCAACCGAATGCATGCCTCCGTTCTCCATATATCATCGCAATTATTGAGCTTGATGAGGGGGTTAAAGTGCTTTCTGAAGTGATTTGCGGCGAGGATGAGATAAAAACTGATCTTCGTGTGAAAGCGGTCTTCAGAAAGCTCGGCGAAGATGGGGAGAAGGGCATCATATACTACGGCACGAAATTTGTGCCTGCATAGCTTGTGCCTGCATAGCACATCGCCGTCCGCTGAGCTCGCCGAGGTGCACCGGCGCACCAGGCATCGGGCATCAGGCATCATTAACTCATCCGGGCGTAAGGCAGAGATGAGAGCAGCAAGTGTGTTATGTGTGCATCTTATATGTGCGAGAAGGTGCAAGGGAAAGAAGGCAAAGGAGCATTGCGCATGAGGAGGTGTGAAGAAGGATGTTAAGTGTGAATGAGTATGGAGTGGAAGTATTTGAGGAGATGATGGATCTCGCTGAGGAATTGAATGTGGAAGTTGTTGAATTGGACGGCGGAACGACAGTTATAGATGCCGGGGTGAACGCGAAAGGAGGATTTGAAGCGGGACTTTTCATTGCGAGAATTTGTATGGCTGACCTCGCCGAGATAAGATTTGCGAGTTACAACATAGATGACATCTCGCTGCCTGCTGTTGAAGTGACAACCGATCATCCTGTCATCGCATGCATGGCTTCGCAGTATGCGGGATGGCGCGTGAAGGTGGGCAAGTTCTTCGGCATGGGTTCAGGACCGGCCCGTGCACTCTCAAGGAAGCCTCCTGAGCTGTATGAGAAAATAGGATATATGGATGATGCTGAAGAAGCGGTCCTGGTGCTTGAGACGAGCAGCATTCCTGATGATGCAGTCGCTTCAAAGATAGCAGAGGCGTGCATGGTTGAGCCAGACAGCCTGTATCTCGTGGTGGCACCAACAGCATCAGTCGCAGGGCTCGTTCAGATCGCTGCAAGAGGCGTTGAAACAGGCGTTCACAAGTTTGAATCCATAGGGTTTGACATTAACACAATAAAACACGGACACGGCATAGTGCCAGTATCGCCTGTTGTCGGCGACGATGTGAAGTGCATGGGCACCTCAAATGACTGCATCATATATGGAGGGCGCATGTATTACGCGGTTGAATACGAGAACATTGATGAGTTGAAGGAATATGTGCGGAAAGTTCCCTCAATCAATTCCAGAGATTACGGCAGACCTTTCTACATCACATTCAAGGAGGCGGGATTTGACTTCTTCAAGGTTGATGCGGCGATGTTCGCACCTGCTGAAGTTACAGTGAACGAGTTGAGAAGTGGAAAGGTTCTCAAGAGCGGAAGCGTGAATAAAGAGGTGCTCCTGCAGTCAATCGGTGCTGAAACTCCGTGACCCTCCGGTGCAACGCAGCAATCAACAACGCCTATCAACAGCGAGGATTTCCCTGCCCGCGCAGTTTTCAATGAAGTTCTCACCGTAAGCACGTTTCAGCAGAGCAGTGGCGATCTCGCCCGTGCAGTGGCAGGGAGCCACTTTTCTCACACCCATCCTTCTGAATGCCTGTGTGACATCTTTGAAACCGAGATGAAAGCCCCCCATCGCAATTGCTATCTCATCGTTGAACCGCTCCTTCACGAATCGCAGTATATTGACGATGCCGGGATGTGCGCAGCCAGTTATAACGATCAATCCCTCCTCCGTTTTCAAAACAAGCGACTGTTCCTTTGTCCAGGTGCCAAGCTCGCCCGTGGAAAACACATCCTTCATTATCTCAACAGGCTCCCTCGGTTGAATTTCAACAACATATGACAGTTCATGCAGCTTCTCCTTTAATTCGCTTGAGAATGATGTCGGTATGAACACGCGAATTCCGGAATTCCTCTTCAGAAGCGCAAATACACCACCAATATGATCCCAGTGCTCATGCGACAGGATGAGAACCTCTATTTTTGAGATGTCAACACCAAGCGCACGCATGTTGAACATCAGCGTCGAACCATCACCGCCCGTATCAAACATCACACGCCTGTCAATCACGCATGCAAATCCCCACGCAGCCTTCAGTCGCTCATCACAGGCCCTGTTGTCATAAACTGTCAGTATCCTCATCTTCATCACTACCCATCTCACATTTGTCTCACATCACATTAAAACAATCACTATCCCCATGCGCCTCCATGCGCCTCCGCACAGCAGCAGATTGCATATCACGCCATGCTAAAGCAGGAATTGTGTGTATGTGTGTGTGGGTGGGTGGTGATTGCTCTCATACTATTTCACAAATAGCAAATAAATTGAGATATCTGTTCGCAGGAACTGCTAACAAAAGTGAGTTGCTGATGAGATATTTCACATACGGGGACGGCGGCGCTGACATACTTCCGTTGAGCAATCTATACAAAACAGAAGTGCGAAGATTGAATTCCTCGGAATTCCCGTAGGATATTGAGGAAGAAGCATTGAGGAAGAAGCCTTCAGCAGGTCTCTGGAGAGGTCAGACAGTCTGAAATAGGAATGTCTTATGATGACCTGGACAGAATTTTGAAAGCCATTGAATCCCGGAATTTCACAAATTGCAACATGGAAGAAGTGGAGAAAGTGAAGAAAATGATTAAAGCAAAGCACAAGACTCAAAAACTGCCAGTTTTCCTGTGTGAAAATTGTGGGTTGAGCGACCAAGTTGAGCGACTAATTGAGAATGAAAGTTGAGAATAAAAATTCAGTTGAGAATAAAGATTCAACACTCACATAATCTGAGATTTTTAACTTTTTCGGCGGGAAGTCCCCTTGCGAGAGGGAGGGGATGAGAGCCGATAAGTATTTATACTTAGAAATATGTGGAGAAATATGTGGACATGAAAACGATGCTCAGCTATAAGTTCCGCATATACCCATCAAAAACTATTCAGCAAAAGCTCAACGAGCAGATTGAGCTGTGTAAGTGGCTATATTACTCTCAGAGCTGAACAAAGCAAAGGATGAATGTGGAAAGCTGAAACCCAAAGATACTCAGGCTCTCATCGTAAAGCTAAAGCAAGAAGAAAATCCTGAACTGAACAAAGTTTACGCTAAAGTCTTACAGATGGTGAACTATCAGCTCTGGTCAAACATTAAGGCTTTGGCTGAGCTCAAGCAGAATGGGAAGAAAGTTGGCAAGCTCCGCTACAAAACAGGCAATTCGTTCAAAACCCTCAACTTCAACCAATCAGGATTCGGGATTGATTTTGAGAACAAGAAACTCATCCTCTCGAAGATTGGTTCCATTCCCATCAAGCTCCATCGTCCCGTAGAAGGAAAGATTAAAGGTGTGATAGTGAAGAGGGAAAGAAGCGGTAGGTGGTATGCAATCGTGCAGGTAGAGAATAATGCTAAGCAATTACCTCCAACTGGGAAAACGGTAGGAATAGATGTCGGCATTAGGCATTTTCTCACCGATTCTGATGGAAGACATGTTGAAAATCCAAGATTTTACGAGAGGACGCTGAAGAGTATAAAAATCCTGCAAAAAAAATCCTGCAAAAAAATCTCTCAAGAAAACAAAAAGGCTCAAAGAATAGGGAGAAAGCAAGAATAAGGCTTGCCAAAGCCTATGAGAAATTAGTAAACCAACGCAACGATTTTCTCCATAAACTTTCTCGTTTTTATGTGGATAACTACGATTTGATCATGGTTGAAGACTTAAAGATAATATGGTTAGGAATCACCGCCTCGCCCAGAAGATACTTGACGCCTCTTGGAGTAAATTCCTTCAAATGCTCTCCTACAAGGCTGAGAGGGCTGGTAGGAGAGTTGTGAAGGTTTCTCAGAGAGGCACTTCACAAGAGAATGAGGAGAAAATAAAGGATAGAGATTATAGAGCCGCTGTAAACTAAATAGGGGTTTATCGGGGCTGGGACGGCCCTCTGAGCCTGTGGAGGGGAGACCTATACTCCGTATCTCCGCTTTTGCGGTGGTAACGGGGCAAGTCTCCTCTGAGAAGCAGGAACCTCCCCTCGCTGTATGCCCCTCAGTGAGGGGAGGAGGTCACCAGACTCTATGAGCATAACTGCACAACATTAGTTTATTCTGATGGCAAAAAGCATGCGGACTTTGCAAATTTTTTTATTTATATTCTCTATTTGAAAAGCAAAACTATTAAAAAAGCTTGCAGATTTTTTCATTTATTTTTTCTCAGTATGTCTCACGCCTTAGTATGTCTCACGCCGCCTCATAAAGCAAGATACTGCTCATGATATCGCTCAAAATAATGGCACATCCTGCAAGAAGAGGGATTGAGAGGTTGTCATCAACATAAAAAAGCGGTGTTCTCAAAGGAAAAGTGTCTGCGATTGTGGCACCTGTTGCGCCCGATAACGCCATAATGAGCGATGACGGGTGGTTGATTGCGCAGAAAAATATGTAGCACGATGCGAAAGATGTGAGGAACATGGCGGATGCGACAGGAAATGGTTTCACAGAGGGCCTGCGAGGAGTATCGGGATGCTTTGCAGTCAGCATTATTCCAGAAACAGCATCTCCCGTTGAGAGCATAAGGACTGATGCAGTTGCAATCTCCCTCGGAAATATCAGAAAGCAGATGAACGCGCCGAGAAAAAAGAAAAAATATCCACCGACCCTTCTTCGTTCGTAATCACGAAGCATTGGCAATTTAAGCACATCATGCAACCTCAGCCACTCAAGAAGGCACAGAAATACGATAAAATATGCAAATCCATACATAAAGAATGCGTGAAATTCCTCAGGAACGAAAAAGCCGAACATTGAGATTTGTAAGCCGCCGAGCAAATGAACAGATTTTCTCTCAATTTCCCTCCTGAAACTGATCATCTGCTTCTCCGCCATGTTCCTTTCCTCACCGTTATGGTATTGAAACAACACAGCGCAGCCACAGAGGATCAAAGTATATTTCGGATGACAGCTGCTGGCAATCTGTCTCTGTTTGAGATTGTGACTTCAAACATTTTAAATGTCTTTTTTATGTTGCGCACGAGTGCGTGATTTGACCTCAAATGAACTGTCACTATCATACATTTACCGCTTTTCACAGAATCTTCAACAGCATTGACAAAAGCATCTGATTTCAACTCCATCGGTCCGATCTCATCAATGATTATAACATCCGCATTATCTATGGCATTTCTTATTGCTTTCACACCTATATGCTCCAATTCAGCGATATTGACGCCGTATTTTCCAACCTTTGGCTTTCCTTTTATTTCAATATGTGCGAGAATCCCTCTGTCACCTGTGCTTATGTCCTCAACAATGAATCCCACACGCATTTTGTTTTTTCGCAGCTCTTCAGTGAGAATGCCACCTGCCGATATGCGCTCATCTCTCAGAGATTTAAGCACTTTCCTCACGACTGTTGACTTCCCTATGCCGGGTTTTCCGGTTATTCCTATTCTGACACCCCTGCACATTCCCATGACATAATTATCATACGCTCATTTTTTATTCTCAGCGTGCACTCTCAGCGTGCACTCTCAGCGTGCGTGCTTCAGCGAGCGGGCAACATGTGAGGGCAACATGTGAACGCCGACTATCATGGGATAAGCGCCGAACTGAAGATTTTCAGTGCCATAATCTGTATAAGTCAGGCCGATAGCGAGATAAACAATGTTTTTTCTGAGCATTCTGAGCATTCTCCACCTGTAAGTCCACCTGTGTTTCTCTCTCATTTCATTCCATATTTTGTAAAATTCAGCACATCTGCATGGCCATTTCCGATATATGCTGCCTGAAGTGTCCTGAAATGTCATGTGGATGTATATTTCGTGGCTTTTTTCTCCTGCTTCATCAGTTTTCTCATCTGTTTTCCCGGGTGTTTTGTTTTTGATTTTGTTTTTGATTTTGATTTTGATTTTGTCTTTGATTTTGTTTTTGTCTCTGTCTTTGTTTCCGTTTCTGTCTCTGTCTCTGTCATTTTTTGATGATGTCAATCGCTTCTCATGTATTCGCAATATTCTTTTTGCCTTTATCAATCCAAGTGTTCTGCCGGATTCAAATGCGGATTTCACTGATTTATCAGCGATTTTCTCAAGAAACTCAAAACTCTCGTGCTCATCAAGCTCTCTGACTGTTCCCTCGCTGTGGATAAGGAAGCGATCTTCCTTCCGTGGTCTGCGACCCCTCCATGCATCCACATAGATTCTGCTGACACATAGGTTTCTGAATTTGTGATTTTCAATCTCGTTGAGATAAATGCTCTGTGGTCGCAGCCAGTTACCATCGCGGTCAACGCCTGCAACACATACTTTACCCTTCTCAGGGCGTGCGATCGCGAGCACCGTCATATGAACAGGATTCCATGAGCGCAATGCGCGGATTTCCGCCCCTTTTTCTATGGTGATGCGAGAGCCGTGCGCTACTTTAAGCCTTCGCAGCCCTCGCACGAAGGTGCCGCGTGGGAGATATGCGTTCTCTATATTGAGGACATCACCGATCCCCACCTCATCCAGAACAAACTCCGCATGCTTTCCGAAGAAAGATACGCGCATGTATTCATGCTCATCCGCAACAATTGCATCAACAACAGCAGCATCTTCACCTCCTGACGGGATAATTCGCAGCACTTTACCTCTGATCCTCAATTCTTCAAACACCCCCAACGCTATATATTGAGAGGCACATAAAGAAGGGGATGCGTGTTCCTGAGGAGCATCGGAAATCCGCGGCGAAACAGCACTTCAAGTTCGCCATACTCACAATAAGCACATCAAAGGCTGAGAAGGCACGCCATTGTGATCGGCACACGCTCCGCGCCACGGAGATCGCCACAGAGATCGGTGATGTTTCAGGCGAAACAGCAATTAAACTGCTGAAAAGCAGGGGGCATGATATCGTGATGTATGATGTGCTGCCTGACGATGCTGAGAAAATAAGAGCATCTGTGATGCGCGCACTGAGCAGCGATGCCGATGTCATCATAACAACAGGCGGCACAGGTCTTGCAAGAAAGGATGTGACGATTGAATCAGTTTCTGATATGATTGATAAGGAGATCACAGGATTTGGAGAGATATTCAGGATGAAAAGCTATGAGAAAATAGGAAATGCAGCAATTTTAAGCAGATCAATTGCAGGAGTTATAAATAATAAACTCATATTCTGCCTGCCAGGCTCTCCAGATGCTGTTGAACTTGCAATGAATGAGATAATACTTGATGAGTTACCTCATATAATGAGGCATGTGCGTGAGTGAAAGAATGAAAGTTCAGAATCTGAAGAGAAATCGCTTCAAATCAACCCTGCCGTTGATGACTTCAACCCCCTCCTCCCGCAGAAGTCTTTCCTTAATGAGGCTGCCCTCCTCACCCATGCCGCTGTATCCGCCGCTGTATCCGCCCATCCTGCCATCGCTGCGCACGACTCGGTGACAGGGCACATCTTTTCTTCTGTTCCTCTTCAACGCCTGACCGACCGCACGCGCATATTTTGGACTGCCAAACTTCTTCGCAATCTCACCGTATGTGCTGACTTTCCCCCGCGGTATCATTTTCACGATCTCGTAAACCGCACTGTCAAAGTTCCTGTTATTTTTCCTTTTCATGTTCAAACATATAAGAGCGGGCAAAAAACGACTCCTGCTGAAAGCGCGATGGAAGAGCTTCGCAGAATGGTGAAAGGCGTCCTTAAGGCAAGCTCAAACAGCTCTCTGAAGAGAAGTGAAGAGAAGTGAGGAGAAGTGAAGGAAGGGGGGAGGAGATGCCATGAAGAAGAAAATAATTTTGGGGACGAGAGGCAGTGAGTTGGCGTTGAAACAGGCGGAGAAGGTTGTTGAAGCGCTTGTTGATGCGTTTAATGTTGAAGTTGAAGTGAAGACTGTGAGGAGTTTTGGAGACATCATGCAGGATATACCGCTGTATGACATGCCGACTAAGGGAGTATTTGTGAAGAAGTTGGATGCTCTCCTTATTTATCGCAAGATAGACATGGCAGTGCACAGCATGAAGGACATTCCGCTTGAGCGACCTTCTTCCCTTGAGACTGCTGCTGTTCTTCCGAGGGACTCGCCTTATGATTCACTGATTTCCCGTGATGTTGAAGATCTGCCGTCAGGTGCGGTTGTGGGGACCTCAAGTGTCAGGCGTCGCCTGCAGATCATGCACAGTTTCCCCTCTGTTCATGTGAGGGACATCCGTGGAAATGTGGACACGCGCCTGCGGAAATTGCGAAGTGGCGAATATGATGCGATCATTCTTGCTGAAGCCGGCATACAGCGCCTGGGCATTGAGGTGGATGGGAAGCGTTTGTGCGGCGAGCCATTCGTGCCAGCGCCAAATCAGGGCATAATTGCGGTGGTTGCCCGCTCTCACAGCGCTGAAAGCGAGATGCTCCGTGAGATAGATGATGCCAAAACGAGATTGGAGGCGGAGGTGGAGGAGGAAGTTCTTCGCATTCTCGGAGGCGGCTGCGCAGTGCCCGTCGGCGTCCTCGCAAAAGCAGGAAAAAGCCACATAGAACTGGAGGTCTATGTGGGCATCTCGCCCGAGAAATATGTATATAGAAGGACAAAGGTGACAGGAACTGATCTGAATGAAGTGCGTGAATTTGCGATAAATGTGAAGAGAATGAGGGAGGAGATGAGTTGAGAGTTGACGCGCGTGCCGGTTGAAAACTTCACGTATAAAATGAACGAGGTATGTGATGAAGCGCAATCCCGAAATATGTATTTCAGGATTTATCTTGTATGGAGATGATTTTGAGGTAATCCGCGGACATGTTGTTGTGCGAGATGGCATTATAAGAGAAGTTTCTTGCGATGCGAAATGCGAGGTGAGGAGCATTGTCATTCCTGCCTTCATCAATGCGCACACGCACATCGCAGATTCTGTCGCGAAGGAGCCTCCCGAAATGCCTCTTTCCGATTTGGTGGGTCCCGGAGGTTTAAAGCATCGCATCCTGTCAGAAACGCCATATGAGGTTATTGAGGACGCCATGCGAGATACAATTAAAGACATTTTCAGCACTGGCACCCTCATCTTCGCGGACTTCAGGGAGGGCGGAGTTCGGGGAGTTCTCTCTCTCATAAAAGCCGGATCTCTGTCAGGGGTCCCTGTTAAGCCCAGGATCCTCGGAAGACCTTTGAGCGAAGAGGATGTTGATGCGATATTTGAACTTGCTGACGGCGTGGGAATGAGCAGTGTCGCGGATCATCCTCGTGATTTAATTGAGTTTGTCGCCGAAGAGGCGAGAAAACGCCAGAAAATATTCGCGATTCACGCGGGCGAGCGAAATTCTGATGATATCAGCTGTGCTTTGGATCTGCATCCCTCTTTCATAGTGCATCTGGTCCACGCATCACATTCACATTTTAAAAGAATGCAGGATGAGGGAATTTCCGCAGTTATATGTGTGCGTTCCAATCTTGTGACGGGTGTTGGTCTGCCACCTTTGAAGGAAATGCTCAATGCCTCCTTAAATGTATGCATAGGCACGGACAATGTCATGCTGAACAATGTTGATATATTCAGAGAAATGGAGTTCGTATCAAAAATATTCAGGATAGATGATCGTGAAGTGCTTAAAATGTGCACTCTGAACCCTGCTGCTTTTTTAAGTGATGAGAAGTGGGGCATTGAGGAATGCAGAAAGGCAAACCTGATTGTTCTCCGATTATCGCCAAACTTGCGATTTTTGAGCGAGAGAAATCTGGTCAGAGGAATTGTGCGAAGAGCATCAAGGGAAGACATCGCCTCCGTTATCTGCGGCACTTGCTGCGTTTCGCATGAGATGAGAGAGCTGAGAAAGAGAAATATGAGATGAGAGAGCAGATGGTGAACTGAGTGGCTTCTCCCCTCGCACATCGCTAATCGTACACTGCACGGGAGTCTGGGGCTGTTTCACATCAGCCCTTCTCATCAGCATGTAGCCGAGGAGCCTTATATTCACGCTACCGTTCGAGTCACGATTGTATTCCAATACACAATCCCTGCATCTGAACATCCTCTTTCCAACTACCGTGTTCGTTGAACAACATCTCCATCATGTGATGGCTTCATTCACAGTATTGGTGTTTCAGCCCACAGAGCCTTGTATGTGAGCATGTGCTTTAAAGGGCATTGTGTGCACCTTGCGGTTGTTCTTTCTGCACCTCGCTTTACCCTTAACACTTTTTCTGACTTTTACCAAATACTATGGATTGCCCTGTGCAAAACGTCCGCTACCTTCCTCTTTGTGCTCCACGTGCTCTTTGATCCATTTCAAAGCGTGCTTAATCTTCTTTCTTCCCACCGATTTCTTGACCCAGTTGTAGTGTTATTGCCCTTACTTCTCCGCCAAGAAATCTCTTTTTCTTTTTCTTTGCACTCCAAAACCCCATAACTCCACAGATAGGGTTTGCTTCTGTCGATTGCTATCACCACGCTTCTCTCACTAACGGTAAATGAGGGAGGAGCTCACAAAACGTGATCAGAAGTTTCAAAATTAACGAAGTCAATTTCCCTCCGGTAAATGCAAGTAGAAATCACGCCTAAAAAGCTCAGATTCACAAATCTCAACGTCATCTGGTGTATCTTGATGGGGCTCAATAGCAACTCAAACACCGCCTCTCCTTCCCGATACTGGTATGCGAGCTCAGCACTTGGCGATTTTGGTATCTCTTTTCCTTTTATCTGCGAAGGGTACTCCTTTTTTTAATTCGCCTGCAGAATCGCTCGGCTTGTTGCTTATTGGCGGGCTTATTGGCGGAATACATCCCGACATATCGCCAGAATCTCCGGAGCTCATACTCATAAGCAGTTCACGTCATTTGTGAGGTGCACGACCTTGCACTTGATGACCTTCCGCACGCTCACACCTATAGCTTTTATTATGTGTAAATGTGAAAAATCGTGGAAGCCACATCCACCGTAACCGGTGGTCTTCTTGCGGCAAATTTATTGGAGCAGCGACACAGGAGAGAGATAACAAATCAACAGGAAAGATCAAATCAATAGGAGAAATGAATGGAAGATCTGAAGCACAGAAGCTCCTCTGCTACGGCACGCTACGGCACGGGATGGAGCAATGCGGGGAGCGGCAATATAATAAGGGATGACATAAGCATAATAGACATAATAGGGAATTTCAGGAAAGGGATCTCAGGGAGGATGTGAGGAAAAATGAGGATAAGATTGCCGGACGGTCGTGAGGTTGAATCTGAGCAAGTGGATTTTGAAGTGATAAGGGAGGACTGGAACGAGTACAGGCTTGAAGACGGCACGGTGCTGAAGTTTAAGACAATAGTTACGGACATTATCCGCACTGAGGATCACGATCCAACAACGGGAAATCCGATATATCATGTGCGCTCAACGAACATTTTGAGGGTGAAAGTGCCTGAACATCTCAAAAAACTTCCGACTAAGAGGAAAGGAGAGGCGCAGGAGAATGTTGAAGTGCGGTGAAGCAGCGACGCTCGCCGCGCTGATCGCAGCACAGAGCCAGCGGACTCTTCGGGAGAAGGTCTGAGGCATTTGAGCAATGCAGTCCTCAAAAAAACTTTTAATGCGCCTAAAATTAATTTTTATCGTGGGGAAAGTTTAAAAGGTTATATTCTTATAGACAGAAGATGGGCGGAAAGGGATATCTACCAGAGGAATTATTGAATTTTTTTGAAGATGAAAACGGCAAGACTATACTGGTGAAGGGTCCTCCTGGAACAGGAAAGACCATATTTGCGCTGACGTTGTTGAGTATATTGAGAGGAGAGGGCGTCTATCTGTCAACAAGAGTTGATCCCGAGATGCTTTATCTGACATGTCCCTGGATAAAGGATGAGATATCAGAAAACAACATCGTGGATGCGACGCGCTCCGAGCGCCCATCAGTTAAGCGGACGAAGGCTATAAAGCCTCTTAAATACACTGATGCACCCGAATTCCTGCGGAGTGTGTATGAGCGCACGGAGGAAATGGAGAATCCTGTCGTCATAATAGATTCATGGGATGCAGTTGCTTCATACACCGGTTTCTACGAGCCCAAGGACAGGGAGCGACTTGAGCACAATCTCTGCGATTTTGCACGCAAAACAGGCACAAAAATGATTTTCATCGCTGAATACACGGATCAAAGGTCGCTTGATTACCTTGTTGATGGCGTGATTATTGTGGAATACATGCAGGAATCTGACAGAATTCTGAGAAGAATGTTCATTCAAAAGCTGAGGGGATGTGCGATCCGCAATCCTCTCTCTCTCTTCACGCTCAATGGAGGGGTTTTTAAATCTCTGAAATACGAGCCTCTCAGCGAAAAACTGAGGGAATTGAATCTCACAACTCCAGAGCCCATTGAGAGAACTGATGGCGCTGATGATTACGTATCAACAGGTGTGCGGGAGCTTGATAGTCTGTTGGGAGGGTACAGATACCTAAACATATTTGAGGGCGATTTCCTTCCTTTCAGAATGCTCGCACAGGCAGCTGCGATTAACTGTCTGAACTCCGGAAAGAGAGTGGGAATAAGCGCTGTGCACAGTGAAATGCTCGATGAGATAATGCCTTTCGTCAGAGAAGATTTCCGAGAAAATGTCATCGAAGAGAATACGACGAACATGGATTGCAATATGATTATTGTTGATATTGATGATATTGATATGAATATGCGCGATTTTTATGCTGATTTGAGAGCTAAAGGGAAAGTGGCACTGTGTTATGCGAGGGAGAACTCAGCAAAATCTCTTGAGGTGAGGCATATTGCATCAACATTCATACGCACAAAGCGATATATGGGGATTCCATGCATATACGCTGAGACGCCATTCACAAAAGTGTATGCGCTTGAGTGGGATGTCTCTGCGGGATTTCCAGCGGTGAGAGCAACACCTATAGAGTGATTGGTTGGAACGGAAGTGTGTCGGCAGTTCAGGCGGTTCTCAGTGAGCCGCAGTGAGCAGTGCCACAGCAGTGCCACAGCAGTGCCACAGTGAGCAGCGTGCATAATCAGCCATAATCATAATCCATAATATGTCATCGTTATTATAACAGAAGCCAAAATAAGGCATATGAGTGAGGAGGAGCATCGTGCTGCGGGTGAAGCGCATGCGGAAGGGGCAGAATCACACGAGGAAGCAGTGAGGAAGAGCATGGAGCATGTGAAGCACAAGGTAATGGTGATAAGCGGGAAAGGTGGTGTCGGTAAGACGACTGTTGCGGTAAATCTCGCGTTTGCACTCAGCATGCGAGGTCTGGATGTCGGTCTGATGGATGCTGACATTCATGGGCCTGATGTGCCCAAGATGCTGGGCATTGAGGACAGACGACCTGAAGTGATTGATGGCAGAGTAAATCCCGTGCATGCGACACCCCGTCTCAAAACAATTTCGATCGCTTATTTCCTGCCTGACAGGAATGCCGCGGTCATATGGCGAGGACCTTTGAAAATGCATGCAATTCGTCAGTTCCTCTCAGATGTGAACTGGGGAGAACTTGATTATCTCGTGATAGACCTGCCGCCTGGCACGGGAGATGAGCCTTTGAGTGTCGCACAGCTCATTAAAAATGTTGATGGCGCTGTAATCGTGACAACTCCGCAGGAAATGTCGCTGCTTGATGTGCGTAAGGCTGTGAAGTTCTCTCAGGTGCTCGGAATTCCAGTGATAGGTATAGTTGAGAACATGAGTGGTATGATCTGTCCACACTGCGGAAAGGAGATAAATATATTCAAAAAGGGAGGGGGAGAACGAGCAGCCCGTGAGATGGGAGTTCCTTTCCTCGGCAGCGTGCCATTTGACACTCGTGTGGTTGAGGATGCTGATGCTGGCGTCCCGTTCATGCTCAGAAACACAAATGTGAAAGATTCATTTGAGAAAATTGTTGAGAAAATCAGAAACTTCGTCGAACGAAGACAGACAACACAGACAACATGACAGTCTGCATAGTCTGAAAGTCAGAGAAGAGCGTGGAAGCAGAAGCGATGCAGAAGCGATGGGAGTGATCCTGTGCCATTGCTGTGGAATCGGATCGTTGGAACCACCGAGATCGTCGTTACCCAGCGTTGGATATGAGCAACCAGCATATGCAGGGAACCTGTGCTGCTTTATCTCCCACGGGCAGGCCCATTTCCTCTCCTGGCTTAAACTGCTTATTGCTTTTGCGGATTTGCCATATTTCGTGCAAATCTACATGAGGATTTGTGTGTTAACTCTGGATTTTGGGGAGTTCTGGCAGGGCATGTCCGCCTGTGTCCGCCTGTTCTCATAGGGAGCGTATGCACATAATATAACCTCCGCAGGAGGAGTCGTGGAGAGGGATGGGAGATAAGAGAACATGATATTATGATTGAGGGGAGAGGAATATGACGGTGCTCAGGATAACATTTCTGGGAACAGCTGGCTCTGTGCCGACACCTGAACGGAACCCGTCAGCAATTGTCATCAGGCGGGAAGCTGATCTCTTCATGTTTGACTGCGGAGAAGGCGCTCAACAGCAGATGATGCGTGCCAAAACAGGTATGAAAATATCAGCAATATTCATCACTCACTTCCACGCTGACCATGTGCTCGGCATTCCTGGGTTGATTCAGACACTTTCAATGCAGGGCAGGCAGGAACCTCTTGAGATATACGGACCGAAAGGCGTGAAAAGATTTCTGTATCATCTGCTGTCCCTTGGATATGGTGGTAAATTTGAAGTGAAAGCGATTGAACTCAATCCAGGTGATGTCGTCAGGCGGGACGGATATGTAATAAAGGCATTCAAAACGCTGCATAATGTCCGCAGCATAGGCTATGTGCTTGAGGAGGACATGCGTCCGGGAAAATTCAACAGGGAGCGTGCGATAGCGTTGGGTCTGAAACCGGGACCGCTCTTCTCAAAACTGCAGCACGGAGAGAGCGTATTCGTTGATGGTCGTGAGATACGCCCGGAAGATGTGCTCGGTCCTCCTCGTCCAGGTCGCAAAATCGTGTATACAGGAGACACAAGACCTTCAGAGAGCATTGTGGAATCAGCTAAAAACGCAGACATCCTCATTCACGATGGCACGATGTCAGAGGAGGAGAAGGAACAGGCAATTGAATATATGCATTCAACAGCCTCTGAAGCCGCAGAGATCGCAAAGCGTGCGAATGTTCGCAGACTCATATTGACGCATATCAGCGCGAGATACTCAGATGAAAACGGCGTGCAGAAACTTGAGGAAGAGGCGAAAAAGATATTTGAAAATGTTGAGATCGCGAGGGATCTTATGACACTGGATGTGAGATACAGAGATGGAGATAACAGAGACGGAGATGAAGATGAAGATGAAGACGAAAAAATGAAAAAGACTGAGAGCTAAGCGTCATTTTTTATTTGTTTATGTATTTATTGTATTATTTATGCTTTATTATGCCAACAGCACAGCGGTCAATTTCATCAAAATGTGCGGAATCAATGTGCACGGAGTGAGGATTCGGTGCACAAACAACAAATCAATTGGCGTCAGGGACTGAGGAAGCACAGATCACAGCACAGGTCACTAGATGCTGTCGTGCATTTTTCACTCTGGCATCTTTCGCTCTACATCGGAGCTTCCATATGCCCCAGCTGGGAATCGAACCCAGGTCTTGGGCTCCGCAGGCCCAAGGGATATCCACTACCACACTGGGGCTCCAGTTATCAATTACTTTTTCATAAAAAAAATAGCGTGCGCTATCAGCGGAATCCTCGCTGTTCTGCTATCTCCCTTGTTCTTCCTATGATCACAAATTCAGCTCTCTTCAAATGCTCGACTGTGGTGCATCCTGTCAGAAACATTGCGATTTTCAGCTGCATGACAATCTCACGCACTCTCTCACACACGCGATCAACAGCTTCCTCTATGATCTCCTCTGATTTCAATGCGCTCATGTCAATTCTTCTTTCGCTTCTTTTGCCCGCTCCTTCTGCGATTGTGTTTATATCACTCACACGCATATCTCTCCCACGCATATCGCTCTCACTCATATCTTCATCTCTCATCATATCTCTCATATCACCCGCATCATGGGGATGCGTGTCTGCTGAGTCAAATATTGCTTTCAGGAATGGCTGTGCCGCGCTGCATATATCGGCTCCCACGGCTATGCATTTTGCAATATCGAGCCCGCTCCTTATGCCGCCTGTTGCTATTATTTTCACAGGCATGTTTTTGCATTCAAGTATGCTTTCAATTGTTGAGATGCCCCAATCCATGAATGTGCTGCCAAGTTTCTCAAGCATTCTGTCGCCTTCTGCACGACACATCTCAGCGATGACGAGGTTTGTGCCGTCATTACCGCCAACATCAATTGCGTGAACGCCAGCATTGTGCAGTTTTCGTGCCACTTCATATGAGATTCCTCCACCCGTCTCCTTGACTATAACTGGCTTTTTAAGCGATTCACAGACTTCTCTTATCACCGCGAGGCATCCTCTCCCGTCCAATTCTCCTTCCGGCTGGACTGCTTCCTGCAGAAAATTCAGATGAACGGCGAGCGCATCCGCATCCACCATTTCCACAACACGCTCAGCAACCTCAACACCGAGGTCACGAATCTGAACGACGCCTATGTTCGCATATACGAAGGCATGAGGCGCATAGTCACGGACAACGCTGAAGGAATCCTCGTTGCGAGCATCCTCCAATGCAGCACGCTGCGAGCCAACGCCTATGCCTATTCCCATCCTCTCAGCAGCTGAGGCGAGTATGCGGTTTATCACCTTTGTTTCAGGATGACCTCCCGTCATTGATGCGATCATGAGGGGATATCTGAAAGAGAATCCGAGAAAATTCACACGCATGTCTATATCCTCCTCATATATCTCAGGCAACGCATTGTGTATCAGTATCACATCATCAATGCTGCGGTGCACACGGCGCTCAACATCTTCCTCCACGCATATCCTCAGCTGCTCTATCTTTCGCTGTGAAGTTTTCCCCATCCTCCGCCTCTTTTTCATCAGAAAATGAAAGAACGCGTGAAAATGAAAAATGTTTGCTGTCTGCACGCAGTGAGTTGTGGACTTTTTCACGGCATGCAGATTCTGAGAGAGGGACGAGGTGGAATGAAGCAGAAGGACGGGGCAGAAGGAACCACTGTGCGAGGTGATCCCCACTCGCTGCTCGCTGACGCGCCATGAGCGAGATTTAGAGCAGGTGCGGAGGTGCCTCATGCGAGGCGTGTTGAGGACGCTGTCGTGTTTGTTGAATAAAAAAGAGCAGCATCCGAAACAACTCTCTTACGGGGCAAAAGTCGCTTCTTGAACTCGCAGACAAGCCTCAAAAAATAGATAGATTTGTGGAGATCATGCGACATTTCGGCATTTCATCCGTGCTTCTCTCTCTTGCTCTCGCATCCTTTCATGACCAGAGCATAATAGCAGGAATCCAGTCATTATACTTATTTCCGTTTGCATCAATGAATTCAGTGCAGTTTATCCATCCATTTTCTGTTTTCAGTGAAGATGTGTGATGAATCTGCGGATAGGAGCCCGTCACTATTGTTATATTGTATGTCTCATAAGGCATCAATACGACAGTTCTGTTGAAGGGGATGTTCATCCAGTCACCTTCGTATCCGCTCCATGATGCTTCAGCACACCATGTTGAGTTGCATATAAGAGCATGTTCAGTGTGACCGCCTGTCCCTTCACATGCATATGTGTATAATTTAGTCGCTATTATCTTCGTATTTGTTTTTATTGTTCCTACAAATTTCCCTGAAATGCTCGGAT
>JAOQIN010000023.1 GCA_026134085.1 Candidatus Methanoxibalbensis ujae
CCTATGTATTGCTTCTGCTCGACGAGGTGCACCTTGAATCCCGCATCAGCAATGCCGAGTGCTGCATACATGCCTGTGATGCCAGCACCTATGACAAGCGCTTCAGGGACGACATCAACATCCTTCTCCTCAACTTCGCCGAGATATGCCCTCTCCACAGCTTCATGTATCTCAGCCATCTTTTCCTTCGCGAAATCCACAACCTCACCAGCAGGTTCCTCTACCTCCTCTGTTGCTTCCTTCCCTCCCTCAACAGCCATTATTTCACCTCCTTCCCCTTCCTATGGAATCCCGCCCATATTAAACTTTTTCCATTTTTCCCTCTTTCAATCAATTCTCACACTCCGCATGATCACCCACACTCCGCATGATCACTCACACTCCGCATGAACACCCCACCATAATGTCATTGTCCTGTGAAACGGCAGGTTTAAATCCCGGCAGGTTTGACTGCAGACCTCCTGCCGGGCACTTCTCCCATTTCCCCATTTCCCCAAAATGGAAGAAATCACAGCAGCCCAGCGGTCCTCTATCTGTTCCTCTCTTCCACTCATCATATGAGGAGACTCGGGGTTCAGAGAGAGGCCTGAAAGTCTGAGAAAATCCTCAAACTTCATCCAATACATCCAACTCCTCAGGAATCAATGGCATCAGGAATCAATGGCATCATGATCATGGCGAGCGCACGGGAGAGACTGCTGTATATATATGAGCGTGGCTATATGTGAGAGAAGAGAGGAAAAGGAGAGAAAAAGGAAGAGCAAAAGAAAAAGAATAGAATAAAAAGAGAAGAGAAGATGGAGGTGCAGGAGGGCGCAATTAGAGTGCGTGGAATGTGAGAGGAAACGAGACGGGAAAGTAACAGTAAAAGAAAAATATAAGAGAAGGGAAAGGTGCAGTGGGAGTAGATGTATATAATCATTGTGGGTTTGGGAGGAATAGGAAAAAATCTTGTTGAAATAGCCGTAAAAGACAAGAACGATGTGGTTGTCATAGACAGAGATGAGAAGAGATGTGCAGAGATCGCATCAAAATATGATGTTCTGACAATTGTCGGTGACGCTACACAGCGAGAGACTTTGCTTGACGCAGGTGCCGAGACAGCAGATGCACTGATCGCGACAACATCAGACGATTCTGCAAACCTCATGATATCTCTCACAGCAAAGGAGCTCGGAACAAAGAATGTCGCAACTGTCGTGAATCAGGAGGAACATGTGGAAATGTTCAAGAAGGAGGGAGTTTCTCTGCTTGAAAGCCCTGATAAAATCATCGCAACTCACTTATACATGCTCCTCAGAAGACCTCGCATAAAGTGTTTCCTCAGCATAGGAGGAGGAAAGGCAGAGGTGTTTGAGATAGCAGTTTCAGGAAAATCATCAGTGCTGGGAAAAAAAATATCAGAGATAAATCTGAAGGATGGAATAATTGTAGCAATAGAGCGGAATGGAGACATAATACTGCCAAAAAAAGACACAGTATTGCGTGAAGGAGATTTATTGACTGTTTTTGCCGAGTCAAAGGCTGTTGAAAAAATAAGCGCTATTTTCTCACCGTGAGCGCACTCTCAGTTCAACCTCAGTTCCTCATCATTCAATCTCCATCGCACATCACCACCACACATCATAATCATAAAAATAAAATCATGACCTCAATCATAACCTCAATTATATCGTCTCATCAATGTGAGTTGTGATGCGGTTTCCGAATCTGAGAGTGCTGTTGAGGGACATAGGTGGCATTCTGAATGTATTGGGCATTGTGATGCTGGTTCCGGCGATTGTTGCATATTTTTTCAAAGATTTCGTCGCGTTTGAACACTTTTTAATAACAGCTATCTGCACATTGACAGCTGGGATAGTCCTCCGTTGCATTTTCAAGCGCTCATATGACACTGAATTGAAACATGCTATGGTGTGTGCAGCGCTTTCCTGGCTTATTGTGTCCGCGATAAGCGCGCATATATTTGTTGTTGTTGGAGGATTTGGCTGGATTGATGCCTTTTTTGAATCCATGTCCGGATGGACTGGCACGGGTCTTACTGTCACGCATCCTTCAAGTCTAACGAAGACACTGCAGTTCTGGAGGAGCATGATGCAGTGGCTCGGCGGCGTAGGTGTGATTGTGCTCATGGTTTCCATACTTGGTCGTCGTCCCGGGACCGGTGCGTATGCGCTGTACAGGGCAGAAGCGCGTGAGGAAAAAATAAAGCCAAGTGTGATCTCAACCGTGCAGACAATATGGTGGATATATCTGCTCTTCACGATCATCGGCATTTTTATATTGAAATCAGCGGGAATGAGCCTCTGGGAATCGATAAATCATGCGATGACTGCGATAGGCACCGGAGGATTCACTATCACTGACGGGAGCATCTCGTATTATGACAACACGATCATAGAAATTGTGATAGTGCCTTTGATGATAGCGGGAGCGATTTCATTCCTGGTGCACTACAGGTTTATGACGGGTGTTCTTCCTTTCCGGAGGAAGAGAGGGGATGCTCGTGCCTATTTCGTTGATATGCAGTGCAGAACTTTCTTTCTGATCCTTCTCATACTTGTTGTCGCAGTAGTGGGTGCAAACATTTTTTATTACGGAAATATCATTGAATCGCTGCGCTTCTCCTCATTTCAGACAATATCTGCGCTCACATGCACGGGCTTCCAGACTGAGATGAGGATATATGAGTGGTCGGAATCTGCGAAGTTGTTACTTGCATTTGCAATGATCCTGGGGGGTTGCGCAGGTTCGACTGCAGGTGGCGTGAAGATATGGCGACTGATGATAATATATAAAGGAATATCAGATGCAATACATCGCACATTCGTGCCGAGAAGAGCAATTATATCACACAGGCTTGGAGACAGGGTGCTTGATGATGATGTGATGAACAAAATCCTGTCAGAGGCTGCGATACTCATATTGATGTGGCTGTTCTTCATATTCATAGGGATTATCGTGCTGTCTTTTGTTGTTCCTGAGTACACACTCTCAGACATAATATTTGAGGTGTGCTCAGCGCAGGGAAATGTCGGCCTGTCAACAGGAATCTCAGGCTCATCTCTTCATCCCGCAGGAAAAATTATGCTCATCCTGAATATGTATGTCGGACGCCTTGAGATCATACCTGTCCTCATGCTGCTCCGCTCGCTTATCAAAGGATTCAAGCCTCTTTAGATTGATATTTAGATTGATAAGAGGATAAGAGAGGATGATAAGAGGCGATGAGGAGACGATGAGAGAAGACGATGAGAAGACAATGAGAACGAAGGAAACAATGAGCACGATGGGAAGGTGGAAGGATGAGGTGGTGATGTCACCTGTGCACTATGACGACATTTTCCATTTCCCTGAGATCTTCCATTTTCTTCAGTTTCATCCAGCGCTCCTCGCATTCAACTGTGAATTTCGCATTTTTGTTCGCGTTTATGAGTTTCATGACATTCTCAAGTGCGATTTCAAGTGCGCTGTCCTCAATATCTTCAGGTATTTCAGACTGACCGACTGGATATGTTTCAGATAGCTCTTCTGGAAACGCTCCGAATGGAGGTTTCATTATCAATATATGGTCATAACGCCTTTTCTCCGCCTCGTGTTCGCTGAGCATTGATGTTGTGATGAGCACATTTCCGCGGAGATTCAACCGACTTATTTTCTTTGCGAATCGCCTCACCTCAGGTCTCATTGCTGAGATCTCGCTGAGATAGAAGAAGGGATGTTTCGTCGCTGAATCATATTTCTCAATGAAATCTGCATATTTTGCAAATCTCTTCAATCCATCCAGAAGCGCGGGATGCGCCCTGCACCTTCTCTCGCAAAGCTCCCACAGCGAACCCTCCACAATGCTCTGCTTGACAGTGCGCATCTCCTCAAATGTCGCATATAGATTGTGGGATGCGAGGATCTCAACACTCTCCATGAGCTCACGAACGCTGTGTGATGTGCATATCGGACATGAACATGGCAGGTAGTTGAGGTTCTTCACATGATATGTGCCCTCATTCGTCAGATACCTGCCGTCTCTCGCATATAGCGCATATGCTGCCGAGTCAAAAATGTCGCAACCCATCGCAACAGCGAGCGCAAAAAACATCGGATGCCCTGCTCCAAAAAGGTGAACGGGCGCATTGGGCGGAAGTTTCCTCTTGACAGCCATCACGATGTCAACAATCCTCCTGAAATCATAAATTTCGAGCAGCGGAACAATGCCTCCTATTGGATATATGTCAAAGCCCGAAAGGCGCTCGGCACATGACTCCCGCAGATCCGTGTATGTGGAACCCTGAACAACTCCAGCAATAAGCGGGCGCTCCTCATCACGCAAATTCACAAGAGTTTTAGCCTCTTCCGCTCTCCTCAGCGTTTCCTCCACATCCCTGAGCGCTTTCCTCCTGCTCACAAAAGGAGGTGTCGGTATGTCGAGAGGAACAACAATGTCAGAGCCTATTCGCACCTGGAACTCAACGATCTCGCGATTTCTGACTCCCAGGTCCCCGTATTCATACAGCTGATACGACCCCGAATCCGTCATGAGCGGCTTCTCCCAGCCAATGAGCGCATGAACACCTCTCCTCAGAGCTTCTTCCCTCAGAGACTGATTCCTGTATATGACGTAAGCGTTCGTGATTATGATCTCCGCACCGTATTCCGCCATATCGCATGGCTTCACAAGAATGAGGTTCGGATTTATCACCGGCATTATCGTAGGCGTCTCAACAACACCGTGAGGCGTGTGCAGCCTGCCAATCCTTCCAAGCAGATCCTTGTGCAACACCTCAAACATAAATTCAATAATGCCGCATGATGCTTTATTATCTCCGTCGTCTTGCGCGCTGCGTCGTGAAGTCGTGATGAGCGGTGATGACAGCTATCCGCCCCCTCATCTGTGTCACATCCATCGCCTTCAGCATACCCTCACCTGTCAGCGACTTTCTCCACTCCATATCTATTGCCAGAGTTACATCTGTGACATCAGTGTGCGAGGCGGGCTTCGTCCGACAGCCCGGACGTCTGCGGGCAGGTGGCAGGAGATAAAAAGGTGACAGGTGATAAAAAGGAGGAAAGTGTGGAAGAGGATGCGCGGGAGGGAGGTTTATGCTGACATTGGAGGATGCGCTTCGTCTGAATCCCGATCTGAACCCGAATCTTTTCATGCCATCGCCTGAGGATGTGCTGCGCTCGTTGGATGAGCCGCCTGTGAGTGAGTGGTTGCATTTTATCGCAGCCGAGCACACTGTTGAGCGATATTTCACCGTGCTTCTGTTTGTGCCATGTGCCGAGAAAAAGCCCTATGAACCGCCGAGAAGTGCGCTTTTCAGGAAATTGCTATCTCTTGAGCGTAGATTTCAATCAATATACATGTGCGCGGTATCAGAGCCCCTCTCACTTGAACCTCGCGAATTCTGGAACTTCAGATGGCGCGGTCACAACATGATATATGATGCTCCCTTTTTTCCGTGGATAGAGAAATATGGATACAGGTGGGATGAGAACATTGCGGAAAAAGTGTGGAGCAGGCTCGCATCAGTTGCCCATTCGTGGTTCAAGCGGAACAGGGAGCGATTTGAGAATGTGATCGCATTTGCTTGCCCAGATTCCGGATATCGAAAGATATTGAGGCATGTGTCTGTTGACATTTTTGTGCCATCTGAGGAATGTCCTTCAGAAGAGGAGACCTATGAGGAGAATGTTTCACGCATCTACACAAACGAAAGACTGTGGAAAGCTCTTGAAGATGTTATCATGAATTTGGAAAGATGAATGCTCACACAGCACACACGCCACTGTGATCGCTCTCACCCTCTCTGCTGTGCTCCGCATCTGCTATGAAGTGAATCTGCTGTCGAATCTGCTATGAAGTGAGGAATGAGGATAAATGGGCTCCGCTGTGAGGCTCATAGGCATGATAAGCTGTGAGGCTCATAGGCATCACAGGCATCATAGATAAGTATGCCTCCTTAATAAATAAAGATGCGCGAGCGTCTGACGGAGATGTGGGAGGAGTTTCTTGAGAAGTATTACTGGGAGGATGTGATAGCGCTTTCAAATGAGTATCCTGAGAAGCGCAGTTTATATGTGAGGTTCACGGATGTGCTGAAGTATGACATTCATCTTGCTGATCTTCTGCTGAATGATCCTGATGTGGCGCTGCAGACAGCATCAGAAGCGCTGCGCACATTTGACATACAGACAGGCGTCTCACTTGAGAACGCGGTTGTGAGGATTGTTGAGATCCCATCAAGCATTAAGATTCGCGACATAAGGAGCGAGGACATCGGCAAGCTTATATGTGTGGAGGGTCTTGTGCTGAAGGTGACTGAAGTTCGTCCTAAAATGGTGAGCGCGGCATTTGAATGTCCGCTGTGCCACAATGTTTTTTTCGTGCCCTGGATTACGAGGTTCAAAGAGCCTGAGAAATGTGATATATGCGACAGAAAGGCTCGTGGGTTCCGTCTTGTGGTTGAGAAGAGCAAGTTCATAAATGCGCAGAAGATAAGGATTCAGGAATCTCCTGAGGAGCTGAGGGGTGGGGAGCTCCCTCAAACGATAGATGTGAACCTTGAAGAAGATCTCACAGGTCTCATATCGCCAGGCGAACGAATAAAAGTGACGGGAATACTCCGCTCTTATCAGATGCAAAACAGCCCTTTTTTCGGCATATTCATTGAGGGAGTCTCAATTGAGAAAAGCGGGGAGGAGTTCGAAGAGATAGAGATAACAGAGGAAGATGAGCGAAGGATAAAGGAATTTGCTTCGCTTCCAGATGCTTATGAACGGTTGAAGAACAGTATTGCACCCTTTATATACGGATATGAGCGCATAAAAGAGGCGTTGCTGCTTCAACTCTTCGGTGGCGTGCCTAAGGAGCTTCCTGATGGCACAAAAATAAGAGGCGATATACACATATTGCTCGTCGGAGATCCCGGAGTTGCAAAGTGTGTCAGCGGAGACACAGAAATAGTGCTTGCGGATGGCTCTGTTCATGAGATAAGAGCACTCTCCCACAGTATAAGCGGCTTCGTGGATGACGGAGTGTTCATGAGAACTGATTTAGATGTTTTCTCAATGAGTTCAGACGGCAAAATCACGAGCTCAAAGGGCGACCTGCTGTGGAAGAGAATTGCTCCTCAAAAATTGCTGCGCATCCGCACAAAATCAGGTCGTGAGATAGAGGTGACGCCCTCTCATCCCTTCTTCACATCTGAAAGAGGGCGCATTATCATGCGGAAAGCGGAGCACCTGAAAGCCGGAGATTTCATCGCAACACCGCGAAAAATAAAAGTGAGAGGGGAGCCACAGTCAATCGTTATAGGAGACAAAATTGTTAAAACCACTCCAGAATTCTGGAGGTTCATGGGCATCATCACTGCTGAAGGGCGTTTTATGCGTCATGACATCTGCAATTTTGTTTTTCAGGGAGGCGTTCGTTTCAGTTTCTGCAAGTCATTGCTTGATACCATCGGTTTTTCAGAATATGATGTGCCCAAACTTCTTTTCAAATGCACTAAGCGAGAGATTTCAGCGTTTATTTCAGCGCTGCTCGGCTGTGATGCGAAGCCATGTGGTGGCAGCATACGCCTCACATCATCATCGCGAAAACTGCTCGCCCATGTTCAGCATCTCCTGTTGAGGTTCGGCATATTGTCACGGATACATCGCGTGCGCGGTGCAAAGAATGTTTATTATCTTCTGATATCTGGAGATGTCACCGGAGATTATTTCGTCAGGGCTGGAGACGATGCTGAGGCATCACGCTGGAGAAATGACAGGCGCTGCTTCTGCAGCATGGATGTCTGCAGCATGGATGTCATACCAGATATCTCCTCATTGTTGAGGGAGATAAGGCAGGAGCTGAGGATGGCACATGATGAGTGTGGTGTTCGTCACATGCGTCATTACGAGAGCGGTGAGAGAAATCCAACGAGAAAGGCGTTGAACAAGATAATTGAGCGCTTTGAACGCAGAATGGAGGAGGTGAAAAGGAGATCTGGATTCGGGTGCTCTGAAGGAGAGAGCTCAACCGAATGCAGCTGTTCAGGTGCGTTGAGCGATTATCCGATGTCTGCTGAGGAGATTGAGAGTGTGCGGAAAAAAGTGGAAGTGCTGAAAAAACTTGCGAATTCAGATATTTTCTGGGATGAGATCTCTGATATAGAGGAGATAAAACCCTCAGAGCCATATGTTTATGACATTCAAGTGCCATTTCATCACAACTTCGTCGCAAATGATATTTTTGTGCACAACAGCCAGATGCTCTCCTACATTGCAGAACTTGCGCCACGCGGCATATACACAGGCGGCAAGAGTGCCACAAGCGCCGGTCTCACTGCTGCAGCCGTGAAGGACGATTTCGGTGAGGGTCGCTGGACGCTTGAGGCAGGAGCACTCGTCCTTGCGGACAAAGGAATTGCAGCGATAGACGAGATAGACAAGATGGAAAAAAGGGATAGAGATGCAATGCATGAGGTGCTTGAGCAGCAGAGCTACCATCCCTCATTTTCAATTGAACTCGCAGATGGCGTTTATAAGATAGGTGATTTTGTTGAATCCATTTTCAGAAGATATGCTCACAGAGTTGTGCGTGGCATCAGATGTGAGATAATATGGACTGATGACCTGAACATTGAAATACTTTCAACAGATTTTCGCAGCATATTCAGGACGAGGGTGAACAGGGTCAGCAGGCATGAAGCACCCGATTATTTCGTGCGAATAAAATATGAGAGTGGAAAGGAGATTCTGGTGACGCCTGAGCATCCGGTATTTGTGATGAGAGATTGTGAAATTCATGCGGTTGAATCATCAAAGGTGGAAATCGGAGACTTCTCTCCCGCCACCTTTCCGTCTCTCTCCGTATGTGGGATGAACAGTGCATGTGAGAACAGTGCATGTGAGATTAACAGAGAGATGGCGACACAGCGGCATTGCGGCGTGCATGCTGAATCAGCGGCATCGTGGCGTGAAGGCTGTGTGGATGCTGCGAGAGATGCGGATGCTGCGAGAGGTGTGGATGTTGCGAGAGATGCGGATGTTGCGAGAGATGCGGATATTGTGAGAAAACCGCACAGCGCAGCTTTCACGCTTTTGAGGGTGATAGATGTTGAGATCGTTCCGAATGAAGGCAGATACAGGACGAAATGGGTTTATGATGTGACTGTGGAGCCGACACACACATTCATAAGCCATGGGCTCATACTGCACAACACGGTAAGCATAGCGAAAGCGGGCATCACCGCAAGGCTGAACGCGAGGTGTGCATTGCTCGCAGCGGCAAATCCAAAGCTCGGAAGATTTGACAAATACACTCCGATTTCCGAGCAGATAAACCTGCCTCCCACGCTTCTTTCGCGCTTTGACCTCATTTTCACGATGATGGACGAGCCAGACGAGGTTGAGGACAGGAAAACTGCCGAATACATACTGGATTCGCATATTTACGGCGAGATTCTTATGAGGAAGCGCATTGCGATGAAAGGCGATTTAAAGATGAGCGAAGTGATGAGCGATATCAGCACCCATATCAGCACCCAGCAGACAGCGCCCGACAGAGCAGCAGAATATAATGAGGTGATGCGCAGGGTTTCCAATATTGTTGACGCTGAACTTTTGAGGAAGTATGTGGCATATGCTCGTAAAAACATAATTCCGGTGCTTTCAGAAGGCGCTCGCAGACGCTTCCTTGATTTCTATATAAATCTGAGAAGGCAGAGCTATGGGAATGAGAACGCACCTGTTCCCGTCACAGCGAGGCAGCTTGAGGCGCTGATAAGACTTGGAGAGGCTCGCGCTCGCGCATCACTTCGTGATGTTGTCGTGGAGGAAGATGCAGAATGCGTGATAGACCTTGTCTCATATTGTCTCAATCGTGTTTTCGTGGACCCCGAAACGGGGAAGTTGGATGTGGATGTCGTGACAATAGGCACGCCCAAAACGAGAAGAGATCGCATGAAAATGCTCCTTGACATCATAAAAGAGCTGGGAAGAGAGTACGGAAGCGATGTTGTTCCGATCGAAGAGGTGCTTGATATCGCCGAGGAGAGAGGCATTGACAGACAGAAGGCGGAAGAGCTGATTGAAAAACTGAAGAGGGAGGGTCTCCTATACGCACCACGAAATGATATGATAAAGATCGCATGATTTGATGTATATATATAAACATTCATAAACATTCATTGCTGAGTGAATGAGGAGATGAGTGAGGAGAAAGAGCATGAAATTGAAACTGAGCAGGGGGGAGGCGGAGATGAGCTGCGGGGAGCTGCGGAGGATAAATATGAGATCGTCATACCGAGAGGCATTGCGACAGGAATAGTGTTTGAAGCGGCAGAAAAATTCGGCCTGGAAGTTGATCAGGAAGTGCGAGATGAGGATGTTCCGAAGATAGTGCTGCGTGGCGACTCTCCCGAAATCATGGAAATGGCTCACAAATTCATATATGAGAAGCATAAACAGTGGATAGAATCAATTGAGGAGCAGCGGAGAATACGAAGAGAGCGCATAATGCGAAAGATGCGCCGCCGTAAGGAAGTGTAATAAGACGGTGGCGATTTTGCGATGACAAAATTTGCGATGAACTCATTTCAATCAACCCACATGACAGCCGCCATGATCTTCTTCTGAGGTGACCTCGGATCTCACCTGAACCATAGGCATTCACCTCATCCTGTCCTTTTCCGGGTCTTCCCCCTTCTTCAGCGTTCCCCTTTCACCTTTCAGCGCGTTGAGCGCGGTCATCTGCCCCCGGTCTTCCTGTTGGAGCGGGTGATGGAAGGTGAGTTCCCATTCCTCATCTGTCAACTCATCAAGCTTCATTCCCTCAGCAGGATTTGTTATTGAGGCCTATATGGCTTACGCGCACCTGTTTGAATCTCAATACTCCAACCATAACTGGCGCAGCTTCTCGCTCACCCGTTTGTCATCGCTCGTCGTGATCGCCGTGTGATCGCCGTAAGACGCGATGAAGCGATGCCCGGAGTTCGTGACAGCGGAGTTCATGACAGAGCTGAGAGGGGCACCATGCATCATATCATCGTTCCTCACATTCCTCACGCATTGAACGACCGTAGTGGATTTTAACAGCATATCCCTTGCGGCATAATGTATCTGCATTCGCCTCAGGCAGCATCACGATATCCTCACGATATAGCCTGTAATTTCTACCGTCTATGCTGACAAATGACGGCATCTCTTTCAATACCCTTATCATTTCCATTTTTAAGCCATTCTTCATTTTTTCAAGGTGAGCTTTTCCTCACAATCCTCATCATCTTCCGTGCCGAGCATGGATAGGAGTATCCTATTGATGCTCTCTTCAACCTGTTTTTGTATGACCTCATATGCGGTGCGCTCATCATCAAGCATTCCTTTCGGAACAATTTTTGAGCCTGAGGATGCAAATTTCACTATTTTTCCCATTCTTCTCCTCACGATATTCTCAATTTTCATCCGCGCATTCTTGCGCTCATCCATTAGTATCTCCCTTTTTCGGCTGTCATCAACGGATTTTATCTCCTCATCAAGCCTCTTCATATACGAACGGACTTCTTCGCAGAAGTTTTCAGGGAGCTCCTGTAGGGAAGCAGTCCTTCTTTCACGCTCCAGAATATCCCATAAGCGCGCTATATCCATTTTATCACTCTTTCATCACACCACATCATCCCACGCCGCGCGCAGCATCGCAGATTTCCGCCACCCCTCTGCACATGAAATACACGGCAGCACACACAGGAAGTTCTGCTTCTTCGCCATCTTCAACTGCGTATTCATGTCCTTTCATTCTGACTGCATTTCTTTTAAGCGCTTTCACGCGCACTGTTCTGTCGCTGCTGAATGCCACCGCATCCTCAAGAGGCTCAAAATCATCAAGCTCTTTCACGCTGAGAGGTTTCACAATGAGCCCCGTTTTGCCATGAAGCGATGTTGGCATTCTTATGAGGCGGTGGATGTCAGAAGTCACAGGCGCATCTGGTTTCATGCTTCGCAGTGAAACAGCATGGTCCTGAATAAGCCTGCAATGCACTCCTGGAATCCAGCGGAGCCTGTTGTCAAGCATGCATCTTGCCACCCACTCCTCAATCGCATCATCATCCATCTTCGCCATGAACTCAACGACTTTCATTGCACTTTTCACACCAACACCATCAATCCTGCAAAGCGCCTTGACTGCATCATCCCTATCCATGCGCTTTATTTCGCGGAAAAAATCCATAAGCCCTCTGAATATCCTTCGCCTCCATCCTCCCCCATGCCTCCACGCCTCGCTGCCGATACCGGGATCCACGCTCCTGAACTCGCTGTCAAGACCACTTGCACTCAGATAATCAACAATTTCCCTCCGCTCCTTGTTTCGGAGCGCACGCACATCATCACGACACACATGAACATGATACCCGCGAGCACCAGAAAACACGATCTCTATATCCCGCTCATCTATCCCAAAATCAGCAACAAGAAAATCCATGAGCTTTGCTGTCTCCACTTTTACACGCTCAAGCATCTTATCGTAGCTTATCTCTCCTCTGATAATATGATCGGCGTCGATAATATGATCAGCGTCAAGATCAAATATCAGGTCAGCACCTCTCCACCCCTTATCAGCCATGTTCGCTGCTGAGGGTCTCTCATATATCGCAGACGAGAAAAAAACATGTGCGGGCGCATTCTCTCGCAGAAACGAGCGGATCTCCGCAGCACTCCTGAACGCCCTGTGCCTGCTCATCATTTTCACTCCAAACGGAATGAAACCCCACTCACGCATCCAAAAATCCCTGGGCATGCTCAATCCAGCCCGCTTATAATACGATGCGAACATGCGACGCAGAAATCTCACAGTATCGTAATTCATCAGCCCTCACCACTCCTCTCCAACCCCTCTTCACTCACTATCACCATCGCTCGCTATCTATCACTTCACGATCGCTATCACAATCGCAACCACAATCGCAAATTAAAAGCCCGCAAAGAAAAGAATTTCCAAGCATGTTCAGTGAGGAAACAGGAAAACTGAAAAGATGAAAAAACAGAGAGACAGATGAGATGTTGCGCATCGCGCTGCCAAAGGGGAGTTTGGAGGAGCAGACACTCCTCCTCTTCAAGCAGGCTGACCTTGAGGTGAAAAGGGCGGATAGAGCATACAACGCCACTATTGACGACGAACGCATTCGCAGCGTCAAAATACTGCGACCTCAGGAAATCCCTGTTTTTGTTGAGCAGGGCTACTTCGACATCGGCATCACAGGTCTTGACTGGATTCTTGAGCGGGAGGCAGATGTCGTTGAGGTCTGCGACCTGAAATTCAGCAAGACAGCAGAGGAAGGTACTGTGAAAATTGTTCTTGCGGTGCAGGAGGACAGAAACATAAAATCAGCAAAAGATCTGCCTCCAAACAGCATAATAAGCACGGAATATCCAAACATTACAAAAAAATTCTTCAAAAATCTCGGCATACCTGTCCAAATTTTCTTCTCATACGGTGCAACAGAGGCAAAAGACATGATGGATGCTATCGTTGAACTCACTGAAACTGGCGAAACTCTCCGCAAAAACAACTGGAAAATCATTGAAACCATCCTTGAATCGTCAACGAAACTCATCGCAAACAAGGATGCTTGGAGAGACCCTCATAAAAGGCGTGAAATAGAGGAGATTGCAACGCTCCTCTTGGGCGTCATTGAGGCTCGTGGAAAAGTCCTTTTGAGCATGAATGTCGCGGAGAAAAACCTGAAGAATGTAGTTTCCGCTCTGCCTGCGATGAAAAAACCCACCATCTCGCAGCTTTACGAGCCGGGATTTTACGCAGTTGAGGCAGTAGTGAGCAAGAAGGATGTGAATACGCTGATTCCAAAGTTGAAATCGCTCGGCGCAGAGGACATTATTGAGCTCAATATATCCAAAATTGTGAGATGAAATATGAAATAGGGAAAAGAGGCGGAAAAAGAGCGAGAAAAGAGACGAGGACAGAAGCGAAAGATCGGGAAAGAGGCTTGAGCGGCAGTAAGCAGTGAGCGGGAAGCAGTATCAACAAGCAGGGGAAAGAGGCGTGAGTGAAATTTTTGTTGTGTTTGCAGTTTTCTTCGCATTCACACTGCGGACAATCACCGGTTTCGGCTCTGCCATGCTCCTCTCCCCCATTTTAAGTGCTGTTCTACCTCCGAAGAAAGCAGTTATCCTCATTATTCTGCTTGAAAATGAGGTGAATTTTGTGTATTTGATGAGGGAGAAACTGAATTTCTCGTTTAAAGAGGTTTTTATAGGAGGAGTTATTGGTATTTTCTGCGGAATTTTTCTGTTTAAAAGGATTTCGCAGGATGAACTACGCATGCTGATTGGCATTTTCGTCGCTTTTTTCGCCATTCTCCTCCTTTTCGGCTTTCGGTTTGAGGTGCCGAAGAAGTTTGAGAGATTTTTCTTCTTTGCACTCGGCAACTTCAGCGGAGCAATGGGCGTTCTGACAGGCATAAACGGTCCGCAAATTGTCCTGGGATTGGCAAATCAGGGCTATGACAGCAAATTCATAAGAATTTTCATCATCTCCTACCTCATCGTCATCGATTTTGTAACATTAATGCTCTTCACATTCGCTGGAGAATTGTGCTGGAGTATCATAAAGTTGGGATTTCTTTGCATCCCTTCACTTTCAGTTGCATACATTTGCGGTAAAATTGTTGAAAAGAGGACAAGTAAGGAATTTTTGAGGGTTCTAATGCTCACTCTCTCGCTTTTTGCCGGTATTTTTTCTGTTATCCGATAGCCTTCCACCCGCCGCCATCACGAGGCGCATTGACGCGGAGCTGCCGGCAGTGGCAACAACCTCCATAAACGAAAACAGCGTCGCGGCAGCATAAACAGGCTCACAAGCACACGACGCGCTGCACGCTGCCTCCATATAAAAATATAACATATTAAATATTTCATCATACTTTTTAAGTAAAAATACGCAGAGATAGCGATATATGTGGAAAGCGGAATGATGGAGGGATGTCGCAGCAGACATGCATGCTCTGAAATTTACTGAAATATTTTTAAGTATATGTGCATGGGGATGAGGAGGTAATAAATATGGAGGGATATGTGATGAAGCATGGAGCGATATTCATCGCAATGTTCCTATCGCTGTTCGTGATTGTTGCGGCGGTGCACGCGGCAGAGTCTGAGGTGAGTGTCAGTGTGGTGCCTGCGGTCGTGAAGAGCGCTCATGGCGAGAAATTCACTGTTGAAATCTGCATGGACACCCGAGATAAAGAGGTATATGCGGCTCAGTTCACGCTCCTTTTTGACAGTGAAATTCTCAATGTGACCTCCCTGAAGAAAGGAGACCTGCTCAGCGGAGATGGCAATGAGACGCTTGTCGTTCGGGAAGACATGAACAACACGCTCGGAAAGGTAGAATACGGCGAGATGCGGTTGGGAGAGGGAGGTGTGAGTGGAAAAGGAACGCTCGCATCTGTCTCATTTGAGGTTGTGGGGAACGCGGGCAGGAGTGCATTGAAGCTGAGCGATGTTCACATACTCTCACCTGATCTGGATGAGATTGATTTTGAAATTCAGCACGGAGAATGCATTGTCGGAAATGCAACTGCTGCCGATGTGATGGATATCACGGTTGAGGAAGCATATGAGATGATGAGAGAGCATCCTGAGGATTTCATACTGCTTGATGTCAGGACAGAGCATGAATATGAGTCAGAACATATATACATGAGGGGTGTTGAGGTCCTGAATATACCATCAGATGAGCTTGAAAAAAGAGTTGATGAGCTCAAAGGAGAGAAGAAGATAATTGTTTACAGCTCCTCAGGTGATATAAGCAGGTCTGCTGCCAGTAAATTGGCGGAAAAAGGCTTCACAGTGTATAACATGCTCGGTGGCATAGGGGAGTGGCGTATTCATTACGATATCACGCATTCCGACACAACAATACAGCCATTGCATACGCCCGAAGCATCTCATGCAGCGACGCCGAGGTCATCTCCTCATACGACCTCACATGGTCTTGAGGCATTCGCTCTCAGCATTGTGATACTCATAATGAAAAGACGACTGAGGACGACTGGGACGACTGAGAGAGGAGGAAGTGATGAAACGGGAGATGAAACGGGAGAGAGGAATCGGGAGTAATGAGAAATGAGAGCGGGGACAGTGATGAGGATTGTTGCATTATTTGTTCTCTATCTGTTATCTGTTCTGTCTTCTTCCGCATCAACGCCTGAGGTGCATATTGTTTCACAGCCTCATCATGTGGGTGATTTTTTTATTGTGAACATAACTGTTGACTCAGGGGATGAGGAGATATATGCGGTTGAATATGAACTGGAGTTTGACAATCACATATTGAATGCGATATCTCAGAATAAAGGAGATTTTCTGAAGGGCAACACGATTGTGAGCATAAACAGAACAGATAATGAAAAAGGAATTGTTGAATATGCTGAGACAATAACGGGAGAAGGTGGTGTGGCGGGGAAAGGAACGCTTTCAACGATCACATTTAAAGCGATAAGTGCTGGAGAGAGCGCACTGCGTCTGAATGTCACTTTTATAAGCACTTCCTATGAATATCTGACTGCTGAAACGGTTGCGCACTGCACTGTTGTTCCAACAACAGAACCGTCATCAACAACACATTCTCCTGCAACATCCACAGCCTCCACAACATCTCCAGCACCTCAACAAGCGTCCAGCGACGATGCGGCGCCTTCACCGTCTGCAACATGTTCTCCATCTCAGCACGCTTCTCCGGCAGCACTGATCAAACCGCAAACGCCTCAATTGTCGCCCACACGAACAGCATCTCCCGACAATCGCTCTCAATCATCAGATGACCTGCATGTCCCAACACATCCAAATACCACAAATGCGAGTGCGCCTTCACCGCAGTCATCACCGTCACAATCGCCGTCACGATTGCCGTCACGACCATCACCGTCACAACCATCAAGACAATCCCCTGTTGGAGGAGCGGCGACAGCGACAGCGGTGGCGGTTCTTGCATCGTCTCTCATGAAAATGCGCAGGAGTGATGGGAAAGCGGGGATATATGCGTTTGTTCTGATATGCATGATTCTGCCGGTTTATCTGTTGCCGCTCAGTGAGGCTCCTGTGCCCGTGATTGAGGCTCCTGTGCCCGTTATTCTTGTTGAACAATCCCAGGAAAATGTCTCTGCAGGACAGATGTTCACGGTGAACATAACTGTTGATTCTGGGGATGAGGAGATATATGCGGTTGAATATGAACTGGAGTTTGACAATCACATATTGAATGCGATATCTCAGAATAAAGGTGATTTTCTCGGGGACAATACGATTGTGAGCATAAACAGAATAGATAATGAAAAAGGAATTGTTGAATATGCTGAGACAATAACAGGTGGTGGAGGTGTAAGAGGAAGAGGAACTGTAGCATCAATTACATTTAAAGCGCTCGGCAGAGCGGGTGAAAGCTCGCTTATTCTGAAGAATGTGAGTATAATAAACTCTGATCTTGTGAAGGTATCAGCGAGAGTTGTGAATGGAAGTGTGAAAGTGGATGCGCCGATCTCGGATTTCACAGTTCAGGGATTTGTTTTCCGTGCGAACGGGTCGCCGTGCATGCATCCCGCTGTGACTGTGAGGAACATGAACACGAGCGAGGAATGGGCTGCGGAGATCTCTCAAAACTCCTATCGCTGCGATCTGAGATCGGGGGACGATGTGATAGCGGGAGAAGTGCTCATGCTCGTCGCGATGGCGACAGATGAGGAGCAGATGATCAACAAGACGCTGCATACGGTCACGCAATCTGAAATTGATTCAGGCTGCTTGCGGATGAACCTCACGCTTTCGCCTGTGAGGCATGATGTGCGCATACTCACGAACTACTCACCGCCTTCAGGCATAAAAATTGAGAGAGATGGCGAAGAGATTGCACATGGTCAAAATCTGACAGTCGGATATGAGTATCACATCGGATATATGGTGGAAAACGCGGGGAACATAATGGAAGATGTGCGCATAACTGTTAAAATTGCAGGCATAAGCGGAGAGCACATCATAAGCGCACACAATGTGACTGTTGATGCAGGTGAGTGCTATGAAGGAGATGTCATCTGGAACACATCATCCTCTGCACCCGGTGTTTACGAGATCATCGTGAATGCGAGCATTCAATCAGATGGGCACATTTATGACGAGAGAAAACGCGAAGTAATGCTTGTATTGCCGCCATGTGACATTGAGATATCGGCAATAAAAATAAATCCGAGATGCAATGCTGTCCATGGCTGGACTTTCAGAAATCAGGAGAATGAGATATGCGCAAAAATCATAAACAACGGCAGTGGAAATGCTGAAAATTTCAATGTGAGCTTCATGATTGAGGGCTCCCTGCTCGACAAATCACTTGTGAAATGCCTTAACGCGGGCGATGAAAAGGAGCTGTGCGTCACATGGGCTCCCCTCTCTCCCGGAACATACGAACTGAATGTGACCGCTGATTATCCGAACGATGTGAACAGGAGAAACAACATCATGCTTATGGAAATACAAGTTCACGATAACGGATACAAAGGAAAGCGATATACAGGAGGAGAAGACATAAAAACTGTGCTTTCATATTATGGAAAGCTCAACATTTCATATTCCTTTGGTGATAGTTATCATCTGAAAAAAATGTTTTGGAGGAGTTATGAGGTGAATTGGAGCGATGATCTCGTCCCTGATCATGCAATTGTGAAAGCTGCAAGATTATATCTTTATTATTATGCTGATTGGACGCCGAATGGCATAGAGAACTATCTCACGCTCTATTTCAACGATTTTCAGACGCCGATAGATGCTGTGTATAAGGATCGTGTTGCATTTAAGAACGAAAACAATCCATCTGGCGTAATAGTTTACGATGTCACATCACATTTCAATGCGAGCGGCGGGAATATAGCCAGGATTTGCAACGGATACAGCAGTGGTGGCGGTGCTTTCATAGATGGGATGTTTCTTATTGTGATATATGAGCTCAGGAGTGAGGTTGAGAGGGTCATATGCGTGAATGAGGGTTATGATATACTGAGAGCTGATGAGAATTACTGCGTCAACGCAACTGAAGCGACTGCTTATGCGCCGTTTGAACTTGCATTTCTCCCGGATGGGCATGTGAGGCTGATAGCAGTAGCGCCTCAAGCCGACAGCGGAGAAAGTGAGCTGTGTTTCAATGATTTTTCGTGGCGGAACATGTTCCATCCCGCAGCTTCTGCAAAAACAATCACAGCCGAGCAGCCGAGGATAGGCATATGCGATGTTGATGTGAGCGAACACATGCGATCAATCGGAAATATCGCGATGATACGCAGCAGATCAGACGACATGGCAGCGAGCAATGTGATACTTGTTGTTGACGGCTCACTCATATACGACACGGGCGAAAGTCCCAATCCCTATCCAAGCATCCCGGGCACTTTTGAATGCGTTTTCACACCATTCCACAACATAACAGTGAACGCAGCATCTGTTTATCCCTGCAATGGGACTGGAGGGCATATAGAGCGTATTGAAATAAGAAATGAATCATGGAGCGCTTCCACTGAGTGGAACGGATATGCCGGTGTATGGAACGAGGTCAGATTTGATGATAAATTCACACTAATTGCAAATCATTCATATAATTTGACAATAGAGGTGGGCTCATATCCTCAAATAATTCATTCATCTGATGATTCTGTAAAGGAAATGGGGGAAATTGTCTGCGTATTCACTGATGTAAACGGCATTGTGCATGAGAACTGGATACCTGCCATGCGGCTGGGAGTGTGGTGAATGAGTGATGAAAATGGAGGAGAGGGATGATGAGGAGGGGTGATGAAGAGGGGTGATGAAGATGAAGTGACAACGGAGGAGGTGAGTGTTTTTTGACATCGGGATTGATCAGGAACTGTTGTGCCGTTTTGATCATGATATCTGTGTTGCCTGCTGTGCTTGCGGCACCGTTTATGACTGTGGAGTCGCCGGGCAGTGTGCATTGTGGCAGGAATTTCACTGTGAACATAACAGTTTATCCGAGGGGAAATGAGGTGTTCGGTGCGGAATATGTGTTGAGGTTCGACCCTTCCGTGCTGCATGTGTGCTCACAGAGTAACGGGACATTTCTGAGTCATGACGGTGTTTATACGATCATACATCATTCTGAGGACAATGAAAATGGAGCCGCAATATACGGGGAGACAAGGAGCGGAGTGGGCGGAGTAACGGATCCGGGCGTTCTCGCGACGATAACATTCAAGGCGGAAAGATGTGGAAAAACCTGCATGCTCAACATAACCGAGGCGAGATCTGTTGTATATGACAGGATAAATGAAACTTACAGTTCTGTGGATGCAGAAGTGCTCAATGGGACTGTTGAGATTGAGCCATCATCGCCTTTCAACATAACAGGTTATGTTTTTTATGAGAACGGGAGTGTGTGTGAGAATCCAAATGTGACTGTGGAGAACATGAACACGAGTGTTGAATGGACTGCGAACACGACATCCAACAGGTATATGCTCAATCTCAGCTACGGTCCTGATTTGCTCGTCGGTGAGGTTCTTCGTTTCAATGTGACGAGCGAGGATGAAAGCATGTTCAACATGACATATCACACCATAACATCTGAGGATGTTGAAGCAGGCGGCATATGTCTCAACATCACTGTTGGAGAGCTGAGAAAGCCGGATCTCGTGGTTGCAGATGTGTGGGTGTGCTGGCCTGAAAACTGCAAAATATGCTACAAAATCATGAACACGGGAGATGATGTGGCGCCAGCAGGTCACAGGACAGTGCTGCTCATAGATTTTGCTGAGGCTGCGTATGATGTTGTCAATGTTTCGCTTTTGCCGGGCGAGAATCACACAGGATGCTTTGACAGTCAGTGGACATACACGCCGCCCAAGGACGATATAATGGTGCGCGCAGATGACACCGAAATCGTTGATGAGCATGATGAAAACAACAACCACATATCAACAGTTTGGAAATGTGGGGATGTGAACAATGATGCGTGGATAAACATATTTGATGCTGTCAAAACGCTCAACCGTGCAACTGATCCAGATTTTCCAGTTTCATGTCCATGGGCGGCTGATGTCAATGCTGATGGCTCCATAAACATATTTGATGCGGTCAAAATACTGAATCGCGCAACAGATCCGGGATTTCCTCTGCGCTGTAAATGCGAGTTGTGATGATGAGGATGATGATAGGATAATAATGATGTGATGGTGATAATGGTGAACAGATGGTGAGCTGTGACGAGGAATGTGTGTAAAAAGAAGAGAAGAAGGGAGAATAGGGGAGAAGAAAGAGGAAGAAAAGAGAAGAAAATAAAAAATAAAAGAAAAAAGAGGGGGAGGTGATGCGAATGAATGGAGGAACGAATGAAAATAAAAATAAAAGAAAGAAGGGAGTGATATATTGCAGTGTTATACTGCTTTTGGTTGCAATGTCAGCATCAACTGTCACGCATGGTGGTGAGTTCTATTTTTCGCCGCAGCACAGCGTGTGCTCCGTGGGTGAGAGCACTCATGTGTTGCTGATGCTCAACACCAGCACCGCCATCAGAGGATATCAGACGGATATCTACTTTGATCCATCAGTAGTGCGCATAGAGAGTGTGAATTGCTCAGTCAGTCCATGGGGTGGTGGAATGGCCTCTGTCACGCGGTATGAGGATCATGTGACAATTGCTGAGATGGGTGGCAATGTTCCTGAGGGGCACTATGTGCTTGCAAACATATCGCTTAATTGTGTGGGAGAGGGCCTTTCTCATATTGACTTCAGAAACACGCTGCTTTCAGATCCTCTTGGGAATCCCGTGAATGTGAGCATGATAAACGGCACTGTAAGAGTTGAGAAAGTTGAGAAAGTTGAGAAAATCGTGATAAACGAGTTCATGGCTGATCCGAGCGCTGGTGATGACTGGGTGGAGTTATACAATCCCTCCGCATCAGATGTGAACCTCACCGGCTGGTCTCTCAACGACAGCACATCTCGCATAAAAAAGCTGAGCGGCAGCATACCTGCGGGAGGTTACCTTGTTGTGCATGTGGGAAATCGGCTGGACAAAAACGGAGATGAGATCATATTGCTTAAAGACGGCATCGTCATAGACAATGTCACATACGGAGGGGCACCCGGAAATGCACCCGTCCCTCCAGCTGACAGATCAACAGGAAGATATCCGGATGGAAAGGACACTGATGTGGACAGCGAGGACTTCGTTGTATTTGATGTGCCCACGCCGGGAGCGAAGAACGAGGTGATGCGCGAGGAGCCTCTGACTCCCTTCCTCGTGTTCGGCTATGTTCATTCAGAAGCGGCGAGCAGTGTGGGTGCGCCTCTTGTGAAAGTGACCAATCTGAACACATCCGAGATTTTTGTCGCTGAGACCGCGGAGAATTACTATCAGATTCTCATGTCATCTGATGATGTGAGTGTGGGGGATGTGCTGCACTTTGAGGCTTCAGGCGAAAATGCTGAATTCAACATCACAGTCTCCGAGGACAACATTGAAAATGGCGGGCTTTTCTCTGTCAACATCACGATAGCACTGCTGCCCGACCTGAGTGTGAGTGCGATGGAAACGCCTCCTGAGATTTATGCAAATATGGAAAACATCATAAACGCGACAATCTCAAATGTGGGATGTGCTGATGCATCTGCATTCAATGTGTCGCTGTGCGTGAACGGCACTGTGATTGATCATGTGAGTATAGATTCGCTGAGCGCCGGAGGAACAGTGAATGTAAGCTTCGCATGGACGCCGCCATCAGCTGGCGATTATGAGATATGCGTGGTTTCAGATGCCGATGATGATGTTGAGGAGAGCGATGAGAAAAACAATGCATTATGCAGGAATGTGACTGTCTATGTCCGTGAAAAAGGAGTTCATGTGATCATCGGTGATTATTCAGTGCTGCCTGATGGCGAAGTGAGCGCACCGATAACACTTCATAACATCATTGACTATGGAGCTGGAACGATATGCGTGGAGTATGATCCGCATGTAATTTATGTCACTGATGTGAGCAGCAGTCAGCATTCATATGTGGGTTCCTACAACATCGACAACGCAGAGGGAGTTGTATGTATCTCGGCATGGAACGAAACTGGAGCGAGCGGAGATATAGTATTTGCATATGTGAGGATGAAAGCGGTTGGATCTGAGGGGAGCTCATCATCGCTCATCCTGAACATAAAGAAGCTTGTGGACATACATTACAGAGATGTTCCGACATTCGTGGAGAAAGGCTCATTCAGTATAAAAGAGGGAAATGCGCCGATTGTCGGCAATCCCACCGCAACACCGAACATCATACTCAACGACAACGGCAGAGCTCGTGTTCATGGAACAAACATCACACGCCTTAATGTGAGCGTTTCAGACGATTCCGGCGTCTCCTCTGTGACGGTAAATCTCACGCCAATACTCGGACCCGGTCATGATGAGGTGCCCATGACACTGATAGAGGGCGACAGAAGGAGCGGCATATGGTCAGTCGTGACAAATGCAACATACGGCGTGAATAACACTCACTGCCTGCGTGTGAACGCGACAGATGTCTTCGGAAACTCAAACACCGATAAATGCATACTGCTCACCGTTTTGAGACGGGGAGATATCGTCCGTGATGACAGAGTGGACATCGCAGATGCGCTGTATATTGCGAGATACACGGTGGGACTTGAGCCAGCACCGGATGAGATTGTCGCCGGTGTCGTCCCCGCAGATGCATTTGACGGTGTTGACATGGCAGATGCGCTGTATATTGCGAGATACACGGTGGGACTTGAGCCAGCACCATGACCCCCATTCTTTTTTTCTTTGCGTCTGCGAGGTGTGAATGACGGAAATGTGTGAAGGAAATGGAGAGGAGGACTCATGACAAATGTGATCCCCTTTGCTTTATTGACTCTGTTTACACTTTTATTGGCTCCGTTCACACCTGCAGGTGGCACGACTGAGGACGCAGTTGTTGCGGTCGTGAGCGTGCCAAATGTGTCAATATCGCCAAATGCTCATGTCTCAGTTCAGATATCAATACAGAACATAACAGATTATGGAACGGGCACGATAGAGGTTATGTATAACTCCTCGGTTGTTGATGTGACAGAGGTCAGAGGTTCGCCCGAATCAGAAGTCATCGCCTATAATATCGACAATTCATCGGTGAAAATATCCGCCTGGAATATGACAGGAGTAAGTGGAAATATAACATTCGCAAATCTGACATTCAAGTCGATCGGCATCCCCGGAAATTCTTATTTGAATCTGAATGTCAAGTCATTGCGGAACATTCGCTATGAGAATGTGCCTTATCAGACAATCAATGGCAGTATTGATGTGATGTCGCCTTCATCCTCAGAATCACCGCCATCATCAGGTGGATCATCATCAGCATCATCAGCATCATCAGCATCCTCATCAGCATCATCAGCATCATCAGGAGGTTCATCAGCATCTTCCTCATCACAATCGCTACCTCCACAATCTTCATCTCCATCATCATCTCCATTGTCATTACCATCTCCATCATCGTACAGTGCGGCAGCCACTGATAATACAACGGCCACTGATAATACAACGGCAGCCGCTGATAATACGACCACACATGTCACTTCAACACAATCGCCATCACCAACTCAATCGCCGCCACCACAAACTCAATCGCCGTCACCTGTCGCAATTCCTGCCGTTGCTGCGATCGCCACAATAATCATCATAATTCTCATGAAAATCATGAAAATGCTGAGAAGATGAGATTATTGCTTGCGCATGAGCGATCAGCCCTGGCGATAAATGGGCGATAAATGGACGATAAATGAAACAAATGGATGGAATGAGTGTGAGGGCTGCGGTGTTCTGGGTCAACAGGGATTTTCTCATGGAGGAGAATCGTGCGATAGATGCATTGACTGTGATATTGAGGACGAGAGGATGCAGATGGCGTGCGTGCAGGATGTGCGGTTTCTGGCATGAAAGCGTGCCGTCGGTGACGCAGGACGAAATACTTTCGCAGTTCAGCAGTGCGCTGAGCGCAGCGTTCAAAAAGGGGCTGTTGAGGCGTGATGATGATTTTATGCTGAAAATATTCACATCCGGCAGCTTTTTCGACGATGCTGAGATAACGGATATCACGAGGATGCGCATGCTCGACATGCTCAGCGAATTTGATGGACTGCGGAAGATAATCGTTGAGACACGCCCTGAATTTGTGAGTGAGGAAAAGCTGAACGCATGCATCTCGGCACTTAATGAGGCAAATGAGCGATGCTTTATGGAGGTTGCTTTTGGTCTTGAAACCGCTGACGACTTCATCAGAGCAAAATACATAAACAAGGGTTTCTCCTTTGAAGATTTCAGAAATGCAGCGCTGAAGGTGCGGAAATGCGGTGCATCAGTGAAGGTCTATCTGCTTTTGAAGCCTCCTTTTGTCTCTGAACGTGCTGCAATAGAGGATGCTGTGAGGTCCGCGATCGCAGTCAGAGAAATCGCTTCCACAATATCGCTCAACCTTTGCAATGTTCAGAAGGGAACATTCGTTGAGCGCCTTTGGCGTTCATTCATGTTCAGACCGCCGTGGCTGTGGAGCGCAGTTGAAGCCATCATCCGCATTAAAATTGAAACTGAAAAGGCAGTGATATCCGATCCTGTGGGAGCGGGCAGCCGGAGAGGTCCGCATAACTGCGGAAAATGTGATAAAAATGTGAAAGATGCCATTGAAAAATTCAATCTCACACAAAATTTGGAACATCTTGAGTGCGTTCGTGGCTCATGCACATGCATGATGATATGGAATAAACTGATTGAAGTTGATGATCTGCTTTTCAACGCGATTCCATGATGCCGGATGTGACATGAGTGGCGAGTTGATTTATCAAATCTCCTCTTTTCACTTTGTGTTTGCATTTTTCATTTTGTTGTGTGGTTTATTGACATCTGAAATAATTCATGAAATAATTCATTCAAACTCTGCTCATATTCTTTTTGCTTTTCATTCAGTTCTGAACACTGCTCTGGTCGTCTTTTATTATTCTGTTTTGTTGTTTATAATATTTTAATATTTAAAATAATCTTTATTTTTTATTTTTTATATGATTTATATAATTTATTAAAATTTATAAGTAAATTCTTACCAAATTTACCTCACTTAATGCGGATAATCTGATCTTCAGCGCTCATTCGGATGCTCCGGATGAAGAAAATTCTGCAACCTCACATGGAGAGGGCGTTCTCATTCATTATGTGGAATAAATAAGGAAAATAAGGAAAGCAAAGGGGATAGTATGAGAAAGATAAAAGCTGGCGTGCTGGGTGCGACTGGCAGTGTTGGTCAGCGTTTTGTGCAGCTGCTCTCGTCCCATCCGTGGTTTGAGATTGCAGCCGTTTTCGCGTCTGAGAGGAGTGCTGGCAGGGAATACAGTGAGGTTGCGAAGTGGTTTCTGCCCACTGAGATGCCGGGTGAAGTTGCTGAGATGACTGTGAAGTCTCTGCGTGAGCTTGACGATGCTGATGTTGATATAATGTTCTCGGCGCTTCCAAGAGCGGTTGCGGCGGATGTTGAGAAGAGATGTGCGGAGCTCGGATATGCTGTATCAAGCAATGTCGCTGTGCATCGTCTTGAGGAAGATGTGCCACTTGTAATTCCAGAGGTAAATGCATCACATCTCGCGCTTATCGGACATCAGAAGAAGCGCCGCGGATGGGATGGCTTCATAGTCACGAACCCGAACTGCTCCACAATAATACTCACAATCAGCCTCAAACCCCTTATGGAATTCCGCATTGAGGAAGTGCATGTCGCCACAATGCAGGCTGTCTCAGGCGCGGGGTATGCCGGCGTCACTTCAATGGCAATACTTGACAACATCATACCTTTCATCGCGAAAGAGGAGGAGAAAATGGAACGAGAGCCTCTTAAAATACTTGGAACGCTTGAAGGCGACAGAATAGTGGATGCTTCTTTCAAAATATCCGCATCCTGTCATCGTGTTCCCGTGATAGACGGGCATACAGAGGCTGTATGGGTGAGGTTCGCCGAAACTGTCACGGCAGAAGATGTGAAAAGTGCATTTGAATCTTTCAAATCTGAGCTTAAGACTCCATTTTCACCAAAAAATCCGATAATCGTGCGGGAAGAGGAGGACAGACCTCAGCCTCGCCTTGACAGAGATGCTGAAAAAGGCATGAGCATTTCAGTTGGCAGAATAAGGGAAAGCAAGGGCGAAGGAAGCGAGATAAAATACATAGTGCTCGGTCACAACACAATCAGAGGTGCGGCAGGCGCATCCATATTGAACGCTGAGCTTCTCGTTGAACTCGGATATCTGTAAACTACTCCCAGCTTTCGCAGGATTATAGGTCATAAGCCCTAAGGCGCACCCTCTGGCATCAGGGAGCGTCGCCCTAATGCCAATGTTCGCAGATTGAAA
>JAOQIN010000024.1 GCA_026134085.1 Candidatus Methanoxibalbensis ujae
TTCATAAAAACAGATGAAAATGGATATACAGGCGTGAAAAACATATTTGCAGGAGGTGACTGCGTGAGAGGTCCTGCTACAGTTGTTGATGCGGTTGCTGCTGGAAGAAAGGCAGCGGAAGCCATAGACAGATTTCTGCAGCGTCTCGGTGATGAAGGAGCGGTGTCTGTGGACGGTGAGGTGCGTGAGGAACGTGAGGAGCGTGATGGAAGTGAGGAAAGTGAGGAAAGTGAGGATAAGGAGCACAAGGAGTGTGGGGAGTTTGGGGAGGATCATGGAGAGGAGGGGCAAAATGCGGAGAGGCGTGAGGAGAGGAGGATAAGCATTGACGAAGTTTTCATTCCTGAGGAGCGGAAGGCGCGTGCCGAGATGCCCAAGATACCGATTGAGAGGAGGAGGACGAGTTTTGAATGTGTTGAGATGGGATATGATGAGGATATCGCCAGGGAAGAGGCGAGCAGGTGTCTGCACTGCAGGCTGTGTTGCGAGTGTGCGCTGTGTGAGACTGTGTGCGAGGCAGATGCAATCAATCATAGAATGACAGAGGAAATCATCAATCTGAATGTCGGAGCGATAGTGGTGGCTACGGGATATGAATTATATGAGCCTGATGAGAGGTATGGTTATGGATATGATGAAGTCATCACGGGGATGGAATTTGAGCGTATCAGTAATGCATCTGGTCCAACTGGAGGGAAGATAGAGATAGGGGGGAAGGTTCCCGAGAGAGTGGTGATTATAAGTTGTGTTGGATCTCGTTGTGAGGAGAGGCCTTACTGTTCAAGGATATGCTGTATGTATATAGCGAAGCATGCACATTTGATAAAGGAGAGGATACCGGATGCGGATATAACGGTATTATACACTGATGTTCGTGCATATGGGAAGGGATTTGAGGAATTTTATCAGAGAGTTCGTGGAGAAGGCGTAAAATATGTTAGGAGGGAGCTGGGGGAGGAGATAGAGGTGAAGAAGGAGGGAGACACAATATCAGTATATGCATTTTGTGAGGGTGTTCGCAGGAGATTTGAGGCTGATATGGTTATACTGGCGAATGCGATAGTTCCGAGGGCTGATTCTGGGGAAGTTGCAAATCTTCTAAACATATCAACAGGATCTGACGGATTTTTTATGGAAGCGCATCCGAAGCTGAGGCCGGTGGACACACTTACGGAAGGCATATTCATAGCAGGATGTGCTCAGGGCCCCAAAGATATTCCGGACACAGTTGCGCAGGCATCAGCAGCCGCGTCAAGGGCATGCAGTCTGCTTTCACAGGATCACATAGATATAGAGCCTGTCGTTGCGGTGGTGGATGAGAGGAAGTGCATAGGTTGCGGCTCATGTCTCACAATATGTCCATTCGGCGCGATAGAGATGAGCGAAATTGAGGAGCGAATGGAAGAGGTCGTGTTGAAGACGAGAAAATCTCATGTGAATGTTGCTTTATGCAAGGGATGCGGTGCGTGCATTGCTGAGTGTCCAGTTGGCGCCATAAACCAGCTGCAGTTCACAACAAAGCAGATAAACGCGATGATCCATGCGCTGAAGAGCTGAATGAGGAGGTGCGCAGACAGCGGCGTCGGAAGTGGTTGCCGCTGTTCATATTCTGCCGCTGTTCATATTCTGCCGCCATTCATATTCTGCCGCAGTTCATATTCTGCCGCCGTTTATATTTATAAAGACAGGAAATATCATATCATGGGGCCAGTATTTATCCTGATAATTTTACTTTTTATAGGCGTTGTGCTGGGCGCTGTGCTGCTTCTGTCGTTGCAGCGTATTCCCGAGTATGAGAGGATAGCGGTTTTCTCATTGATAGAGGGAAAGTTCAAGGGCATAAAGGGTCCTGGGCTTGTTGTGGTGAATCCGCTGACGGAGATTGCGTGGCGTGAGAGGATAGACCTGAGGGAGCGTGAGATAAGGAGGGAGAGGATGCACTGCATCACGAAGGACAGTGTCCCGATAAACATAATGCCAATCGTGTTTTTCAAAGTTGTTGAGCCTGAGAAAACTGTGCTGACTGTTGTGGATGCGGAGGGTTCCATACTTGATCTCACAAAAACAACACTCAGAGCTGTCATTGGCGAGATGAACCTTTCAGAGGTCATTGCCAAGCGTGAGCAGATAGTTCAGGAGCTGAAGAAGCGTCTTTCAAAGGAGGCTGACAGGTGGGGTATTGATATAACAACCGTTGAGATTGCAGAGCTCACACCTCTCGGTCGTGTCTCTGAGGCGATGGTTGAGCGCAAAACGATGATAGAGGATGCGGAAGCGAAGAAGCGATCTCTCATATTGAAGGCGGAAGGTGAGCGGGAAGCTGCGAAAGCGGAGGCTGATAGCCTGCTGATCCGCGCGGAAGCGGAGAAGAGGGCGATGATACTGCGCGCTGAGGGTGAGCGGGAGGCGATGATGCTGCGCGGAGAGGGGGTCAGCATGTATTATCAGAAAATCGCGAGGCTCGGAGTGAAAAATGCAAATGTCGCATTGAAATATGAGAATGTGGAGGCGCTCAAGAAATTCGCATCATCGGACACGCCAAAACTTGTTATGATGCCTATCGGTGTTCACTTGATCGCTGAGACAGGCACGACTGCAGCTGGCAACATCACCAAAACGACGGAAACGAAGGGTGAAGGAAAGGGGAAGGAGGAGAGGGAAGGAGAAAGTGAACAGCATTGAGGAGGTGATTGATTGAGATGTGGAGGTATATAATTGTTCTGTTTCTGCTGCTGGTGGCAGTTGTAATTGCGAAGCGCAGCATAGATCGCCTGATGGATTTTGAAAGAGATGTCATATTCTCGGTGGGAGGCAGATACAAGGGGGTGAGAGGACCGGGATTGGTTCTCATAAACCCGTTTACAGAGGTCGTCAGACGGAGAGAGGATCTGAGGGAGAAGAGAACAACATTGAGAGAGCAGGAGTGCATTACGAGGGACAGTGTGCCTGTGCGTGTATCGTCAATTGTTTTCTATCGCGTTACCGATCCCGGCAAGATGGTCGTGACTGTCGTTGATGCTGAGCGTGCTATACTGGACATTGTTCGCACGACGCTCAGGGCGGTGATAGGCGAGCTCACACTCACTGAAGTCATTGCAGAGCGCGAGAGGATTGCATCACAGCTGAGAGAGCGGCTTATGGGAGAAGCGGAGAGGTGGGGCATTGACATAATGACTGTTGAGATAGAGGACCTCACAGCTGGAAAGGTTGAAGAGGCAATGTCCATGAGAAAAAGCGAGGTGGAACTCGCAGAAGCGAAAAGGCTCTCCTCAATAATAAAGGCGGAAGGAGAGCGTGAAGCCGCTGAGGCAGAGCGTGAAGCCGCACTTGTGAGAGCCGAAGCTGAGAAAAAGGCAATGATCATAAAAGCAGAAGGAGAGAAGGAAGCGCAGATACTGCGTGCAGAAGGACTTTACAAATATTATGAAAAAATAAGCGAGCTCGGAGAAAACATCGAAATCCCTCTGCTGTTTGATAACATAAATGTGTTCAAAATGCTCTCGGAATCTCCTAACACGAAACTCGTTATGACGCCCCCTGCAAAAGGCGCAATAAGCTTCCCGGCTCTGAGATTCCTCGAGGAAATCATACCATCCTCAGATGAGAAAAAAGAAGAAAAATCATAATTCAATCAGAGGCTTCCCTCAATCGGAGGCCTCCTCTTTCAATCATAAGGCATGGCGAAGGAGATGTGAGTATAATTTGAGTATTATTTGAAGTATTATTTGAATGTGAATATGTGTGTATATGATATGAAATATGAGAGGGTGAGTATAGTATATGAGTATGAGGGAGCTGGCAGGATGAGAAGATGAGGTGTGTGTTTTCAAAATTGCTGGACCTGTTAAAGTATGGGAGGAAGGAGACAAAGGAATTCTGTATGAACTGCGGTCAACGCACAGCACATGAACTCGTGAGGGATGATCAGGGCGAATACTGGAAGGTGTGTAAAAGATGCGGAAGACGAGAATATGTAGGTATGCTGCGTTGATCTCGCGGAAGGCAGCGTATAACGATTTACCTGCTGGCGCCGCATGTGGTGCCCGCTGTAATGCCAGATCATTGGATACCTCAGGTGCTCAATCGCAGGCAACCTTCAGGCATGATCATAGAGCATCACTGAGAAAGTTTCAATTGAGCCCTGAGAGATATTGAAGCGGAAAAAAGACTGGAGAACAAAAGCCCTTGGAGCCGAAATAAAGTGCGGCACCCTCTTCTTTCGCAATCCTTTTGTCTCTCACAGCATCTTTGTCAGGGCGGGCAAAAACCGTGATGAATCAGAGAATAATGTCACATAATGTCACCGTCAGCAGTCCGGGTTGGGTGACAATTACGAAGCTCTGGGTTGGCCTTCTGGCAAATGGAGCCGTTCTGAGATATATCCATGCGGCATGGGACGAAGATGATTATGCTCACTATGCTGGTGGTTATAGCGCCTGGTGCGCAGATATTAGTCCTGGTGGATGAGGGGATCCCGCGTATGACATCTGCGTGTGACAATTATCCGGATAATATGGTGGCTTGGATAGGGGACCATTCGACCTGAGCGATGCGACTGATGCAAGGATGACCTTCTACTTCCGAGGGAGGACCGAGTTGAACCACGACTGGTTACAGTAAGTCTAGTGATGGCGTCAATTATTCAATTATTGGGGACATAGGCGCTCGGATGATTTGCGATATGGACTTTACCGGGGGAATGATGGGAGAAAATGGTATAAAGGAGAACTCAGCTTACGAGACATCTGCGGAGATTCCACAGTTTGGATGGCATTCGTATCAGCGATTCTTCTGGAACGGGGCATATTCGTTGACAATGTGAAGGTGGAAAAAGAATAACAGACAGTAATGATGACTTCAAGGCTACTTATTATGTTATTATGCACCAACCCGACCACATGCACAATTTCTGCAACTGCATAAAAGACGAGATTGGGAAGCGGCTCTGATACCATAACCTCTGATACCATAACAGTTGTGTCAGGAGAGGGAAACGTCTCATTCGATCAATCCAAAGTCAATGTTGGATTACATTCGACAAAAACAGTAAATATAACACTTGACAAAGCCCCAAACGGTCTTTCTGGTTACAATATAACCATCTCGTTGTCCAATCCAAGTGTAGCGGAGATAGTATCAGTAAGCTTTCCGTCATGGGCAACCCTGCACATTAATTCCACTCTACCTGCAGATTCTGTCTGGATTAAGGCTGCTGACCTCAATAATCAAATTACAAGCGGTGCAACCAACATAAATCTCGCAACAATAACACTCAGAGGCGATAATCGAGGAACTGCTGACATTCTCATAACAGTTACAAAAATGGATGATGACAGGGGCAATCCCATTGAGCCATCCACTATCCCTGGTCATCTTGAAGTTGATAAAATCGGATATTTTGATACCGGTCTAGGCTCATACCCAAGCATATCAGGCACGCATACAGGGAAAATCATACCATCACAAAATATCACAGTGCACAAAATCTGCACATATCCATGCCCGGGCACAGGCGGACATATTGAGTCCATCAATAATAAAGACGGGGAGTTGATAGCAAGTGGCACATGGAGCGGATATCAAGGCGACCACCTCAACATAACTATTACCCCATCCGTCACGCTGTTGAAAGGAAATGAATACACTTACATCATAAAAACAGGCTCATACCCCCAGATCATACATGAAAGCAGTAAAGAGGTGGCAGGCGGAAAAATCACTTGCACTTCATTCATTGACGCAAACGGAAATACATACAACGACTGGATCCCAGCATTTAGAATTGAATGAAAATATTTTTTTTATTTTTCCTTTTTTCTTTTTCTCTTTTTTGAGAAAAGCATCTAAAAGAGAAGCGCTCAAAATGAACAAGCCTGCTATTTTTTAACTTTTTTTATTTTATCCTCTTCTTTGCATATCTAAATGTTAAATCAAGAACAATACAAAAAGAAAACCAAAAAAATTTCCTTATCTGCAACAGTGAATGTTTCAGTTATTTATATGCAGAGATTCAAAACGCTTCCCCCATATCGTGCAATTTCAAATGAGATACCATAATACGGGTAGTCATTCAATAAAACTTTATCATCTAGAATGAGAGGGGCAGCTCTTGCGACTTCCTGAGCAAAATGCACGCATCATCATAGAGAAGGGTTTTGCTGTGCTTGAAGAGCCGTTGTGACCTGGATGACGAAGCCCGGCCTCTTATGCTCTTGCCGTCGCCATCACTCATATTCGCCTCTCGCCTCCACTCGTTCAGAACCCTTCAGAGCCTACGAAAAAAGTCTCCAAAAAGAAGACGAGAATAAAGGCTCTTCTTTTTTGAAGCGTCAATAGAAGAGGGATGCAGGAGAAGGATTTTGAGCGGAGTTTTGAGGAGTTAGGTCGGCGGGCTGTGGAGGAACTTTTCGCAAAGGTCCGAGTGGAGACCCCATTTTGAAAATTGAGGCGATGAAGGCTGCTCTTAAGGGAATCAGGGCTGAGTATCGCTGAGTATATCAGGCACAACGCCTCCAATTGCGAATTACAATTCCGCCAAAAGAGCGGTTGGTTTTTGAAGCATGCCGAGAATACGCTTATTCTAAAAATTGGATTCATGAAAATTCAAACCGCTCATTCCTTCGCTTTTGTGTTGAAGTCGTGCTTCAAAACATCATTTCGCAAATGAGAAGAGAAGATGAAGCGTTGCTGAGGCGAGGGGGAGAGTGAGCCTGTTTATATAGCATTATAGAGTAGAGAGGGGGAAGGGTCGTTTGTTCGGGGTCGTGAGAACCTTTAGGGTCGTTCAGGGTCAGGACCGTAAGGGTTTAGGGTAGTGATAAATGAACATTCCAGTTCATTGTAGTAAAAGGGTCCGGGTCGTATTCACAACTGAGTCCATCATATTAAGGTTTAGGTTCGTGTTTGCTCGTTCGGGTTCTTTGTTTAGGTTCGTCGTAGGGTTTGGGTTCGTAGGCTCTTATGTTCGTTTATGCGATAAACTAATAATATGCTTGTCCATCCATGCTGTAATGTTTCCTCTTGCTTCCACAAACAGGGCAAGCTCCGTCTCCTGCTCTATAACAATGTTTACAATTAATAACATGACAGCAAGCGCATTCCGCAGCATGTCTTTCGCAAACTGGTCTACCACAGGTATAGCATTTATACTTCGCAGGTTGAGTACATCTGCTACCATTATCCCAGATCGCTTTACATCTTCCATAATCTGTGGGACATCTTTCAGTCATTGTCACCTATTATTCGCTCTGAATTTTTTTTGTTTTGTTTTTTTCTGAATACCGAGAAAATATCCTTCTTACCATTCTTATAGGCTATGCCCTCATGTATATGCTCGCCAGGCTCAAGTCGTGGATCCTTCCAGTCTATTATCTCTATTGATGAATTTTACGCTGCATTCTGCGAATATTGCAGGGAGAAGAGGCTACCAATAATTTCAAAAAGCGTTGTGGGACGGAGATTACCTCAGCTTCTTGGGGTTGAAAACTACCGCCCGAAAGTCGGAGGTATGAGAATAACCGCTTGGAAGGGCATACGATTGAAGAAGCAGGTGCAGGAGGAGCAGTAGAAATAGGGGAAATTAAATATGTGATGATTCGGCTCACACGAATGCCGCCGCCACTCCACGAATTTTTGGGCGTTGACGGTCAGGAGATAGAAGTGAATAAAAGAGGAGCATAAAAGTAATGCTTGAGTGAGGAGAGGAATTCCCAGGTGAGGATCATCACTGAAGATCACTGAAGACTCAATTAAAGCCAATATCCCGAGAAAGGATAAAAAGATGGAGAAGGATTACAACTCATGCAGAGCTCATTATAATAGACAAATTCCTGAGTCAATAAACTGGAGTAGTTTGTAATAAATTATAGACGAACACGGACTGAGGTAGGATTTAATATTGTTGCTGCCATTCCCGCCTTTTGGCGAGGCAGAAGAAACGGGTGAGGTGCTGTTTCATCGTATTATTCATTGCTCGCTCTGCCCGGGGCAGACCCGAAGCCCTCAACCGAGACAGGAAGGCTGAAAGAGCTGCCTCAGGTGGATGGGAACCTCCTGACTCTCACTTCACTGAGGAGAGAAGGTCACAGAGATAGGGTGAGTTAAACAATGACTGAAGTAATATTGAAAAAAATGTGAGGAAGGAGACAGTCCTCGGCAGGAAAGCTCAATTCTGTATGTGGAGGAAGGGATCAAATTCTGTGAAAAAGCTGGATGAATTTTTTTGCTATTTTATCGCATCTGTTCTTCTCCACATATTTCATTGCAGCATCTCTCACATTTTCACGATATTCTCCGTCGTTTATGAGTGCTCTCAGTTTGTTCACGAGGTCTTCCACATTTTCATATACAACTGCGGGCTTCTCTTCTCCTATCTTTGGCAGCATCTCAAAATGTCTCGTATCGGGAACGACAGTTATGCAAAGCGATCCGAGGCACTGATGGAGCGTTGATGAGACGACGACGAACTTTGTGGGGCTCTTAGGCAGCAGATGTATGTCTGAGGAGTGGAGCATGTCATACAGAGCCTTATTTGACAGCCTTCTTCTCTCCTGAACCAGCCAATCACGACTGATTGGCAGCAAACCGTCCGAGCGGACCACATGATACAGGATGTCATACTCCGCACTGAGCTCGTCAAGCGCATGTATGTAATCATTGTATTCCTCAAAGATCTGCCTGCCGAAGCTGAAAAACTTGATATACCCGTCCTCGCCGAACTTCCTGATCCAACGACGGAGTACAGGCATGCACGGATATGGAATCACCTCTATCAACGGCGCCTCATAAGCCTCATAAAAATCAGCAGCACCGACATTCACAACCACAGCATCACTCACCGCATCACCGGCATTCATGCGGTATGCAGAATTCAATTTGAATATCTCGTCCACATAACGCTCGTCAAACACGACAACTGCGTCAAATATGCGTATATCGTATCTTATGTGTTCGCGTGCGCCTTCGTGTATGACAGCAACGACTTTCAGATCCTTTTTCTCACGCCTCATCCGCGGGATCAGCCGCTCAAGACGCTCCTGTGGCATTGGCGTGTAGGATTCAACTATCAGATAGTCAAAATCCTCACGCAATATCTTGTCCTCCTCTATGTTGCCATACCCCCTCCTGCTGGGAGGTATCTCATCATAGCATCGTATCACAAATTCCTCATCCTCACGCACTATTCTGTGATGCCACCACCTGTCAGCTGATTGTATGTGAGGTGCAAACACCTTTATGTCAAAGCCCATGCGAATGAACTCGCGACCGATGAGCTCGGCATGCATTGATACGCCACATGTGGCGTTCCACCTCGTAAATAAGCCTATTGTACACATACGAAAAATGTATGTTGCATATGTGAAAAAGTTTTGGTTAAGATAAAAAAAGATTTCAATGAAAAGGGAGCCCGTATCGCTCCTGCTGAGAGAGTGCTGAGAGGGATATGAGCAGGGCGTCAGGTGTCCTCATCGTTTGAGAAGTCCCTTTCGTATGTCTGAACGAGCATTCCCTCGCTCTGCTCCCATGGCTCTCCCACCTTCTTGAAGCCGTATCTGCGTATGACGCGCTCGCAAGCCTCGTGACCCATGAGGATGTTCACATAGCCCCTGCATTTGTTTTTCTCTGCGAATTCGAGGAAATGCTCATACAGCGCGTTAGCAATGCCCTGGTTGCGGTGAGATGGGAGGACAGCCAGCTGCTCCCCGAAAAGACCGCGATCGGTGAATGACGCTTTGTAAACGCCGACGAGCTCGCCGTTCACGCGGACACCAAAAAACATGTATCCGGCATCCATTTCCTTCAGCACTTCCTCTTCACTCATCGCACGCTTGCGACGCCACTCCTCAGGATACTCATATGCCTTCGGCCACACCTCCCTATACACCCGCGAAATCGCCGCAGCATCTTTCCTGCTGAGTCTCTCAACCCTGTGCGACATCTTCCACCTCCGTTTTCGCTTCTTAAGCAGGTTTTTATGCAATCAAATCTCACGATTGAGCAGCAGGATCTCGCGCAGGGTGCCTATGAATTCTATGATTTATAAATTTATTTCTGTTACTTTTCTCTTTTTTTGCCAGCTGCCAGCTATAATTATGATTGGTGCTGCAGTGTGGTTTTGGATGAGCAGATGTGTGAGCTGCGCTCTGAGTGAGTAGAATCATGAGACTGCATCACGAGGAATCAGAGGAACTCAACTGCGTAATCTCTCTCCATGCGAACAAGTTTTTTCAGTTCGTTCACGAACGAGCCGAATGTGTGTATGGAGAAATCTATCCATGTTGCGAAATCAAGTGAGAGTCTTTCAAGCTCTCTCTCCTTTTCATCTCTGCTGTGCCAGCCGAAGTGTTCAACCGTGTCATAATTGCGCATCAGATATAAGAATATGGATGTGGCGGCGAATCCTGTGGGGACGAGAGGTGCGCGTGTTGCTATCTCCCGTATGAGGTCTTCCTCTCTGTGTATCTCATATTCTGAAATTCCTGTTTTGCGAGCGGCCTCAATGCGAGCAGCCTCGTGATATGCTCCTTTAAGTGCGTCGCTGAGGTATCTGACATTCATCCGAGCGAGTTCCTCATACATTTCGCCCTGAATAAGTTCATGCTCTATCAGATAATGGATCATTCTGTCCGATGCGATCTCAATGTATAATTCATTGAGAGCTATCACAGCGAACCAGCGACCTGAGACGAAGAACCTGCGGTGCATTGCCACGCCAACATCAAAGAAGGATGAGGAAGTCTGGAATATGGGATGTGCGAATATTGCGGCCTCTGTTTTCATGAAAATTGTATTTGTCAGCTTTTCAGCGCGCTCTGCGCCGAGAATGCGCTCTAATCTCGCACGTTCATCATGAGAAAGAGGGGAATGCATGTCCTCAGGATATCTTGATATGCGCTCATAGAACGAAAATATTTCCTCTCTCCTCCTCTCATCAAGCATTTTCAATGTGCTCGCAATATCCCTCGCTGAGAGCTTCAGCCACATGATATACTCGTCCTCAAACTTTTTCCTTCGCATCTCCTTGCATAAGACAGCCTTCTTAAATAGTGATGCAAATAATGATGCACATGTATAATGATGCACGATGATGCACGATGATGCACATGTATCGGAGAGATGCCATTGCTGTGAGCGGGGCTCAGCTGATATCTCTCGGGTAGGAACCGAGTATCTTGAGCATCGCCACCTTTCTGCGGACGCCTTTCAGGGCTTCCTGCACGCGCTCTTCATTGAGATGACCCTCGCAGTCTATGTGAAACATGTAGTCACCGAGCGCTTTCTTTGAAGGTCTTGACTCTATTTTCGTGAGATTTATGTTTCTTTTTGCGAACTCTCCGAGCACCTCGTATAAAGCTCCGGGTCTGTCCTTCAGATATATGAGGATGGATGTTTTATCGTGTCCTGTAGGTTTTGTCTCAGCCTCTCTTGCGAGAACGACGAACCTTGTGATGCTTTCCCTGTCCTGAACATCACGGGCGAGCACATTCAGTCTGTATCTGCGTGCTGCATCTTCAGATGCGAGTGCGGCGGTGTCATCTGATTCGCTCGCAATTTTCGCTGCAAGTGCAGTGCTCTCCACCGCTTTGACGACAACACCCTCCGCGCGCTTCTGCCTCAAAAACCTCTTGCACTGCGCGAGCGCGTGTGAATGAGACACGATCTTCCGCACATTCCCTGAACGAGCGAGCAGACATATTCTTATGGGCAGGAGAATCTCCCCGATTATCTGGATGATTGTCCTCTCGTCGTCGTTGATGTCGTCATCACACTCATTGCACCCGCTGAGGACATCAAGAGTGTCACTGACTGAGCCCTCAATTGAGTTCTCAATCGGGACTATGCCAAAATCCACTTCTCCACGCAGCAACCCCTCGTAAACATCGGAAATGGTCTCGTAATATCTCACATCGCCCGTTGCTTTTTGCGCTTGCGCTGTGGTCTCCACAATTTGAAGATCAGCGTTTTGCACGCGCCTCAGCCAGTATCTTGCCGCACTTTCCGAGAACGTCCCTTCAGGTCCGAGGACACCTATGCGCATCTTCATTTCGCTTTTGTTATAATACAAATTCTCATCTCCTTTTCCACCTGAGCAGATATGCCGTTATGTTCGTGTTTTTACATGACCTCCTCTGACCACCAACTCAGGCCCTCTGACCACCAACTCAGGCTCTCAGACCTCTCCACACAGCCTCAGCAGAGCTTTCTGTCGGAGGCCCGGCGTCATTTCATCGGCGTCATTTCATCCCGGGAGAGGCTATGACTTTATTGATTCTTTGATGAAGAGCACTTTATTTCCTCCACCATCCCAATGCTGTCCCGGATCATGCTCCGCACCTGTCATTCACTGTAAATTTTGCCATCTCTCATACGCAGTTTTGTGCGAGCGCGGTCGGCAATTTCCTCATCATGTGTCACCAGTATTATTGTTTTGCCCTCTTCTCTGTTTAGAAGCGAGAATATATCCATTATTGCGTCTCCAGTAGCAGTGTCAACATTTCCAGTGGGCTCATCTCCTATGATCATATCGGGATTGTTTGCAAGTGCACGGGCTATCGCAACTCTCTGCTGCTCCCCTCCGCTGAGTTCAGACGGTTTGTGATGGATTCTGTGAGAAAGACCCACGCGCTCAAGAAGCTCTTTCGCCCGTTTAAGCCGCTCAGACCTGCGGACACCCGCGAACAACATCGGTAATGCGACATTCTCAAGCGCATTCAGCGAGTGGATGAGGTTGTATTGCTGAAAGACAAATCCTATCTTACGCCGTCTTATCTCGGCGAGCTCACTTTCATTCATTTCTCCTGTGTTCTTTCCATCAATTAACACATTCCCGCTCGTCGGCTTGTCAAGACACCCTATCATGTTCAGCAGCGTTGACTTCCCCGAACCCGAAGGACCGAGAACAGCAAGAAAATCGCCACGCCCAACTCGCAAATTCACATCTCTCAGCGCCTCAACATACACATTGCCCATCCTGTATATCTTGCGGACCCTCTCAAGACGAACAATCTCTTCCATTCCATCCGTCTCCTCCCAAACGCACTTTTTTCGCACGGCTTTTCTCGCCCACTTGTATGACTGCGAAAGTTGTCAATGCCATTCATGCGCAGTCACAGAAATAGAGTGCCCATCCGGGAGGAGGCATTTCAGGAATTGAAGGGAGAAAAGAGGATTGAAAGCATGTGAAGACGCCAGCGCTCAGTATATGATGGACCGCATCCTTATCCAAATGATCCCTCAGCTCCTTCAGCCGAACTAGTGCTTCTTCAATCAAACTTGAGTCTATTTTCAATTCTCTTCACTTCCTCAACATGATAATTCCTGTCCATCTGATTACTTCCTTATTGCACTTGCAAGCTCTTTATGGCTTGAGTGGAATTCCCGATTACAAATTTAGAGCTGTGAAATGATATTCAATCCTGTTAAGCCATGAAGCATTCGTTGGAAGAAAAACGGGTTCTCTCTTCACACCAATCAAGAACTTCTTTCTTTTTGTGAGAAGAGAGGTTATCCATAATTGAAGTTTTTCATCAGTAATCTTACAAAAACTGTAAAACTTCTTTGTTGTCTTTCTTCTCCTGATGTGCCCATCTTGTTCGTCTTCAGATCTAAAGCAAAGAGATTCCTTACACCTTGCTTGTGTATATTGCCGGTATTCTATCTGGCTTTATTCCCCCTCTCCCAACTGTGGTCTCACCTCAGGATCATCAAAGCATATTACTCTTCCATCCTTTGGAGGCTGTAACTATCTCTCCGCTTAAACTCGTAGTCAGGATCGTTTGATTCTTTCAATGTCTTTGTCTTTCTGTCTTTGTCTTTCTTTTATTCCTCCCTCCTTTAGAATTTGTCTGAGCCATTCTATGCTTATTCCTCTATTCCTCTCTCAATTTAATCTCTCAACTTTGAAAGAGACCATTGAGTGAATGGCAAATTTGGTCTGCTCAAAGCAATATCAGCAACTTTTTGGTTTCTTCACTTATAACAGGTTTTCTTCCGCAGTTCTCGTATTTTGAAGAGATTCGCATCTTTGTTGAAGTTGTGTATAGCTTCAGATAATTTCTGTGGTATCCGAAAATCTCTGGAACTTTCATTGCTTGAGCAGATGCAAAGCTCTTTTTAATTTTACTATGTCCCTGCTGTATCTCAGTATTCTTTTGAGTTTGTTACCTTCTTCATTTGTTTTACAAATGTATATGCACATACAATCTAATAATATTATAACTTAATATTATGACTTGAAAGTTTTTTAATAAAATAATTAAACTTAAATAGAGGGAGCACTAGTGACATATCAGTTCAATTAAGTTAATAATATTTAATAACTTTTCCTCAGCATTTTGTTTTATATTCCATATTTTTCATTCTTCTTCCAGTGCAGAGTCCATGATATTAATTTCGATTTCAGCGACATTGAGCCAGCTTTGAGTATAGATTTGAGAACTTTTTCAGCCTCTTTAAGTTCAGTAAAGTGATTTCTTGAGGTCCAGGACAATCCTCAACATTTCAATATTCCAGGTCTACCAGATCTCCTAATGTGAAAAATCCTCTTTTTCCTTTCCGTTACCTCCACCACTCTTTTCCCAGCCTCTGAACAGATATTGGCTTTACCTCTTTGTATTTGTATTTTTCAGGGCCACATGGTTTCTCTCAGGGCCACATGGTTTGGAATTGTCACTCTGGAATCCTCAAGCAATTGTTTTGGTTTTTCATCCATCCCGATAACCGGGCACTTGCATACAAGTCTAAAACATCATACAATCTTTCACACTGAATCCATTTCCCGAATGCACCACATTCTTTTTAGCCGGGGTCGCGGGTTATTGTTTTAAAACCTTTTCTCGTTCTCTGTTCTTCTTGAAGAAGCCCCAATGTCCATTTTTTCTACCTTCTGGTGGTGCAGTACAGGCAAGAGCTGCAATTTCTGTTTCATGCTTTATCTCGTTTTTCGGCTGTCCGGGCCCCGGCTTGTCTTTTAGCGCAGATTCCAAGCCCTCCTCTATCCCTCTTTATTCTCCAGACCGTTTGTCAGTAGAAAGTATTTCCGCAATCCTTGTGTCCTTTTCATATTTGCTCCCAAGAGAATATTGGCATGCAATATTTCTCGTGCTTTCTTGGTCCTCTTTTTTATGAACTTGCTCAAAAACTTGACATCATCTCCTTTGAGTTGTATCTCCAAGCTTTTTGATGCTGTAAGAATGTCAATATATTAACTAAGTTGCCGAGACACAGGGTGATTTGGTCCCTGATCTTGGAGTTCAGGAACAACATTTTGAATCGAAGCTCTTGAGAAATTCTGTTGGATATGCTGGATATGCTGGAGAGGATATAAACCTGTCTGTCTTCCTGCAGGAGCCAAATCCATTCCAATAGATCCCGGCAACACTGGAAATAGAGGGGGACCAAGATCAGGATATCTGGTGAAGAGCGAAGTTGTACATTAAGAATGCTATTGGTTCAAGCCTCAATGGTGAGGTATTTGGATGAGATATCCGATTTTTTCGCTGCCAGTTTCAGTGTCACTGTAAAAATTGGAAAATGAAAATAATATTCGTTGAGGAGATTTCACGAGGAAGCAAATGATGAGGAATTTGATAAGACCCGGGCAGTAAATCAGTAGAGTCCTGCGGACTCAACTCTGAATCGTTAAATTATGTGCTGGAAGAGATAAGGGAAGCAAGTGATATGCCGGGTTTTATGGTTTTTTGCCATTAAATAAATATTTATAACTTCATCTATAACTTTACCGCACAAAGAGTTTTTGTTGTTTTGTGGTGGGGAGCTGTTGGTTCGACACCGCCGGTGGAACTGAGGGAGAGATTTGCTTTGAAGACCCGTGAAGACTCGTAAAACCAACCGGGAGAATGCACCTCAAATACATTGCAAACGATGTGAAACAATAGGCAAAGATCTTTCTTTCTGGGCCCAAACTCAATCAAATCCCACATTTGGGACGGGCTTCCATCTCCAAGCTGTTGAAAGTCGTAGCACTGATCCGGTATGCTCTCCAATTATGGCATGATGTATCCTGTCAAGTAATGCATATGTTATCTGGCATTCGTGACCTCTTACTTTGGCATCCAGTGAGGCTCATCGGTGCTTCATCGGGGAGACCTGCCTCAGCCTTCCCTATCATTGCTGTGGTATAGGTCTTCCTCTTCACAGGCTTTCAGGACCTCCCTTATCTATTCCAAATATGCACGACACATATAAATTCACTAAATTTACACAAACCTAACCTGCTCTACCTGCTCTACCGCCTCTCCCACAACTTTCCTCCAACGCTCTCTTTTCTTTTCCTTTCAGATTTTCATATAACCTGAAAGATTCTCCTTCAAGTCCGGGACGGATATCTGCTCCCTTTCTGATATTTCCAGAAGTCCCGGCAGATTATGAAGATTTTCTCAGCAGAAGGGACTCAGCCACATACTGTCTGCCGTTCGGCACCACCCACCACCGCACCACCCACCTTCCCACACCACACACAAACTGCCAACGGCCACCGTGTCGCCAGACAATTATGCGTGTAATGCGTGTGAGGGTTTCAGGAGAAGTCGGCAGCGCTCGTTTTATCCTCTTTGCATCTGCATTTTCTTTCCATAATCAGAAGCATCCCTCTCCTCCTCAGCGCGCTCACGCATTCGCTCACATCTGATCTTTCTATAAGAAACAAATTTGCGTGTTTTCTCACATTCACTCCGCTCTCCTTCATAACACTCTCAACAGCAGCCGCAGTTGCATCATCATCAACCTCAATGACAAACACATCACGCGTCCTTATGAGCTCGTGAAATGCATCCTCATCACATAAGCCGCATCCATCCGCTACTTCTGCTATATTTAGCCATTTCTTAAGTATTTCCATAATTTCCGGCTCTGTTCTGATGAAAATGCAGCGCTTCAAGACAGTTTTTCCAAGGAGATCGCACCATGATCTGATTGTGAAGATTATGTTTTGAGGTATGTCGTTGCGAGCATGTTCACGAAGCACGCTCAATATTTCATCTGCGCTCATTCCACTCTCCACTGCACGCATCACACTTTCTTTAGTTATGACAAATGTCGCGACGCGGTCAGCCTTCTTAAGCGATGCAAATCGCGTGAGCAAAAACATGACCTCATCGCTCGTCTCCGGAAACGCGATTATCTCAAAGTTGGGCTGGACGATAAGCGTCTTCTCATATCCTTTCGCTCTCTCATAAAACCCGAAGAATGCTGATTTCAACCTGAAAACATCAAATGAAAGATCTGCCGATGCAGTTTCTTCTTTTTCATTTGAGTTGTCAATGATGTCGGTCAATGTGCCTATATCGGCCAGGCCCAGAAGAACGAGGTGTTGTATGACCTTCCTGACTGAGGATTTATTGAAATAGAACCACTCTTTCCTCCTTTTTCTGAAAACTGCACTCCTTACATTTCTCTCAAACAATATGCGATCATACCACACATCGGGCTTCAATTTTCTGAGTTCATCGAGGACAGTGCGCTTTACACTGTCATATGTGCGTGAGAATGCGTGCAGAATTTCAAGCATTCGCTCTTCTCTGCTCTTGCGCATGAATTTCTCAGCTTTATCCGTTGTTTTGAGCAGTATTTTTCTGTTCTGTGTATTTTGTCTGACGATTTCAAGCATTTCGCATATCCTGCGTATGAACAGCAGATATCTCTGCGATTGTTCGCTCAGTTCTCTCATAATTTTCTCAGCACATCTCTTTCTTATTTTGCGGAGCGATGGTGTGAGCGGTATTCCCGCGTTTGCGTGCGAGAGGAAAACGATTATGTCATCCATTATTCTGTGTGGCTCGCTTATGATGTGTATGTCACAATGAACCTCAGCATTTGTCTCAGAAGAAAGCGCCGCAGTGATTCCGTCTCTCAGCTCCTCAGGCACGGCATATGCCACCGCGCCGACATCTTTATATCTGCGGGATTTCACTATGAGAAGCAGGCCAAGAAGCCCTTTTTGCTGTTTTCCAGTCTGCTGTGCTGAGGGAGATGTTCCGAGTTCATCCTCAGTTATATCCCACAGCGCGAGTTCACTCCTGGATATCACCCAGTTGTTGAGTGCGAATGTGCCGAGTATGTGCTGTTCCCTGTCAGAAAGCGCAGAGACAACAGATTTTATGCGGTCTTCTTCCCGCATACGCCTGATAATCTCATTTATCTGTTCTTGTTTTTTCCTGTTAAAATCAGTGTCATTGTGGATATATGAAGCAAAATCGTTTATACGCCACAACGATGCAACAGCTTTCAGCTCATCCACACTCAGTTTCTTCAAGTATTTCAGCAGCAGACCCATAGAGTTACATCTTTAAAATATTTCTATTTATATTTAATGCGGCTACAGGCATCGCGGCAGGAGCGGCTGCATGATAAGCCCCTTATTGTTCAGAGCGACATGAGTGTGCTTCTTGAAGTTGCGCATCCTCTTTATGAATATGCGAGAGATGCGTTGATGCGTTTTGCAGAGCTGATTAAAAGCCCCGAACATGTTCACACATATCGCATATCAAGACTCTCAATATGGAACGCAGCGGCTGCCGGGATGACAGCATCTCAGATAATAAATCTGCTTGAGGAGTTGAGCAGATACGAATTACCTCAGAATGTCATTTCAAACATAAATGACTGGATCTCAAGGTATGGCCGGTTGAAGCTTGTCTCCCGCCATCGTGCTGAGCATGATGTGCTGTTGTGTGCTGATGATGCTGTGCTGATGCGTGAGGTGCTGAGCAGCGACAGTGTGCGACCTTTCATAGAAAATGTGATAGATGAGAGGACGGCTGTTGTCAAGCGCAATGCGAGAGGCCTTCTCAAAAAAGCGCTCACTGAAATAGGATTTCCAGCCGAGGACATTGTTGGCTATGAGGAGGGAGAGCATTTTGAGATTCACCTCAGAGATAAAACGAGAAGCGGCGAGCATTTTGAGCTGCGAAGATATCAGCGAGAGGCAGTTGATGCTTTCTACGCCGGCGGAAGTCCAAGAGGAGGAAGCGGAGTGATAGTGCTGCCATGCGGCGCGGGAAAGACAATTGTTGGGATCGCCATAATGGAAAAACTTCAGACAAGCACACTCATAATAACGACGAGCACAGTGGCATCAAGGCAGTGGCGCGAGGAACTGCTCGACAAGACAGATGTCAGCGAGGACGATATAGGCGAATACAGTGGAGAGAAAAAGGAGATAAAACCAATAACAATCGCAACATACCAGATACTCACACACAGAACAGATGGGGATTTCACACATCTCTCCATATTCAACGAGCGGAATTGGGGACTTATCATATACGATGAGGTGCACCTGCTGCCAGCACCGATATTCAGAATAACCGCTGAACTTCAGGCAAAACGCCGCCTCGGTCTCACAGCAACGCTCGTAAGAGAGGATGGAAGGGAGGATGATGTCTTCTCACTCATAGGCCCAAAAAAATATGATGCGCCCTGGAAAGAACTCGAAAGACAGGGATGGATAGCAAGCGCAATATGCAATGAAATAAGAGTTGACATGGATGATGACCTGCGCATGAAATATGCTGTTGCAGGTGAAAGGCAGAAATATCGCATTGCATCCTCAGAAAACAGGCGGAAATATGATGTCGTCAGGCAGATAGTGTCGTATCATCGTGCGCGCGGCGACAGAATACTGATCATGGGCACATATGTTGAGCAGTTGAAATGTGTTTCTCGGATGTTAAATGCAAATCTCATAACAGGCAGAACTTCCAGTAAGGAGCGCATGCGCATTTATGATTTGTTCAATCGCGGCGAGATTGATGTGATTGTGGTCTCAAAGGTGGCAAACTTCGCCATAGACCTTCCAGATGCAAATGTCGCAATCCAGATATCAGGCACTTTCGGATCAAGACAGGAGGAGGCGCAGCGACTCGGAAGAATACTGAGACCAAAAAAGGACGGTTCTCCGGCATTCTTCTATTCCATTGTGACAAAAAATACGAGAGATCAGGAGCTTTCCGCCAAAAGACAGCTCTTCCTGACTGAACAGGGATATAAATATGTTATAAGTGAGGGTTTTTCAGATGCGCTGATCCTCAGATATGCTGGGGAATGATGAGTCGTTGGGGCTCCCTGAGACACTGACAGCGAGACGGGGTTGAGAAGGAGGAAAATTCAGCTTCCAGATAAAACAGAGGAAAGGAGTAGGGGAGAGGAGAGAGATGAGGGTGTCTCAATAAGAAGCCATTTGACGCTGTTCCAGTTTGATGGGCTCTGAGATTGATGCAAAGTCCTAAACCTGAATGGAAGCGAGGTCCTTCTTATGACGGGAGAACTATGACTCAAGTGAACGCCACAAAAAGTTACTAAAACCAGAGGAGAGAAAGTTAATTAAAAAGGGCAGTGAGGTGCAGGATGCGCGTTGAGATCATTGGGACGGAGTCTTTGGGAGTGCGAGGTCTGAGCTGTGTTGTTGAGCTAAAGGATCGCAAGATATTGATTGATCCGGGCGTTTCACTCGGATATTCGCGACATGGTCTGCTGCCACATCCCGTTCAGGTTGCCATGGGCGAGGATGTCCGTCAGCGCATACTTGACGAGCTTGAGGATGTCACAGACATTGTTTTCAGTCATTTCCACGGAGACCATGTCCCGCTGTATGATGCAAACCCCTTTCAGATGCATGCAATGGAATTCAGAGCAGTGCTCAGACGGCGAAACAGGAGAACACCGACATTCTGGACAAAAACGCCATCCGGAAAGAACATGATGCAGCGGATGCAGCTGCTGCGACATGCACTTGGCGTCCGCTTCAAACAGGCTGAAGGTCGTGATGACGGTGTAATTGCGTTTTCACCACCGGTTCCGCATGGCGCACGAGATGAGCACAGAGGCACTGTTATGATGACCCGCATAAGGGAAGGCGATGAGGTCTTCGTTCACGCATCCGACATACAGCTGCTTGATCCATCAGCCGTATCGCTCATACTCAAGTGGCGCCCGACAATTGTGATCGCATCAGGACCGCCTCTGTATCTGAATCCTGTGACCTGTCATCTCAGGCATGCGAGAAGAAACACGATAAAACTTGCGTTTTTAACCGAGAAGCTCATACTTGATCATCATCTGATGCGCTCGGAAAACGGCTGCCGCTGGATGGAGGATCTCAGTGCCGAGACAGGGCGCAACATCATCTGCGCCGCAGATTTCATGAATCGTGAGCGATTCCTGCTTGAGGCATGGCGCGACCGACTATACACCGCGTTTCCTGTGCAATCAGGATGGCATGAGGCATATGCGAAGGGCCTCTTGTCCGCTCATAAATACCGCAAAATGCTTCCATATGTGATGAAGCGCATTGAGAGATTGAGATCTGAGACGAGATCTCAGGCGGGGAGCATGCGCAATATGAGAGACTGGGAAAAATGAGGAAGGCGGGTATAGAGGACATTCTCATAGAGGCATTGCCATACATTCGCAGGTTTTACGGTGCGAAGATCGTGATAAAGATAGGAGGGCATGCGCTTATCAACGATGAAATGATGGAAAGCATAACGAAAGATATTGTTCTGCTCAAATTTGTCGGAATAAATCCGATTATAGTGCATGGTGGCGGGCCAGAGATAACAAAATTGATGGAGAAACTGGGGAGGAAACCCAAATTTGTTGCTGGATTGAGGATAACTGACGAGGAGACCATGAAGATCGCGAGGATGGTTCTCGTTGGTGATGTGAATGAGAAGATAGTATCTCTCATAGGGAAGCATGGCGGAAAGGCGGTGGGACTTTCGGGAAATGACGGCAATCTCATAGTCGCTCGCCGCAAGGAGAAGCTGATAGTGCATGTTGAAGGCAAAACGAGAGAAGTTGACCTTGGTTGGGTGGGCGATGTTGAGAAGATAAACGCGGAGATCGTTGAGATACTGTCCGAAAGGGGATATATTCCAGTGATTGCGCCGGTTGCAGTTGATAGCAATGGTAACAGCCTGAATGTGAATGCTGATACAGTCGCTGGTGAGATTGCAAATGCGCTCAATGCCTCAAAGTTCATACTGCTCACAGATGTTCCAGGCATTTTGAGAAATTCTTCAGACGAGTCATCGCTCATATCAGAGATATCATGTGATGAACTCAGGCGGATGATTGCTGACGGCGTAATAAGCGAGGGAATGATTCCGAAGGTGCAGGCATGTCTTAATGTTGTTGAATCATCTCCCTCAATCACATGTCACATCATTGACGGTCGCAGGCGGCATTCGCTTCTTCTTGAACTTTTCACGGATGAGGGCATCGGAACAATGATAGTTGGGTCAAATGTCTGAGTGTGGAGCTTGCTCGGATGCCCGGCTCGGGAACATCTCTCTCAGATGAGGTGTGAGCATCTCAGGAAGTGAAATGAGCATCTCAGGAATTCTCATATTGGCGCTGTTTCTCTCTCTCACAATCGTGTCGGCAGCGCAGGGCAGAGTGCTCATAACGGAGGTCTATGCGGATACAAAGATGAAAGGAGAGCCCGATGAGTTCATCGCAATACAAAATTTCGGCGATACCCCCGTGAACATAAGCGGATGGAGAGTTTCTGATGGCGAGGGCACTTTCATGCTGAAATCCACAATTCAACCGCATCAGAAAATATATATCACGCGCAATGCGAGCGCGTTTGATGCTGAGTTTGAAGCTGATGGCATAAATGCCGATTTTGAATGGACGGGCTCATCCGGTATTTCACTGCACGGCGAGGGAATGTTCGCACTGCGAAACGCAGGAGACGAGGTTGTTCTCCTGGATTCTCACGGGAATATAGTTGATTCGATAGCTTTCGGAGATTCAGATGGATGCAGGGGGTGGCATGATGAACCTCTCCCAAAAGCTCCTGAGGGACACATGTTAAAGCGAAAGTGCAGCACTGATACCACTGCCACAGATACCACAGACATCACAGATACAGACAGAAAATGTGATTGGGTCGTCCTTCCCGTTCATATGCCATGCTTCTGCGCTGAGATATTTTATGCACAGGAGATATGCGCGTTTGTATCTCCGGATTGCAGTTTTGAAGTCATAGCTGGCGAGTTCTCAAACGCCTCATCATATATACTCGTGAACACATATGAGTTTGAGAGTCTCACGCTTAAAGATCTGCTTAAAAATGCGATAATGCGCGGTGTTGATGTGAAAATACTGATGGAACGCAGGCCTATTGGAGGAATGTCTGATAAGGCTATCGCAATAATAAGAGAATTGAGAGATGCAGGTGCTGATATACGGCTTTTAAATCTGCATAACGCAGTGAATCACGCGAAATATGTTGTTATTGACGGCGAATCGGTGATAGTGATGTCCGAGAACCTGAAGGATTCTGGCTTTCCTGAGGAGCGAACATATGGAAATCGCGGCTTTGGCGCGGTTCTGAGGAGCGAAAAACTTGCTGAACACTTCAAAACACTTTTTTACGCGGATTTTAACAGCGACTATGCGGTGTCAGCGGAGGATGCGGGATATTATGCATATTGTGAGAATGAGAAGTATGAGCATGAATATGAATATGAATATGAGTATGAGAAGAGTGCATATAAGAGCAGTATGAGGAGAGGAGGTTCTGCATATGAGCCCGTTTTCAAGAAGATCTGCGTTGAACACAACATCTCAGTGAAAGCGCTTATAGCCCCCGACAACATGCTTGATGCCATTCTGAGTGCGTTTGAAGATGCTGAACACCGCATATATGTTGCGCTTCTCTCATCGGAGAAAATATGGGACGACAGAAACAGCTGCTCATTTGCGTGCACATCGGGCGATATAAATCCTCTTCTCAACGCTTTGATAAATGCAGCTCGCCGGGGATGCGATGTAAAAGTGCTTCTTGATTCCAACTATTTAAAAGGAGATAACGACAATGATGATGTGGCTGAATGGCTGAATGCTCTTGCAAAAAGGGAGAACATAAGTCTAAAAGCTGAGATTGCTGATTTGAATGCGTTAAAACTGTTCAAAATACATTGCAAATGCGCTGTTATTGATGACAGAGTGCTCATATCCTCCATGAACTGGAAATCAGGAGCGACATGCAACCGTGAAGCTGGTGTAATTGTTGAGAACAGGCGTATAGCTGACTATTATGCGGATGTGTTCATGCACGATTGGAACTTGAGCGGGCACATGAGTCGTGGCGCTTATGGCGCTTATCCCGTATCACGCGCAGTATCACGCGCAGTCGGCATAGCACTGACTTTCGCCGTTTCTTTCCTGATATTCATGCTCATCAGACGATTCAGGTCATAGCTGCTGCTCATCATTGTGATGAAGCATCTCCTCTGCCCCGATATGAGGCTGAAATCCTGATATGAGGCTAAAAGCTAAAAGACAGAGAAACCGCGATGCAGACCGAATTTAAGAGCGGTTTCAACTACTTTGCGATATTCACTCATCCTCACCGTTCGGTTTATCTCCCTATACTCATGCGCCTTGAACAAAGGGCGATATTGAAACATGATATTGACATAGGTGTCTTTTGAGAGTTCAGCGATGAATTTAATTATTTCCTCAGCGCCTGCAACATCATCAGGCATGACAAGATGACGGACAATAAGTCCTCTGACAGCGATACCGCGCTCATCAACAACCAAATCACCGACTTGACTGTGCATCTCCTTCACTGCTTGCCGGCACACATCAAAATAATCAGGAGCATTTGAATATTTTTCAGCACTATGTGAATTGCTGTATTTTATATCCGGCATGTATATGTCAATGATGCCATCCAGAAGTCGCAATGTTTTCACCGATTCGTAGCCGCCGCAGTTGTAGACGATTGGAACACGCAGTCCTCTCTCCGCCGCAGTTTTTATTGCCGCGACGATTTGAGGGGTGAAGTGCGTGGGCGTCACGAAATTGATGTTGTGGCATCCCAAACGCTGCAGTTTCAGCATCATTTCCGCAAGTTCATCCTCGCTCACCTCGTATCCGATGCCGAGATGACTTATGTCGTAGTTCTGGCAGAATACACATCTCAGATTGCAGTTTGTCAGGAATATTGTGCCCGAGCCGTGCGTTCCTACGAGAACATCCTCCTCGCCGAAGTGAGGGTGTGCAGAAGCAACCTTGACATTTGCTGTCGAGCGGCAGAATCCAGTTTCACCGCTCAGACGATCAACACCGCATTCCCTCGGACATAGTTCACAATGACGCAGCATCTCATATAACCTCTCAATCCGTTCATCAATCTCGCCGCTTTCGCAGAGCTCAATATATGAAGCAGCGCTCATCAGTATCAATCATCTGTATTAAATGAGAAAATATAATATGGATTATGGCTGTAATCGCCATTGCGGGTAAGGGAGGCGTCGGTAAAACTGTGATTTCAGCGCTTATGCTCCGTTGTTTTGTTGAGAATGATGAGATAAGAGAGAAGGGAGTGCTCGTGATAGATGCAGATCCCTCCGTCAGTCTGCCTTTCGCATTGGGCCTGGAAGTGAAAAGGACAATAGGAGATCTGAGGGAGAAAATATCGGGCGGTTATGAAGGACCCGTAGATGTGCTGATAGAGAATGAAATATCTGATATAATTGTGAGAACTCATCTTTTCTCGCTCATCGCAATGGGTCGTCCTGAGGGGCCCGGATGCTACTGCCTCGTGAACGATATGCTGCGGCATTTTATTGCGAGACTTTCATCCCGCTTCGGCACAATACTCATAGACTGCGAGGCAGGTCTTGAGCATCTCAGCAGAAGGACAACGCAGGATGTTGATGTGATGATAGTGGTGAGCGATGTCACGAAAAGAGGACTCATGACAGCTGCGGCAATAAAGAATCTGTCAGAGCACATTCACATAAATTTCAGACACGCTTTTCTCGTGATCAACAAAGTGCCCGACGCACACCCGGTGCATATTGAAGAAGCTGAGAGGATAACAGGCATGCGCGTCGCAGGTATTGTCCCTGAGGATCATATCGTGCAGTCTTTTGACAGGGAGGGAAAACCCATATTTGAGATTCCAGATGAATCAAAGGCTGTAATCGCCGTCCGCATTATAGCAGATTTCGTCATCTCCAAAATTTCTCCAAAAACTTCCGCGCATACCGATTTTCAATGAAACTTAACGCATGAACGGCAGGGCGCAATACTCTGTCGTCAATTGTCCATCTGATAAACAACTGTGGTTGTATGATCAAATTATTGTCTTGAGCAGAACTTTTCATACTAAAATTGAAGAAATTTGATTCATGGGGGAGAAAGCAAATTTATGAAGTAATAAAGCACATGCCA
>JAOQIN010000025.1 GCA_026134085.1 Candidatus Methanoxibalbensis ujae
GGACTGGCAGTTGGAGTTGGAGACGGAGAAGATGCGGGTGTTGGAGAAGGACTTGGACTTGATGTAGGGACAGGAGCCTTTGTAAACCTAATTACAAGGGTTTTACCACTAATCGCTAATCCTCTGACTGTCCTTTTGTCAGAGCTGGTTGAATTCCCTTTCAAATCTTCTACTGAGCTAATTATCCATCCTTTAGGAACAGTAAAAGATACAGCATCACTATCATTCAGTCCTACCCTGCTATAAACGTGCTCATTCTTATCTTCAAGATTCCACTTCATTGTATAATTACACGTAATTATAATTTCCTTTTCATAATCTTTCAAACCTCTCTCCTTCCCCGCATCACAATCAACATCTATTATATTGCCCCTGACGCCGTCAATGAAAGTATTTTCAGTCTCACCTTTTTCCTTTTCAGGTTTCTCGAGCTCCTCTCTCATGTATCTTTTGAGTTCATCAAACTGACAGTATCCATCAGGTTTCCCAGGTGGGCGGGACTTTGAATAATAATTTGCATCAATATATTTAGCTAATAACTTAGCGTCTTCTCCCGTCCAGTGGTATACATGAGTAGATTGAACCTCTTCCATATTTAGCATCACAGTCTCCTCGGTATATGTATAAGATGCACTCACTATTGTCATCATACTCAATATAAAAGCTGTCACTAAAACCAAAACCATTCCGAGTTTCTTATTCATCTCTGAAAAACACCCCCACCTTACTTTAGCTTCTTTCCTTTATCATCGTAAGCCCCACCGAATATTTTGTTCCATGCCTCTTCCGGCGGTATTGCTCCACTTGCGCATCCAGCGGTTACGATTACGAATGCCAACATTGCGGGCATCAGCAAGGAAATTACTGAAATACATAATTTACGCATTTTCATACTTATGGCTACTTATCCATTAAAAAGCTTTTCGGTTTTTGCTGACAAATGTGAGAGGCTAATGGCGTGGGCGCTAAGATTTTTGGATGATGCCTCTCGCAGCGAGTATTCCTGTTGCGGCTGCATTCACGATGTCTCTTGAGAGACCGGCACCGTCCCCAGCTGCGAATAGATTTCTCACGGAAGTCTCCATTTTATCGCTCACGCAAAGCCGCATCGCATAGAATTTTATCTCAGGTGCGTAGAGAAGCGTTGAGTCCGCAGCAACCCCAGGTATTATTCTGTCAAGTTTCTCCAACCCTTCAACAATATCCATGACTATTCTGTGCGGTAGTGCCATTGATATGTCTCCGGGAGTGACATCTTTGAGCGTATTTTTCACCAAAGACCTCCTTATTCGCTCTGGAGTTGACCTCCGTCCTCTTTTCAAGTCGCCCATGCGCTGAATAATGGGTTTTCCTCCGCCGATTGTCGTTGCGAGTTTCGCTATTGACTTGCCGTATTCTGTGGTGTTCTCAACAGGCTCCGTAAGCTCAACCCTCACGAGAAATGCGAAGTTCGTGTTCTCCGATTTTTTGTCTTTAAACGAATGACCGTTCACTCCAATGAAGTCATCATAGACCTCCTTGACAACGAATCCTCGCTCATTCGTGCAGAAAGTCCTCGTGAAGTCCTCGTAAGTGTCTGTTCTTATGTGAAATTTCGGGTCTCTGTTTATTTTTGTCACTGGATCCATCGTAATTGCGGGAACTTCAACACGAACTCCGACATCAATACCCGCATATTGGCTCTCAATGCCATATTTCTCAATCAAACTCTCAACCCAAGAGGCTCCCACTCGCCCAGGTGCAAGGATTGTGAATCTGCTCCTTATTTCCTCTCCCCGCTCTGTAATTACGCCTCTGCAAATCTTGACGCTCTCACCGCTGCTTTCATCCTTTCCATCTTCAATAATTAAGTCGGAAATGCAAGTTTTGAGCATGAATTCAACGCCATTCTGCTCCAAATCTCGCTTGAAGTTCTCAATAATTTCCTTCGTTCTGTCAGAGCCTATATGTCTTTGCTCTATTTCTATGAAACTTGCGCCTACTGCTGCCGCTCTTCGCTTCAAATTCTCAATTTCATCCTTATCGCCCTTGTAAATTTTGTCAGGCATGCCGTGAGCGAGGAATATTTTGTCAACATATCTCACGAGCGACCAAGCGGTCTCTGCGTCGCAGAACTCCGTCAAATCGCCACCGATGTCAGGACGAAGGTTAAGCGTCCCGTCTGAGAAAGTGCCTGCACCGCCCAAACCGCACATTATATCGCAGTTCTTGCAGTTCAAGCAATTCAAAGCGGAGTTCATCGGGCAGTGCCTCTCACCTACATCCTTCCCCTTGTCCACGACGAGAATCCTGTCAAATTTTCCGCAGAGCTCAAAAGCGGCGAAAAGCCCCGCAGGACCCGCACCCACAATGACAACATCGTAAGCCTTGCCCATTTTCCCACACGCTCAAGCTAATTTGCCCCCTCTCCTCGCTCTCGCCTCGCCCCTCTTCCCAGACGGGCCGGGAGGGATTTGAACCCCCGACTGGCAGGTTAAGAGCCTGCTGCTCTACCGTGCTGAGCTACCGGCCCACCATTCATTATTTCACTTTTTTAAATAAAAGTGTCGCTTCATGCTCATAAGCCGATGCAAGGAGCAGGCGGAGATGGAATTCTCTAAAAAACGCCCAACTTTTTATAAGCGGATGAGGAAATGAGGAATGAGATGGCGGAGCGAAGAGGCATTCAGTATTTCACGCTCTCCGAGATTGAGCCACGCATCTGGTTCATGCTCACGGGTTGCAATTTCAGATGCAGGGGATGCTTCAGACCTGCTCGTGACGGAGGAGGCGTTCTTTTAACTGCGGAGGAGGCGCTTTCTCTCGCTGAGAAGGCGTGTGAGAAGTGCTATGGTTTCTTGCCGAAGAAGGCGATGATTACGGGCGGCGAACCGACAATAAGCAGAGATTTCTTACTTTCGCTGATTTCGGGTTTAAGGGAGCGAGGATTTGAGGAGATTGTGCTTATGACGAATGGCTATGCGATAGGCGAGGATGCGAGTGGCAGTTACGCTCACGCATTGAAATCCGCAGGACTCACGGAAGTTCACATTGACATTAAAGCGTTTTCTGATGAAATTCACCGCTGGTATACTGGAAAGTCAAACAAACCTGTGCTTTCCGCTGTGAAGATGCTTTACGATGAAGGCATTGAACTGCTTGCGCAAACAATTTACATTCCAGGGATTGTTCAAGCGGATGAAATTGAGCGAATTGCAGCGTTCCTTGCATCTATTGATGAAAACATTAAATATCGGATTAACCCATTCGCACCGACATTCGCATTTGAGCGAGTCTCAAGGGCTCCGACGATTGAAGAGATGGAGCGTGCTTACGAGGCGGCGAAGAAGCACCTGAAGAATGTGATTGTGAGCAGGAGTTGCTTCAGGGAGTTCCCGACGCCTCCGCCTCAGCGCACATGGCTCACTGTCTACCCAGACCTCACAGTGAAGCGAAGGAGCATGAAAGACCAGAACGAAGAGCGATTGCAGTGGCTTCGCCGACCGAGGAGCAGAGTTCTCGCAGACTTTGAGCGAGAGTTAGCGTGGGATTTCAAGCTGAGGGAGCGAATTCTAAGTGCTGGAAACTCCGCCGTAGCAACCGGAGAAGCGAAAGAAGGCGAAGGTGCGAGTGGCAGCGACCACACCGTAAAGGTGAAGTTCTCCTCTGCACTGCTTCCGCTTACGAAGAAGAGGGAGCTCGTCCTGAAATTGAGCGACGGCGTCGGAGCTTCTTCTGCGCCTGCGGATGCTGCGGAAGGAGGAGCGAAGGCTCGTAGTTCAGCGACCCTTCGTGAAGTTTTGAGGCGTCTCGCAGAGATTTACGGAGAAGCGTTCAAGAAGCGTGTGTTTGACGGCTCTGCGGTGAATGAATTCGTGAATATCTCGCTGAATGGTCGCTTGATTGATGATTTAGATGTGGAGGTGCGAGGAGGAGACGAAATAATAATACTGTCTGTGATAAGCGGGGGATGACATCTGATTCTGCAGCAAAATCAGGCATCGGCTTTTCACCGCTTGACTGCTACGATTTCCATTTTGCACTTCAGGGCTCACTTTTCGTAGCGTTTTTTGTTGCTTAAGAGGTTCGGAGGGTGAGGAGGGCGTTGCAGTCGCTCTGCAGGTATGTAGGGACTTCGCACAGGGTAGTTCCGCCTGAGGAGACGCTGCGCCGATTTTCACCGAAATTGAGCGTTGCAGGCGTCACGAGAATAGCAGACATCACGGGCTTGGACAGGGTCGGGATTCCAGTATTCTCTGCGATGAGACCGAGTGCGAGGAAAGGTGCGGTAAGCGTGCATTCAGGGAAAGGGACAACAGCGGTAGAGGCGAAAGTTTCAGCGATGATGGAATCGTTTGAGAGATATTCGGCGGAGATGCATTCTGAAGATTTGGTGAGAGGCTCTTTTTACGAGCTTGAAGGTGAAGGTGCGATAGACCCAAACTCGCTTATCTTGCCTGCGAAGATTGATGCTCGTAACCTCGTTTTAGAATGGGTTTCCGCCAAAAATCTGTTTGACGGCGAGGAGTATTTAGTGCCTGCGAATGCGGTTTTTCACCCTTACAACCCTTCCGATGCGGGTGCGATGCACATTTTCAGAAGCAACACGAACGGTCTCGCATCAGGAAACACGCTTGAGGAGGCGATTCTTCACGGCTTGCTTGAGGTCATAGAGCGGGATGCGTGGAGCTTGGCGGAAGCATCACGAAAAACAGCGGGAATAGCATGCGATTCTGTTCCTGAGAGGCTCGCAGCGTTGATTGAGCGTTTTGAGCGTGCAAACATCAAAATCCATTTGCATGACATCACTTCAGATATAGGCATCCCGACGGTCGCAGCGGTTGCTGACGATGTTGAGCTGTGCGATGCTGCTTTTCTTACTTTCGGCGTCGGCACGCACCTTGACCCTTCTGTCGCAGTAGCACGAGCATTGACAGAGGTCGCTCAAAATCGTGTCGTTCAAATACAAGGAGCAAGGGAAGACATCGCAGCACAAGTGAAAGCGATGCGTTCCGTAGGCTACGAGCGAATGAAAGAAATAAACAAGCACTGGTTTTCCCCCGCTGCGATGAAATCATTTGAAGAGATTGAGGACATCTCTGCGAAAGACATCTCTGAGGACATTCAAATAACACTTGAGGCGCTGCGAAGGCGTAATTTCAAACTCGCTCTCTTCGTTGAACTCACAAGAGAAGAGCTGGGCGTGCCTGTTGTGCGTGTCATCGTCCCAGGCTTGGAACAGTTCAGCGTGGATGCCTCACGAAAAGGAAAACGCTTCTTCAAAGCACTGCGGGAGAGAAGGAGAAAACTCAATAACTGACGCCGATTTGGCTGTGAGGCGTGGGCAACACTAAGCGAGTAGGAGCAAACAGGGGCGGGGCAAGGCGAGGGGGGGGAAGGGAAGAGGGAGGGGGAAGAGAGCAGCAATGCGGGTAGAGTGTCGTGGAATGGTAGGCGAGAAAAGTAAATGCGGGGAGGAAGAGAGAGGTTTTATATAGAGAGAATTTGAATTTAAATGTGAAATGGTGAAGTGTTCGCGGTGCGGTCGGGAAGTGAAAGACTACATAGAGATAGAGGGACGGATTCTCTGCGAGGACTGCTATTTTGAAGAAATGGAATCAGCAGGCGTGGATATGACTGGCGAGGCGAGTGGTGGGGGTTGAGGCTAAGGCTGAGGGTTGCTTGCATCTCTCGCAACTAACGCAAGCTAATACATCTTGAATAACCGCTCCTTAGGTGTCTCTTTACGCTTCTCCTCCTCTATCTTCTTAATTTCGCCCAGGAATTGAAAAACTGCCTTCGTGCATGGAGAGTCTGTGTTGAGCATCACGACCCTTGACTTCCCGATGTCAAGCTCCTTGAGGACGCCCGCACGGACAAGGTCATTCACAACCTTGCGAACGGTCACATGGCTCTTCCCCAACTGCTTCGTCAGACCCGTGATGTTGTCAAAATATGCGTTGTCGTTGTAGAATAAGAGCAGCAGTTTGAGGTGCGTGCTGTTCCCGAATATCCGCCGAAGTGTTTCCATCCACTCTCCATTTCCAATATTCTCCATTTATATTTTTCCCAACAATAAAAAAATTTTATAATTTTGATTTAATTGCTTCAAGAATTTGACGGAAAAATTGAGTTTATGCGAACTTTTTAAAGCGTCTGCAGAGAACTTTCAGGTGGGAGGTGATAGAATGAGGGGAAAAGGAGAAGTGTCTCGGAAAAGAAAGGGATTCACGGGTCTTGAAGCTGCTATTGTTCTGACCGCTTTCGTCGTAGTTGCAGCAGTGTTCAGCTATGTCGTCCTTAACGCAGGTTTCTTCACAACGCAGAAATCAAAAGAGGTCGTCCATACAGGCGTTGAGCAAGCAACTTCTTCCGTTGAGTTGGCAGGTGATGTCATCGGTTATGGCTGGAAAAAGTCGCCAGGGAATGACAGTGGTAATAGAACATTAGGATTCATAGATACTGGCACTTTCTATGATTTGCTCTCACTGACAAGTGCATCAAAGACATACGTTAAAGCAGTTGTAGATAATGGAACCGCCCCCTGGTGGGTTAATGTCAGTGTAACATATAAGAATGACACAAACACATACACCACTTACATTAACGTCACAAATACAAATTCATACGCTGATTGGACAGATGTCACTACCAGCATATTTAATAATAAACCAGCGATAGATATTACTAACATAGAGTTTGTAAATTGGCATAACGTCACATCATACGAAATCTATGTGCAATCTAATGGCACTTATACGTGGCAATATGATGGAACACAGAAGAGTGACAAACTCACGATAGTGAAATTCTATCTGCAACTGACAGCGGGAGAACATCCGATGGATATGGATGGCATCACACTCTCATACGCAGATTCAAACACATACATTGGTTCACTTGAATATGTAGACAAAGGCGGTGATGCACATAATATGGGTGATACCAAAAAGCTTCCGATGCAGGAAGGTGAATGGACATATTACATAGTTGGATCTGAGGGATACGGAGATTCCGATAATCTACTTGAACTTGGAGAGAAGGCGGAGGTAACACTGGTTGTTCCTGAGGGCGGAGTCAGTACTAATGAAGAGTTCCAAGTGGAAGTGAAGCCGGCATCAGGTGCTACGCTGACAGTAAAAAGAAAGGCACCTTCAGCAATAGACTATGTTATGACCTTACACTGACTCAACAACACACAAAGAGAGGGAAAATTTTTAATTCTTTTTTCCCCTTTTTCCTCCTCTTTTAAGGGTGAAGGAAATGGAGTTGATAGAGCGAATAAACTCGTTGGAGAAGGAGATAAAGGTGCTGAAGGGAGAGATAAAGAGCATTCTTGTTGATTTGCGAGAGTCAATGAACTTGCTTGAGAATCCATTTGCATCTATTGAACATCTGAAGGCGGTGAGCGGTAAAGGAGCGAGCATTGATGAAGAAAGATTGAGATATTTGGAAGATTCAGTTGAGCATTTGAAGAAAATGATGCAAGATGGAGGGAAAATAAAGGAATTGGAGGAGGAAATAGAGCAATTGAGAAGCATAATAGAAGGTAAAGAGCAAATAGGGGGTGTGGATGAGGAGAGAATTGAGGATTTAGAGAGGGAACTGGAAGAATTGAAGGAGATGGTGGAGATGTTGAGAGGAGAGGAGGAGGGGGAGAAGATGACTTTAAAAGAGGATTTTGATGCACTGCGTCGCTTTCTGGAGGAAGATTTGAGCAATCGCATTGAAAATCTGCAAGAAGGTATGGAGAACCTGAAGGAGATGCTCAAACTGGTGGAGGCGTTGCACGGTTCTCTGCGTTCTATGCGGGAGGAAGGGGAGAAGGAAGGAGAGGCGTCCGCTTTGAAGGAGGATTTAGAGAGGATGAAGCGATTTTTGGAGGAAGATTTGAGCAATCGCCTTGAAAGTCTGCATGAGGGGTTGGAAGAGCTGAAAAAGAAACTTGAAAAACAGCATGCCGAAGCGGAAGGTATGTTTGAAGAGGCGTCTCCTGCACTTCAAGCGAGCGAGGCAGCGGAAGGAGCGAGTGAGCTTGCGTATGGCATGCTGGAGCAAACTGGTGAAGCCTCAAGAGAAGCGGAAGAGGTCAGGAGTGAAGAGCGTGCAGAGAGCGAGAGTGGCGAGAGTTTCGTGACCGAGATGGGTGGCGTGCAAGCGTGGAGCGAGCAAAAAGAGACAAAAACAAAGGAAGCAGCACTCAAAATTTCAGATGTAAGTAGGAAGGGCGGTGAGCGTGTGATGGACATTCTCACGATTTCTCGCCTAATGCAGTGGGCAGACCGAACAATTAAGATGATAGGTAAGGATAAAATGCTTCAAATTATAGAATTGTATGGCATGATAGGTCATCTTTCAGCAAGAGAGAAGGATATTTTGCTTAAAATTGCGGAAATTCCACATGCTTTTAATAAGGAGCAAGTGGAGACGAAATTTTGTATTCTTGCGCTCTACGACCTTGACAGAATACTAACAGGCAGAAATGAGGAGATTTTCACGCTTTTGAAAGATTTCTTCTGACACGCTGCATGCTGCGAGAACAGGAGGAAGCGGAAGAAGAGTAAGAGCGGGAGAAGAGCGAGCGGAACGGGAGAGGAAATGAGTGAGAGTGCAATATCAGTGTCAATAATAACGATTGCATGCGTGATTTGTGCTGCTATGGTGATTTCTGCGATATATCCTGCGGTTTCAAGAGCGATTTCATCATTTGTAATGAGCAGTAGCGAGCTTAGCGAGAGGATTGAAACTTCTATTGAAATTATTGCTGAAGCAAATGACACCTCTTATTTCTATATTTGGGTGAAAAACACAGGCTCTACATCCATCGCTGCGATAGAAAACACAGATGTGTTCTTCGGAGAGACAAGTAATTTCAGGCGAATACCTTATGACGCTGCGCTTTCCACAAGCCCTTCTTGGAATTACAGCATAGAGAACGATGACGGCGATGGAAGGTGGGATGCCAAAGAAACTCTCAAAATTACAATAAACCAGACGCCATCATCAGGCGATTATTATGTGAAAATCGTCCTTTATAATGCTGTATCCGACGAAGATGAGTTCTCTATATGATTAAAAAATGAAAAAATAATGGAAAATTGGGAATAGATGGGAATAATAAGGAGAGAATGAGAAAAATGGAGGGAAGGTAGCGGGAAGAGGGTAGAGAAGGGGAGAAGAGGGCGGAAATGAGCTTCGGGACGATATTTGCGACAATTGTTTTCGTTGCAATTCTCATTTTTTCTTCTTATTTGCTTGCTACAAGCACGATATTCACGATGAACACGCTCTCTCAATCATTTAAGAAAGCAAATGAGATGCAAAATGGGAAATTGAAGACAGAAATAGAGATAGTGGATGTGAGTGTTAGCAACGCACAGAATATTACTGTTGTAATTAATAACACAGGGAAAACGAAAATATTGAATGATGATTTCAAGTATATTGATGTTTTCGTGTATTATGACATTGTAGGTGCAGCAAAGGGATATACATTCAAGTGGATTCCATACACAGAGAAGTATCCACCTGAGAATGACCACTGGACTGTCGTGAGTATTTCACCGGATTCCGTGAATCCTCGCAATTTTGACCCTGACGAGCAGATGAAAATATGGATTCGTGTGCTGCCGAGGATAGAAAGCGGCACCACTGGCTGGATTGAAGTCGTCACGCCGAATGGTATATCCGCCTCCTCTTACTTCTTCACTTAAATGCAGCGATGCAACACCAAATATTTCATATTATTACGCTCCTCATCCTCTACTAACACTTTCGCTCTATTTTCGCCTCAGAATGCTTGCTATTTACTAATTAGTTCAATAATTATTGCATTTAAAACCGAAATATAATTTTCTTTCCCATAATTTCAGCATATTTAGCAATATTTTTCAAAAATTTTAAAAGTAAGAGCGGTATTTTTGAATGAGATTTTACATAAGAGAATTGTAAAAGGAGGGTAGGAGGTGAGGATAGCATGGTAGAAGAGGAGGAAGTGGAGGAAGAGATGGATGAGGAAGAGATAAAGCTGACTTCAGCATACGAAAAGAAGGAGATAATCACATCTGGGAACACGGAAATAGATAAAAAGATGGGAGGAGGCATTCCTGCGGGAAGTTTAACGCTCATTGAGGGTGCGAATGACACTGGAAAGAGTGTATTAACGCAGCAATTAATGTGGGGAGGACTCCAACAAGGCTTCTGCTTCGCCACTTATACCACAGAAAACACGATTAAAAGCCTGCTTAAGCAGATGAAAAGCCTCTCTTTTGATGTAACTGATTACTTCATCTCTGGCAAATTGAAAATATATCCGATTCATGTGGAGGGTTTAGAATGGGCTTCGGATATTCCTTTCCTTGATTATATCGTTGCTGACATGGAAATAAAGAATACAGAAGCTATAGTAATAGATTCTCTCACCGTTTTTGTGACAAATACGGCAGAATCAGATATATTAAATTTCTTTACTGCCTGTAAACATTTATGTGATAAGGGTAAAACCATCTTTGTAACGGTGCATACATACGCTTTCGGCGAGGAATTGCTCACAAGAGTGCGCTCAATATGCGATGCCCATCTCAGCTTGCACAAGGAAGAGGTCGGTGATAAACTCGTGAGGACATTGGAAGTTGCGAAGATAAGAGGAGCGCAGAAAACAACGGGAAACATCGTCGCTTTTGAAGTTGAGCCTGAGATTGGCTTGCGCATACTGCCCATCTCAAAGGCTCGTGCATAAGTCGCAGTGAGATGCGTGTTGTTGCGTGGTGTGATTGAGGAGTCAGCTGGCATGTCGGGCTGAAGAGAGTAGAGCGTCTGAAGGGGGTGAGATGGGAAAGGATGCCCCGAATGGAGGCGCCTTTTTCATTGAACAAGGTGGAAGTGTCTGCAGAGCACGATTTAATGAAGTGTGGATTATATCGCATACTGCCTCCGGAGGGGAAAGAGATAGTAAAAAAGAACAAATATGTGTTGCAATATCTTCACATGATTCCTTTAGAGAGAATAGGAACACCTAAATTTTACAAGGAATTATCAAGAAAGCTCAAAGAAATGAAGGATCCGAATGTTATTTATCCTGTGAGTGATGAGATAGCGGTGCATATATGCCCTGACAAGAATGATGCTCGCAATTATTACATACCGATAGAGCCTCATTTGTTTCAAGATTTAAGCGATTTGATTGCGGAGGTGGAGAAGAGGATAGCACTTCTCGTTGATAAATATGAAGAGCCTCGCAGTAAGGAGGAGCAACGAAAAATTCTTGAGAAGTGCATAGATGAAGTTTGTGAGGTCGTTCATTTGAACGGCGGTGAATATGTCGGTAGGAGAGGAATGCTTCTGCGAGCTGCGAGCTTGAGATTGAGAGAGCCGAACAACGGCTCAAAATTTTCTCGTATTTTCAACGCATTACGCTCATTATTCTTGGATGGACATGGTAAAATTCCTGTAACTCCATTTGAACTGCGTGCAATTAAATATCTGATGGTGCGAGATAAGGTCGGATTGGGAATATTAGAGCCTTTTATTCATGACCCTTATATTGAAGATATTTCCTGTTCGGGTCTCGGAAATATATTTATAGAGCATAAGATATTTGAATCTTTGAAGGCTCCGATTGTATTTGAGAGTGAAGAGGAGCTGGACGATTTCGTTCTGAAGCTTTCTGAGAAGATAGGAAAGCCTGTTTCATTCAGGAATCCGATTGTTGATGCAACACTGCCAGACGGTTCTCGTATAAATATTGTATATGGCAGGGACATATCAAAGAAAGGCTCAAACTTTACGATAAGAAAGTTCAGTAAGACGCCTTTAAGCGTCCTTCAGCTTATTGAATTCGGCACTTTCAACTACTTAATGGCTGCTTATTTCTGGATTGCTCTTCGTGATGGCATGAATTGTTTCATAGCAGGCGAGACCGCTTCGGGTAAAACGACAACACTTAACGCAATCACCACTTTCGTGCCTCCTAATGCTAAAATCATTTCAATTGAAGACACGCCAGAGGTTCAAATACCACATAAGAACTGGTTGAGAGAGGTAACTCGCTCGGCAGGAGAGCGGAAAGGAAGCGAGACTTCAAGCGTAGAGATGTTTGATTTGCTTAAAGCGGCGTTGAGACAGCGACCCAACCTGATTATTGTCGGTGAGATAAGAGGTATTGAAGGGAACATTGCGTTTCAAGCAATGCAGACAGGGCATGCTGTTATGTCGACATTTCATGCTGCGAGTGTTGAGAAGTTGATTCAAAGGCTCACAGGCGACCCGATAAGAGTGCCTAAGACATACATAGACAACCTGAATTTTGTGATTATTCAGAATGCGGTGCGCTTGAAAGGGAAATTGGTCAGGCGTGTGACGAGCGTGAGTGAGATTGTCGGTTACGACCCTCCTTCAGACTCATTCTCTTACATAGAAGTATTCAGGTGGGACCCTGCAACAGACACTTTTGAGTTCACTGGAAACATGAATTCATATATGTTGGAGGAGAAAATAGCGGTTAAGCGAGGAATTCCTCACAATAAAAAGCGTAAAATATACAAGGAATTGGAGAAAAGGGCGAATATACTCAAGAAAATACACGAATCCGGCATAACTAATTTCTATGAACTCTTTAATGTGATAGCAAAAATAGAGAGAGAGGGTATGATATGAGTGAAAATGCTGTGGAAAAGGGGAAAGTAGGAATGGAAGTAATGGAAGAACATGCGGAAGGAGCGGAAAAGGTAAGGAAGAATGAGAAGCGTATAAAGTGGTTTGATTTCAGTTCGAAGATAAAAGAGGACCAAGCGATGATGCTTGACCTCCTTAATATAATTACTTACATGTCTTCTATTGCGACTGCGGATATAGGAAGGAATAAAATAATAGAATTAGCGTCGCAACAAGAAGGAATCACAGCGGTATATTTGAGAAGAGTGTATTTATTAGTGAGGAATTACGGTTATGATTACGCTGAAGCATGCAAAGTAGTTGCTGAAACTGCAACTCATCCTGCATTGAAAGATTTTCTCATTCGTTTATCAAATGCATTCTCAACAGGAGAGGACGAAGAGAAATTCCTACGCACAGAGGCGGAGCACATGGTTGAGAAATACACGAACAAATACACGGGCGATGTGGAATCGCTCAGGAAATGGACGGATGGCTATTCCGCCCTTCTCGTTTCTGTCACGACGGTCATCTCTGTATTCCTCACGAGCTCAATGTTCCAGATGTTCAAGATCGGAAATTTGCAATTTCTCGCAACCTTAGGCGGAATTATTCTCTGTTTTGTCGCCTTTTTCGGTGTTTATATCATATATAGGATAGCACCATATGAGAAAGTTGTGCATTCTTTGGATGTGAAGTCAAGAGAGCAGGAATTATTGAGGAGAATGGGCATATTTTTGATTCCTTCTACCTTCATTTTTCCTGTTATATTGCTGATAAGTGGTGCGGATGAGTGGATAATATTTCTCACTATTTCAATTTTGCTTGCACCGATGGGATTTTTTGCGATGAAAGATGCTCGCAACATAGAGCGAAGGGACAGGGACCTCTCGCCTTTTTTGAAGAGTTTGGGAGCGACCGCAGGAATAACAGGCACGACGCTCGCAGTTGCGATAAGCAGACTTGACAAGAAAGCGGTAGGTTCTCTTGAAGAATTTGTCAACAGATTGTATAAAAGGCTTGTAAATGGCATAAATCCGAGTGTCTGCTGGTATTATTTCATGGGTGAAACGGGTTCTGAACTCGTGAACAAATATGTGAGGGTATTTCTTGACGCAATAAATCTCGGAGGCGACCCTGTTGAGATAGGTAAAGTGACATCTCACTCCGTTTTGGGCATAACTCTGCTGCGAGCTCGCAGGAAATTAGTGGCAAATGGCTTCATTAACCTCATGATTCCGCTGCATGTTAGCACATGCGGTATTCTAATGTTCATTTATGAAATCGTTTTGCACTTCAATAAATGGTTATCGGGAATATTAAAAAAGGTATCACCAGAGGTGATTGGTGGAATACCTTCAGGTTTTGGATATAATATAAGCGGTGTAGACATTTCTTTCATCTCAAAATATGTGATGTTTGCCGTATTTGTCCTCACTATTGCGAACTCTCTCGCTTCAAAATACGCATCCGGGGGAAGCAATTACAAATTATGTGCGTACGCTTCCGTTCTCTTCGCTCTCTCTGCTCTAATATCGTTTGTGATGCCTCTTCTCGCTTCAAAAATATTCACGATGCCTTTCTTGTCGTCGGCGACGCCGTGAGTGTGCTGGAGAGGTGATGAGAAATGTTTAGGATATGGAGACGAGAAGGTGGCGGTAGTAGTGGTGGTAGTAGGAGGAGAGAGGATGAAGGAGAGAAAGGGGAAGAAAGGGGAATGATGGAAGAAGTTATGCGAGAAGGCGTGGATGAGGAGAGCGGTGAGATTGATGCATCGTTGTCTTCACCTGTGAAAGGAGACCCTTTTAGCGCTTCTGAGGAAGAGATAGGAGCGATTGAAGATTGGTGGTCGGAAAAGGAAGAGGAAGGAGAGGAAGAGGAGTCGGAAAATGAGAAGGTCGTGAGTGGAGAGGAAGGGGAAGGAGACTCAAGCACGGACGAATTGCTGAGTCGTTTGAAGGAGATTGGGTCGGAAGAAGAGGAGGAAGAGACTGCGCTGATGCATGAGATGGAAGAGCTGGGAAATTTAAGCGTGGAAGATTTGCTGCTTCTTGCGAAAGAAATACGAGAAGATATAGATAGGATAAGGGAAGAGCGGAAGATAACAAATGTGAAAGGAAGCGAATCTGTAGGAGATAGAAACGAAGTGTCAGAGGAAGAGCTGTGAAGAAAAGCTCTGATGAGGTTTCCAAGTTTTGAGTATTTTCAAAGTTCCGGGTATTTTCATCATAAGCAAAAACGAGCTACTTTTCTTTGTTTTGTTGAAATTTCCTTTTGCAATATCTTTAATAAATTTTAAAATAATGGAAAATCATCCGAAGATGAAATTAATTGAGTGCTAAAAAGAGGAGTCTTAAAAAGAGGAGGAGGGAATTAGAGGATTTGAGTTTGGATTTCAGAAATAGAAGAAGTGAGTAGAAATGGAGGATGAGGAGAGGAAGGGGAGGAAGATAAAGGTGTTATATGTGGATGATGAGGAGGGGGCAATACATGTGACGAACATATTTTTGAAGCGTATGGGATACGACAACATAGAAATAACACCCGCACTATCGGCGAAACAGGGCTTAGAGTTGCTAAAGGATTGTGATTTTGATGTGATTATTTCTGATTATATGATGCCTGATATGAGTGGAATAGAGTTTTTGGAGGAAGTGAGGCGAAGAGGCATAAAAACCCCATTCATTATATTCACGGGAAGGGGTGAAGAGCGAGTTGCGATGGAAGCACTGAACAAAGGAGCGAACAGATATGTGCGAAAGGACAGGAAGCCATCTGAGGTGTTTGAGGAGCTTGCTCGCTACATCGTTGAATTAGCGGAGGAGAAAAGGAGGGAAGAAGAAAAGGAGCGGGAGCTGCGCAGATTCAAGGAAGGACATCCTTTCATTGTTGCACTTTACGATGACGACTGGCGCTTGCGGAAGTGCGCTGCGGATGCTCTCGGAAAATTGAAAGACGCTCAGGCGGTAGAACCTCTTTCAGAAGTTTTGCTCAAAGATGAGGATGCGGATGTCCGTGCAAGTGCTGCTCAGGCGCTTGGCGAGATAGGAGATGCGAAGGCGGTTGAAAAACTCATAAAAGCACTGAACGATGAGGACAGAGGCGTGCGTGAGAAGGCTGTCGCCGCTCTCGGAAAGATGGGGATGGATGCTTTTGAGCCACTTGTTCAGGCGTTAAGCGCTAAGAAGGCGAGAGTGAGGAAGGGTGCTGCTCTCGCTCTCGGAAATCTACGCATGAAGGATGCAATAGAACCTCTCACAAAAGCACTGCACGACAAGAATTTTGAGGTGCGCTGGTGTGCCGCACAGGCTCTCGCAAATATAGGAGCATTTGAGCCGTTAATTGAAGCGTCAAAAGAAGAGGACGAAGAAGTGCGCTGGTGTGCGGTCTCCGCTCTCGGAAAATTGAAGGATGAGCGTGCCGTTAAGCATCTCATTTCTCTGCTTGACGACCCTTCGGAGAAGGTTCGTGCGAGTGCTGCTTGGGCGCTCGGCGAGATAGGAGATGCAAGTGCAGTTGAAAAACTCATAAAAGCACTCGGAGACGCATCTCGTTTTGTCGTTGAGAGTGCGAAAGAAGCTCTTCTTAAAATCGGAATTTCGGCTGTTCCACACTTAATAAAAGCGTTGAAAGAGGATAAATTGCAGAAGAAAGTGGTGGAAATACTTTCTAAGATTGAGGGAGAGGGAGTTAAAGAGTATCTTATTCGTGCTTTAAGCGATAAAAACAAGAAAATTCGCATCGGCGCCGCTCTTGCTCTCGCAAAGCGGGGAGAAGAGGGTGCAGAGTCCGCAATATCAAAGGCACTCGCATCCGAAGAGGATATTGAGGTGCAACACGCTTTTGAGGAGGCGTTAGAGGAGGTTAGGAGGAGGAAGAGAGAGAAAGCAGGGAGGATTCCTTATGCAAAGCGCCTCGCTGAAGAGGTTAAGAAGAGGATGAAGGAGAAGGAAGGCGATTTTTCAATGCTGATGAGTGGTGTGGTGAGTGGAATGGAAAGCGTAGAAGGGGGAGAAGAAATACATAAAAAGGCATTAAATCCATCTCAAGTGCGAATATTGAGGAATTTGCTGGCAAAAGGCTTCACAGAAGAGGATATAGCGAAGAAAATGGGCATTCCTCATAAGGTAATTGCCGATTTCTTGAAAGAAGAGAGGCGAAGAAAAGTGGGAAAAATGCTCCACATTCACAAAAAGAAAATTTGATTTGCCCTTGCACTGTCTTCGTTCCCACCTCCTCTCTGCTCACTGCTCGCCCCTCTCTTACTTATGCTCACATTTCGCTCTCTACGCAGCATTTGCTTCTCGCCGCCGTTGTCGTTGTTGTCGTCGTTGGAGCGGGAGCGTGAAGAGGCAGAAGGGTATCTTCGCTTTGAATGCGGGGATGAGTGAGCCAAATAAAAGTGGAAAAGCAGAGATTTTGCAAATATAGGGCAAATAGTTGCAAGTTTTTGAAAGTTATTTGGATAAAAATATTTAACACTTAAGTTAATGAAAGCATCATAGTATTGCATTTGTATTATTTAAGGCAAAGGAAGTGCGGGAGGAAAGAAAAGCAATAGTATTTATATAATTTTATTTCGGGATTTTCTTACAGACAGATGAAGGAGAATAGGACATTAAAGGGCGAAGGGGACTACTATATCAGCAGAATGCTCCTCTTTTTCATCCCGTATTTCGTATTTAATATGCTTGATTTGGTCACGACGAAAATTGCGTTAGCGACAGCAGGCGTGAGGGAACTAAATCCATTTTACCACTTATTTCCGTTTGCAGAGCATTTTAAGATATTTGCACCACTCATTCTGTTCTCTTTGTATGTCCTCTTATACATATTTAGCAGGACGGAAGAGGGTAAAAAGGCGATAGGAGAGAGCAGTTTGCGATGCTTAATGGCTTTATCGTTCTTATATTTCATTATTTGCATCAATAATTTGTGTCAATGGTGGCTCGCAATGGAAAAATGAGCCATGCATGGAGGAAAGCGAGGAAAAGCAGATGTGTGTTTAAAGAGATGTGAAGAGATTCGCATTCGCCCTGTTAATACCGAGATGTGACCCCAAGCAGATGTGTGTTTAAAGAGATGTGAAGAGGGGCAAAAATTTTTCAAATGTCTTCAATTTGATTTTCAAATCGGGTAATTTTATAAATTTTCGTGAGAATAAGGATGTGAGGGGGATGGTGGGGCGTTCATTCTTGCTATTATTCTGTGCTGTGCTACTGGTATTGAGCGTTATTTTCACAGTTTCTTCGGGACAGCATCCACTGAAGAAGGACTCTGATGGCGACGGCATCCCCGATGGCTGGGAACTTGAGCATGGACTTGACCCTAACGACGCTTCAGATGCCTCAAAGGATTACAACTACAACGGCTTGACGAACTTGGAGGAATACAAGCGTGAATATGTCCCTTTTGACCCTGACACCGACGACGATGGCATCTCAAATTTTGCTGAAACGACGGGAATGTTCGGCTTTCGCACCGACCCGCTCTCTGACGACACGGATGGCGACGGCTTAAGCGACCTTGACGAGATTATTGCATACATTGACACTGGAAATGAGACGCAAATGAGCGAAATTAAACCTGAAGAGAACGACAGGGATAAAGTTCGCAGCGAAATTGTAGAGCGGAGCGGTAAAATACCCTCGCTTTACAGGCTTGACCCCACGAATTCTGACACAGACGGCGACGGTCTGAGCGACGGCGACGAGATTTCAGCAAAGACAAATCCCACTGTGAAGGACAGCGACGGCGACGGTCTGAGCGACGGCGAAGAGGTCAGTATCTACGGAACAAACCCTGCGGAAGCAGACAGCGACGGCGACGGTCTCTTGGACTCTGAGGAGATTTACGGCACTTACGGCGTTCGCACAGACCCTAAGAAAGCGGACACCGACGGAGATGGCATCCCTGACAAAGAGGAAGTTCTCGGTTTTGAAAATGCGCCGATTCCGCCGAGCAGATACGCCCTCTCTTTTGAAGAATTCCTCAGTAGCAGTGCTTACACAAACGAAACAATCACATTGAAGGGTAAAATAGATAAGATTCTGCATAATAGTGGGCTTGATAATTACTCAATTCTGCTCAAATCTCCCAACGAGACATTTGAATTAGGAGTAGTGAAAAAGGTGATTGTGAGGGTTGAAAGTCCGTGGCATTATGACATATATCACGATTTCGTGCATGTAGATGACCGTTTTCACCTCGCTCTCAGAGAAGGCGATACGATTTTCGTCGTTGGTGTTGCAAAACCCTTGCGGGGAAGCATTCGTGAGATTTTCGTTGGCAGTGAAGGTGCAATCTACTTGGTGCTTTCGCCTGAAGAGATGATAGAACGCTGGCAACCCTCCAGAGATCATGTGAAAGTGATGCGTGTATTTGTATCCTCCTCTCCCTCCCCCTCCCCTTCGCCACCTACGACTCCCTCGCCTACTTCGCCTTCCTCGTCTCCCTCGCCAAATCCACCGAATCAAACCACCTCTCCCTCCACCTCTAACGCCTCCACATCAATCTCTCGCTCGCCATCCCCCTCAAATGCCTCTCAAGCGTCCTATACCACCGAAAACGCATCTGCGCAAGCCACTGCGGAGGGGTTTTCCGCTCTCAATTTCTTCTTTCTCTTTCTGCTCTTCGCCGTTTGCTGTGCCGCCACTGCGGTGTTTTTCATTCGTCGTCGGCGAGGCTCGGAAGCGGAAGCGAGAGTGGCTAAAGAAGGCGTTGCGGAAGGTGCAGAAGGGAGAGGAGGCGGTGTTAGGAAGGAATGGATTTAATCTGTGTTGGAGGAGGAAAAGGATAAATGAGATTTCGCATCGTCGGCGAGGACATTTGGAGGGAGGGAAAGTTAGTTCTTGAAAATAATACATTATTTTTCTATGAAATGAAATCAAAGCAAAAGAAGGGATTATTTGGAAAGATTAGAAGTGAAAAAAAGGGGGAAGAAGCCCTAAAAATCAATATAAGCAGTATAAAAGATGTGAAGAGAGTAAGTGAGGAGGAGTTAATATTGGGTTATGAAAGTGAGTTTTCAGGTGAAGAAGGCTCTCAGCTTGCTTATGTTCAAGTTCAGATGCGAGCTGAAGCGATAAATGACTTTGAGCGTGAGATACTCATGCGAATGAATGCAAAGGAATTCAGCGTTTTCTTCGCACCATCGCTCACAAAGGAAATGAGACTGCGTAAGGGCATACTGAAGCTCTCGCCTTTCGCACTGTGGCTCATAGACAGAGAGGGTCAAAAGCGAATAGAATGGGATGTTGTTGTGAATGTTGAGGAGAAGAAGAGGGGCAAATATAAGGGAGTAGAATATGCCGCTATTTCAATAGAATATATTGACGAGGACTCAAAGGTTAAATCCTCACTAATCATATCAAAAGGAGACATAATAAGCACTTTGAAGAAGGAAATTGGTGAAATATTGAGCAAATACAGCGTTGAGAAGGACATTTCAGACATTGAAAATCAGATTCTCGCACTCATTTATGCGGGTGCGTTTGACTTCACGGAAATTGAGAAAATGGCATCATCCTTCGGCATAAGCGAGGAAGAGATGAGGCGTTATTTGGAGCATTTGAGCGAGATAGGAATGCTTGAAGATGCGAATGGAGGTAAAAGACTCACGAAAAGGGGCATTAGATATATGATGAGCATGTCAAAAGGTGGTAAATAGTGTGGAAATATTTTTGAATAACGGTTATTTAGTTAATTTCCCTGTATGGAAAATCTTTTTAAGTCTTGCGAAGTAGAGGAGCGAAGGTCGGCTTGCTGGAGATAGCTAAGGGGCAAATGCAAAAGCGGTAAAAGGAGAAGGTGGCGAGGGATGAGGCGGCTTGCGGTGATTCCGGAGCGGTGTTCAGGCTGCCGTCTCTGCGAGCTTGCATGCTCTTTGGAGAAGTTTGGCGTGCTGAATCCGAAGAAGGCGGCGCTGAGAGTAATTTCAATTTATCCGCAGCCTGTCGTGAGGATGCCCGTGTTCTGCAGGCAGTGCAAATCGCCGAAATGCATGGCGAACTGCCCTTCAGAGGCGATTCGTATTAATGACGGTAGTGGCGTTGTCATTATAGACAAGGAGAGATGTTCCGCCTGCTACAATTGTGTAGTATCGTGTCCTTTTGGTGCGATTTTCGTGCATCCTGAGGTGGATGAGCCGATAAAGTGTGATTTATGCGGTCAAAATCCAAAATGTGTGGAAGTTTGCCCGACGAATGCACTTGTTTTCGTGCCTGAACACCTCCTGGGGCAAGCTCAGAGGGTGGGAAGCGTCTTAAGATATGCTCACATGGAAGAAATGGAATACGAGGTCGGAAGGGAAAAGAAGCGTTTGCGTTATGCTGACATCGGTAACACACGATTGGAGGAAGAATAATTCAATTCAGTGAAACCTTTTCCAAGCTCACGGCGTCGCTGAGACCTTTGAGCAACACACCGCCTTTGTAAGCGAGGATTTCAACGCCGTTGAACTCTGAAGGGGAGCAGAGCAAGTGCTGTTCGGGATGCGTCCCTGGCGTGATTTCGCAGCTTAAAACGATTCGCCTTCCAACAGATACAACTGTTCTGAGGCGTTTCGTTGCTGGATGCCCCTTCGGAAGCACAATTAACGGCGAATTCAACTCACGAAGCATGAAAATAACGCATTTCAGACCTCGCAGTAATGCATTCTCCGCTGCACGCTCCTTTACTTCACTCTCACCGCTGTTTCCACCGTTTTCGCTGCTACTGCTTTTACTATCGCTTTTCAAAGAGGCGTAGAAGCCAGAGGCAACAATTAAGTCCTCTGGAGAGGCGAAGAGAAAAATCTCCTTTTCAGGCGTCTCTACCAGAAATTCCCGCTGCGTGCCGACCTTCGCAATCGCAAGCACACCCGCTTTCCCCTTCACAAACAAAATCTCATCCGCACCGAGAGGAATTTTCCTCACCGTTTTCGCCGTCGTTTCTCCTCACTCGCCTCCTCCTGCTTGCTCTCTACCGCTTTTTGCTCACTCATGCTCACGCTCCTCATGCTCACGCTCGCACCACATTCGGGGACTTGCATGCAGGGCACTTGAAAGCCTCGCCTATCGCCTCAAACACATTCCCGCAGTCCTTGCACTTGTATTTCACCGCCTCTAACTCCTCAACCTCCAAATTGAAGTCTCCTCCCCCGACGCTGCACATTCCTCCTCACCATTCTTGAGTAAGAGGCAGGAATATAAAAAATATGTCAGTGCGGGACACAAGGGAGAAGCGGGAGAAATTGAAAAAGAAGCTACTGAGGAATGAGCAATTCAAGCGTTCATTCAACCTTTTTCAATTGAGATTTATACATTTCAACGATTTCCTCAACGGTAGTAGCGTCTTCAGGCGACTTATCAAACCTCCATCTGCCCGTGAATCTCGGAAATCTGACTGCGATGCCCGCACCTTCTCGTATTTTACCGAATGCGGTTGTGTGAACGGGACTCAATGTCAGCTCGTCGCCTATTATTTCCATCACTACACTCGGCGTGAACCAAACATCCGCCTCTATTTCGCTCTTCACTCTCGGATGCACATGCTCAATCTCGTAAGGTGAAAGCATTTTCGGCAGATTCTCCAAATCCTCGTCCTTGAAACCGCTGCCAACCTTTGAAATTGTCGTGAAAACATCGTTCTCTTTGTCGTAAACGGCGGCAAGTAAAGCACCGTAACTGCCTGAACGGCGACCTCTGCCGTGAAATGCGCCAACGACAACAACATCTATCGGCTCAACCATCTTTGACTGGTAACTTCGCTTCAACTTTATCCAGAGCCAGCCACGAGCTCCCGCTTGGTAGACGCCGTTCAACGCCTTCAGGATGAGACCTTCGCATCCCGCTTCTATCGCATGCTCAAAAAATCGCTCCACTTCGCTCAAATCTGATGTGCGAAGCATTTCAGTGAGCCTTATTCTTTCGTCGCAAAGCACGATTTCCTCAAGTTTCTTCCTTCTAACGATGTATTCTTGCTGCGTAAGGTCTTCTCCGTCCATGTAAAGGACATCAAAAAGGAACAAACTCACGGGAAATTTTTTGGCAGCGTCCTCAACGCCATACTTGCGACGGCGATGCATTAGTTCTTGAAATGGAAGCAGCTCGCCAGTGTCGGGATGCACTGCGACGCACTCGCCCTCAATAATCGCCTCGTTGCACTGCACATGCTCCCTCACGGTAGCACAAACATCAGGATATTGCTCAGTTATGTTTTCAAGCCGTCTTGAGAATAGAATGACCTCTTTCCCTTTCTTGTGAATCTGAATGCGTTCCCCGTCATACTTCCACTCGCAAGCAGCCTCGCCACCCAATTTATTCAAAATTTCATCCGCAGATGCCAAGCGTTGTGCGAGCATCATCCTTATCGGTCTTCCCACCCGTATTTTGTAGTTTTTTATGCCTTCTAAGCCTGAAGTTGCAAGAGTTTTCGCAACATCTCCCAAATCTGAACTCGTGTTGTATGCTCGCTCTATGTGTTTTCTGTTTTCCTTTTCACCTGTGTATGCGATTGCGAGCGCATCAAGTATTGTCATATCCGCAATTCCGAGCCGCATTTTTCCTGTTACCGTTCTGACGATGAACTTCGCCTCTTTCGGATTTGCGTCCGAGAGTAAGCCCGCAAGCAACCCTATTTTCGCCTCTTGACTCCTTGCGCCTGAAGCCCTCGCTATTTCATCAAGCGTCTCATGCACTCGCTCAACCGTCAGCGGAGCGGATGCCAAAACTGCTTGCGTTCTTTTCGCTGCGAGCTCTTTCGCAACCGTCCCCAAGTCGCCGAGTCGCTTGAAATCACGAAGCACTTCGTTCTTATCAACGCCGTAAGCCTGCGAAATCGCTTTTATCGCCAATTTCTCCGCTATTCCGAGCTTTATTCCGACAAAATCGGGATAAATCTTCCCTTGAATCAGGTAAATTACCTTGTCTATGAGCTCAGCAGGCGTCTTCTTGAATAGTTTCACAAGCAAATCCGTCATCTCCAGACGCTTCGTCGTCGCTTCTATCTCCTCGCAGACTTCCACAAGCTCCGAATACCTCATCTTATTTTATTTTAGCACAGAAATTAAAACGCTTTTCCTTAAGGCGAGAGCGGTGCAAGCGCAGAGTGCGAGAGAGAGGTTGGGGGTGTAAAAGTAAAAGCGGGAGTAAGTAGAGGCGTGTGAGTTTGTGGTGTGTGGTGCTGGGAAGAGGTGGTGCTTGTGCATAAAGTTGAGAAGCTCAGCAGGAAGGACGCAGCGGAGATTTCCCGTGTCTACTGTGAGGTCTGGCCGAGGGCATACGAGTATCCTGAGGAGTGGCGTCGTAAGCGTGCGATGAGCGAGGAGGAAGTTTTGCGTGAGATGGACGCTGGCTATTCCTTCTTCGGCGTTCGCATCGCTGGAAAACTCGTCGGCGTCTACAAGCTCTCTTTCACGCCCGAAGGCAACATCTTCGGCGAGCAGCTCGCTGTTCTGCCTGAACACAGAAATCAAGGCGTCGCAAACGCCCTTTACGAACACTTCATCGCTCTCGCAAAAAAGCTCAAATGCAAAGGCATCGTGAATATCCTCGTAGGACACAAGGTCTGCGAGCGCGTCATTCAAAAATACGGCTTCAAAAAGGTCGGAGCTCCCTGGGAGCAAAGCAAAGGCATGCTCGTCCAGACATGCGAAGTGGATTTCTCACCGCAGACAGAGAAGCGAAAAGGCGAATAGGCGAAAAGACGGAATTGTGAAAATGAACTGCGAAAACTCATTGTAATAATTTTCTCCATCTTTTCAATATTCTTGAAAGTAAATGATTGAAAATAAGCGATTTCTTACCGTAGATGCTCACTTCTCGCCTCAATACCGCCTCCCTTAAATCCCAAATATCATCAACATCCGCAGAAACGAATGCATTCCCGATTTCATTTGCGGTGTGTGCGTCGCTTCCCGCTGTCATTCCCAAGTTATGCGAATTTGCGAATTCCAACGCTTTCTCGTTGAACTTTCGGAGGATGCATCTTGAATTGAACACTTCAACACAATCAAAGAGTGAAGCATCATCACTCGTAGGGTGTAAAGCACTCCCTCTTAAATCATCAAAAGGATGCGGAACTACAACTATGCCATTTTGAGCTTTTATTTCATCAATAACTCGCTCAAAATTCGTTGATTTCACCTCTTCTTCAAGAAATAATCGGATTATTTCTTGAAGAAGAG